>NZ_RAWK01000351.1 GCF_003612165.1 Corallococcus aberystwythensis | reverse complement strand
AACGTCACCGCCTCCACCAGCCGCCCCAGCACCCACGCCCCCACGACCACGGCCGCGAGCCCCAGCCACTGCCACGCCTCCAGCCCCCACAGCGGGCGCAAGAACACGGGAGGCAGCAGCTCCAGCAGCGGAGAGCGGGGCTCCGAGCCGGCCGGCGCCACTCCCGCCTCCAGCGCGAACGCCCCCGCCGGTCCCAACAACAACAACCCCCACATCCACGGCGGCACGAAACGGCGCACGGCACTCTCCCCATCAGGATGATTTGAGAACAAACAATCATCTTGGACAGGGGCTGTCCACCGGGGATGACGCGGAGGGCCAAGGGCTGGCCGCAGGGCGGACGGGCCGGGTGAGCTTTGCCTTGAATCCTGGTTTTGTAGTTTAGCCCGTGCTATGCGCTTTCCCGGTTCCCCTCACGGGAGCGGCGAAACGGGATGCGCGGACGGAATGCATGGACGGTGGGCGTGGCGTTGCTCGCGGGCTGCGCCGGCACGTCCTATTTCCAGAGCGGCACGGACACCCTCTTCGGCCAGCGGGGCGCCCGGGTCTGGGTGAAGGGGCCGTGGCCCGCCATCCAGCCCTCCAAGGACGTGGACGAGGTCATCGACCAGCTCTGCCCGGCGGTGATGGCGTTGGACCGGGCGAAGGAGCGGGACTACGGCCAGGAGTACTGCGGGCTCATCTACTCGCTGGGCGGCGGGGAGTACTACGCGAGCTGGCCGTCGCCCCTGGGACGCACGACGCTGGTGGGCGCGGACCTGCGCCGCAAGAGCTGCAGCGTGCCCAGCGTCGTGAAGGACGACCGGGGCCTGCCCTCCACCCTGGCGGACTTCCACAGCCACCCCTGGTTCCCGTCGGGAATGTCACAGGAGGACCGCTGGAGTCAGTCACAACGTTGGACCCTCAGGGTCCAATTTGATTCAGGATGTACCGTGACGAAGCTGGTCCCGTACAAGGGCGAGAACCGTCCAGGCGAGGTCTACCTGCGGCGGGACAAGACGTGGAAGCTCATCGGGTACATCCATGAAGCGGACAAGGACACGGGCTTCATCACGCCCGTGGAGGACTAGATGGGGCGCGAGGGTTCGTCAGGGTTGTTCGTGAAGCGCGGGCTCGCGGCGCTGCTCGCGTTGCCCCTTTGCGCCTGTGCGCTCTTCACGCGCCCGGTGCGGCCTCCCCATGCGCCACCCGAGGAGGCGGCCCGCTTCCAGTTCCCCCTGGACCTGCCCGCGGAGGGGCGCATGCAGACGCCCGCGCTCGTCGCCGCCGCGACCCAGCTGGCGATGGACGACTTCCGCCCGCTGGACCTCAAGCCGCACAAGGGCGCGACCGCGGACGAGCTGTGCCTCTACCGGCGGGACTCCTTCGACGTGTGGTCGGCGCCCGGCCCGGACGGCGTGATGTTCGTGCGCTTCGTGCCCCGGCAGGACGCCTGCAACAGCGACGGGCCCGTGACGGACGCGAGCGCCACGTACGCCATCGACACGCGCGGGTGGCGCATCCTGTCCATCCAGCGCTAGGCCCGCGCTAGGCCGCCGTCGCGCCCGTGGGCGGGGCCTCTTCCGGCGCGGCGCGCGTGAGGCCCAGCACCTTCTCCCGCTGCGGCCAGGGCCACGCGCCGGTCACCATGGCCAGCTTGCCCGCGAGCACCGAGCACACCGCGACCTGGAACGTGCAGATGTACGAGATGATGCCCATGTCTCCGAACACCTGGTTCAGGTAGGACGCCACCACCCCCACGATGACCAGGCACGCGGTCCGGTGTTCCGCCGCGTACGCGCGGTGGTACGAGCGCGCCGCCAGGTACACCGTCACCACCAGGTACATCCACACGCCCGTGAACCCGAACCACCCGCCGAAGGCCAGCAGGCCCAGCAGCGAGTTGTGCGGGTGGAAGCGGTACGTGGGGAACACGAACGCGATGTTGGGCAGCGGGTAGGGCTCCAGGAACTCGTGCCCGTAGCCCGTGCCGAACACGGGGTTCGTGTTCCACGTCGCGATGAGGTTGAGGTTCTCGATGTCGCGGTAGTCCAGCTCTCCTTCGGCGTGCTGGCCCTCGATGATGGAGCGGAAGGTCGCCACCGGCTTGAACACGCTGCTGTTCGAGCTCCACCCCACCAGGAAGTACACGACCAGCAGCGGCGAGCACGCGATGAGCCCGCGCGTGAGGGCCTTCTTCAGCGGCGTCCACGGGTTGAAGAAGTACGCCGCCGCCAGCCCGCCCACGAGGCTCACGTACGCGAGCCGGCGGTCGTTGAAGAACATCCCGATGAACACCAGCAGCATGATGATGATGCCGCGGATGGCATGGCCGGACTTGGGCCGCTCCAGCCAGCGCGTGATGCACACGGTGAGCGCGAAGATGAACGTCATCGAGTCCGAGTGGCAGGTCGTGTACTCCACCTCCAGCCCCTGTGCCGGCACGATGACGAGCGCGAAGTAGGTGCTCACCGCGGACTTGGTCAGCGCCGCCAGGATGATGGTCTTCGCCACCAGCGGCCAGTCCTCCGGCCCGCGCAGGCTGTACTGGTACATCATCGCCACCAGCGGGAGCACCGCCGCCTGGTGCCACTGCCAGAGCGAGTTCTTGATGTCCCCGCCCCGCGCGATGCCCCACACCTCCATCCACATGATGGAGAAGAACGAAATCGCCAGCACCACCGCCAGCGGCCGGGGGATGGGCACCACCGGCGGATCAATCTTGGACTTCGTGGCCCGCCGGTAGATGCCAATGCCGATGGACCCCACGATGAGCCCGTCGATGAGCGGGAAGCGCAGGGCGCCAATGCCCACCAGTTCGTGCATCTGGGTGAACAGCAGCTTCCCCAGGGGGAACAGCGGCGACGGCCAGAACATCGACTGGGGGCGCTCGGGTGTGTAGTCCACCGCGAGCACCAGGTAGAGCACCACGATGGCCAGGTAGCGCAGCGGCACCTTCAGGATGACCCACACCACGGTGAGGGCCAGCACGGGCGCCAGCGTGACGATGGGGTCCCCGTTACCCACGGCGGCCGCGCCCAGGGTGACGGCTCCCAGGCCCACGACCATGACGATGTACTGGAGCCAGGCGGCGCGGGAAGGTTCAGAGGCCATCGGAGCGGAGAGGGAGGCTATATCCCGGGGCCGGGTTGGGATAGATGCGGATGCCGTATGGCTGGCTCCCGACCCCGCGTCCTCCTGATTGCTGAGCTGTGCAACCCTGACTGGGTGAGCGTTCCCCTGGAAGGCTGGTCCCTGGCAAGGGCGCTCGCCGAGGTGGCGGACGTGCACCTGGTCACCCAGGTCCGAAACCGCGAGAACATCCTCAAGCAGGGCCTGGTGGAGGGGAGGGACTTCACCGCGCTGGACTCCACGCCGGTGGAGCGCCCGCTGGAGAAGGTGGGCGAAGTGCTGCGCGGCAAGGCGGGCGTGGGCTGGACGACGGCCACGGCGCTGAGCGTGCTGCCGTACTACTACTTCGAGGAGCTGCTCTGGCGGCGCTTCGGGGACCGCATCCGCGCGAAGGAATTCGACGTGGTGCACCGCTACACGCCCATCAGCCCCACGACGCCCAGCACGCTGGCGGCGCGGTGCGCGGACGCCGGGGTGCCCTTCATCATGGGCCCCATGAACGGCGGCCTGCCGTGGCCCAAGGGCTTCGGGGACGCGCGCGTGCGTGAGCGCGAGTGGCTGAGCTACATCCGGGACGTCTACAAGCTGATGCCCTTCTACAAGTCGACGCGGCAGAACGCGTCCGCGCTGATGATGGGCTCGCGGGCGACGCGCGCGCAGCTGTCCCAGGAGTACCAGGACAAGGTGGTCTACATCCCGGAGAACGCCATCGACGTGCGCCGCTTCGGCACGTCCAAGGCGGAGCCGCCGAAGGCCGGGGAGCCGCTGCGGGTGGCGTTCGTGGGGCGCTTCGTGCCGTACAAGGGCATGGCGATGCTCATCGACGCGGCGGCGCCGCTGGTGCGCGAGGGCAAGGTGCAGGTGGAGCTCATCGGCGACGGCGCGGAGATGCAGAACCTGCGCGCGCAGGTGGCGAAGAGCGGGCTGGAGAACGGGGTGACGTTCGCCGGCTGGGTGAAGCACCAGGAGCTGCAGGGCCGCCTGTCGAAGAACCACCTCTTCGGCTTCCCCAGCGTGCGCGAGTTCGGCGGCGCGGTGGTGGCGGAGGCCATGGCGCTGGGGCTGGTGCCCATCGTGATGGACTACGGCGGTCCGGGTGAGATTGTCAGCCCGGCCACGGGCTTCGCGATTCCCATGGGCACGCCGCAGGAGATTGTCGAGCGCGTGCGCGGAGTGCTGGAGAAGCTGGTCGCGGATCCGTCCGTGATTGGCCCCATGGGCGAGCGCGCGCGGGCGCGCATCTTCAAGCACTTCACCTGGAAGGCGAAGGCGGAGCAGGTGCTGGAGGTGTACCGCTGGGTGTCCGGAGAGCGCGGCCAGCCGGACTTCGGCATGCCGCTGGCGGACTGAGGTCCAGGTCACACGGCCGGGATAGTGTTCCCGGCATGAGCCCCTCCCTGCTTCAGCGCGCCGTCCGTGGCTTCGCGGTCTACGACCTGGTCGTCACGTTGCCGTTCGCCACGCCGTGGACGGCGGGCGCGATGCTGGGCGTCATGCGGTGGGTGCACGAAGGCCTGGCACTGGGAGGCGAGGCCATGCCGGCCTTCGCGTCCGTGCACCTGTTCTTCGTGGCCCTCTTCGGCGTGCTCGCTGTCATCTGGGCGCTGGTCCGCATCCTCCAGCCCACCGCGCTGCATGGCGCCATCGACACGGTGGGCCGGGGGCTCGTCGCCTCATGGATGGTGTTGGCGCTCATGCAGGGGGCGACGCAGGTGCTTGGCGCGTTCCTCGTGATGGAGGCGGCGGGGATGTTCGTACAGGGTGCGCTCCTGCTCGGCGCACGGCGGCGGGTGGCGGCTGCCGCGACAGGGACCTGAACGGAGGCCCTTGCCTCTGCACCAAGGTGCAGGGGTTAGCGTCCTTCGCATGAACCCTGAACCGTCCCTGCTTCGCCGCGTCGTCTTCGCCAGCGCGCTGTATGACTTCGTCGTCACCGTCCCCTTCGCCACGCCGTGGACCGCGGAGGTGGTGCTTTCCAACCTCCGGTCCGTGCACCAGGCGCTGGGGCTGGGCGGTGAGCCGCTCCCCGCGTTCACGTCCTCGCACCTGTTCTTCGTGGCCCTCTTCGGCACCATCGTGACGCTGTGGTCCGTCGTGCGGCTCTTCCATCCCACCGCGTTCAACGGCGCCGCCGACACGGCGGGCCGGGCGCTGTTCTCCACGTGGATGGCGTGGGCGCTCACGCAGGGTGCGACGCGGGTGCTCGTGGGGTTCCTCGTGCTGGAGCTGGCGTGGATGTTCGCCCAGGGCGGTGCCATCCTTGGCGCCAGGAGGTGGCGTGGTGGCATCCCCGCGACGGCCCGTTGAAGTGACTCCCCTGCGCATCGGCGCGCTCGCGCGTGAATCCGGCGTGAAGCTGTCCACGCTGCGCTTCTACGAGCGCCGCAAGCTGCTCTTACCCATGGACCGCAGCGAGAGCGGCCAGCGCCTCTACGGACCCGAAGCCGCCATCCGCGTGCGCTTCATCCGCCGCTCGCAGGAGCTGGGCTTCACGCTGAAGGAGGTGTCCGCCGTCCTGGCCCTCACGGACCGGCGCGGCACCCCCACCCGCGACGTGGCCCGCTTCGCGGAGGCGAAGGTCCAGGCCATCGACACGCGCATCGACGACCTGCGCCGCATGCGCCGCGCCATCACCACCCTGATGGCCGAGGGCTTCTGCCCCCCGGACACCGTGTGCCCCATCCAGGCGTCGCTGGGGGCCACGCCCGCCGTGAAGCGCAAGCCGTCGAAGCGGCCCGCGCCGGGGCGCTGAGCTACCGCCGCTCCGCCTCACGCGTGGTGCGCAC
Source organism: Corallococcus aberystwythensis (assembly GCF_003612165.1). Lineage (GTDB taxonomy): Bacteria > Myxococcota > Myxococcia > Myxococcales > Myxococcaceae > Corallococcus > Corallococcus aberystwythensis. The sequence goes on along the minus strand of NZ_RAWK01000351.1, from coordinate 2,740 downwards.
CCACTCGCCGCGCTTCTCCGCGCCGGGGCCGCGCACCATCAGCCACACCTTCCACACCACGTAGATGGGCGCCCACGCCAGGTCCAGCAGGCCACGCGGGCCCACGCCGGACACCCACCAGCCGCGCAGCACGTACAGCGCCAGCGACATCATGCCGAACGACGCCAGCGCGGACGCGGCCACCGCCGTGCCACCGGACAGCCACACCACCCCGGCCGCCAGCACCGAGCCCGCCACCGTCGCCAGCGCCAGCTGGCTCAGGGGCGGCACCAGCACGTCCATGGACAGGTCCAGCAGCAGTCCGCTCTTCTGCTTCAGCGCGTCGCTCAAGAGCGGCCACCCGTGCAGCTTGCGCATCTGCGCGCGGCCACCCTCCCAGCGCTGGCGCTGCGAACGGCTCTGCTTCTCCGCCGTCACCATCTCGCCCAGCACCTCCGCCTCCCAGGCGTAGTGCACGCGGTGCCCCGCGCGCGCCAGGCGGATGCCGTACTCCAGGTCCTCCACCACGCTGAACGCGTCGTGCGGCACCTGCTTCATCACCGCGTGCGTGAAGCACATGCCGTTGCCGCGCAGGCCGCAGGACACGCCCAGCCGCTCGCGCCCCATGGAGCGCACGCGGTGGAACATGCCCAGCGCGATGGTCATCAGCCGCGTGCGCCACGACGCCGTGGGGTTCATCACGCCGTAGTGCGCCTGCACGCCGTGCGCCCCGTCCTCCAGCCGGCGCGAGAACGCGTGCAGCAGGTTCGCGGACACCACCGTGTCCGCGTCCACCACCACCACCGCGTCCGCGAAGCCGTCACGCAGGCTGCGCTCGAAGGCGTGCGCCAGCGCGTAGCCCTTGCCGCGCTTCTCCGCGTCCTGGCGCTCCAGCACCGTGGCGCCCGCCTCGCGCGCCTTCTCCGCCGTCGCGTCGGAGCAGTTGTCCGCCACCACGAGGATGCGCCGCAGGTGCGCCGGGTAGTCCACCGCGGACAGGTTCGCCACCGTCCGGGCAATGCCCAGCTCCTCGTTGTGCGAGGGGATGATGATGTCGAACTTCCTCGCCTCGGGAGACGGCGGCGCCGGCGCCGCCTTGCGCCCCGACAACAGCGTCAGGAGCAGCAGGTAGCCGCAGCCCACCACCACCGGCAGGAGTCCCACGCACAGCGCCACGTCCACCCAGGTCCAGACCGTCACGACAGTGTCACCCCCGCGCTCGCGCCATCTTCATGGACGGCCGAGCGCACGAACCTTCAGCGGCGTTCCAGCTCCGCCAGCACGGGCAGCTTGAGCAGCCGCTCCACCTGCCACTTCTCCAGGACCCGGCGGCGCAGGATGTCCAGCGCCACCGCCGCGAACACCGCCAGCGCCACCCCGCCCACCACGCCCGCGATGGCGATGAGCTTCGGGTTCGGCTTGGACGGCTTCTCCGGGAAGAGCGCCGGGAGCAGCACGCTGTAGCGGTGCTTCATGGACACCTTGGAGATCTCCAGCTCCGTCTGCGCCTGGTCCAACCGGCGCAGCTTCTCCTGGTGCCGCATCACCACCATGCGCATCCGGTCCGTGGCCACCGCCACCTCCGGATCATCCGGCGTGCCCAGCATCGCGCCCGCCATCGGGCCGCCGAAGCCCGCCAGGCTGGAGCCCTCCGTCGCGGAGTCCACGTCCGTGCCGCCCATGCGCAGGTACTCCTGGATGAGCGACTGCTCCTCGGAGCGCAGCGAGGTCAGCTGCGGCGAGTCCGCCTGCATCGTCGCCACGCGCTGCTCCAGATCCACGATCACCGGGTGCTGCGGGGAGAAGACGACGCGCTGCTCCGCCAGCTGCGCGCGCAGCTCCGTGAGGCGGCGGCTGCGGAACTCCTCCACGTCGCGGATGGCGCGGCGCTTGGCCTGCACCAGGAACTTCAGCTGCGCGAGCGCGTGGTCCGTCTGCAGGAGCGCCTGCCGCGCGCTGGCCTGCTTGGGGTCCGCTTCCTTCTTCTTGCGGCGCGCGTCCGCCTGCTTCACCGCGCGCTCCAGGTCGTTGATGGCCTGCTTGATGTTCGCGGCCTCGTTGGCCACCTGGCCCTGGAGGATGTTCACGGACTCGGAGATGGCGCCCATCTCCGACTCGTGGCGCATGTCCAGGAAGTTCTGGGACGCGGCCTCCACGATGTTGAAGGCCATCTGCGGGTCGCCCCAGTCCACCCCGATGGTGACCGTGCCGCTGCCGCCCTCCGCCATCACGTTGAGGCTGGTCTCCAGCATCGCGATGAGCGCCTCCTCCTTGTCCTCGTCGGACATGGGGGGCGGGGCCTTCTTCAGGTACTGCTCCTTCATGCGGCTCATGGGCGAGCGCATGTGGTCCCAGTACTCGATGAGCTTCGCGTTCTTGATGACGGACTTGAGGTTGCCCCGGCTGAGCACCATCTCCCACGCGGCGCGCGTGGGCTGATCCGCCTCCACCGGGATGGACCGGCCCGGGTTCACCAGCGAGGAGATGATGAGGTTGCGGTACGTCAGCATCCGCGTCTCGACGTGGTACTTGCGCGGCATCAGCTTCGCCGCCAGCGACCCCAGGCCGCTCATCACCGCGATGATGCACAGGCCCAGGAACCAGTGCCGGAAGATGGCCCTGCGCACGAAGCCCAGCCCGTCGAAGAGGAAGCCCCAGTCGATGAGGTCCGCCGGCGCGTTCGTCTCTTCGCGCTCGGGGACGTACGGCGGCGGGGGCGCGGCGGAGCGCGGCGTGCGAGGGGCGGGCGTGGTCACGCGTG
>NZ_RAWK01000350.1 GCF_003612165.1 Corallococcus aberystwythensis | reverse complement strand
TCTTCCACGACCTCAAGCGCTTTCGCGCCGCCGCCACTCGTTACGACAAGACGGCGACCTGCTACCTCGCCGTCTTGCACGTTGCGTCCATGCTTCTCTGGCTGCGTTAATCAGGGACAGCCCCTAGTCCTCACCCGGCTTTAAAAACCCAGCCCCTCCGCCACCTCCGCGTCCGTCAGCTCGCGGCAGCGCCCTTCCGCCACGTCCAGCACCACGCGCCCCACTGCTTCCCGGTGCAGCGTGAGCACGGGGTGCCCCACCGCCGCGAGCATCCGCTTCACCTGGTGGTGCCGTCCCTCCGTGAGCGTGAGCGCCACCACGTCGGGCGCGCGGAGCTCCGCTTCCGCCGGACGCGTGGGGCCGTCCTCCAGCGTCAATCCCTCTCGCAGCCGCTTCAGCGCCGCTTCCGCGGGCGGTCCCTCCACGCGCGCCACGTACCGCTTGGGCAGGTGTGTCTCCGGCGCCGTCACGTGCCGCACCAGCCGTTCATCGTTGGTGAAGAGCAGGAGCCCCGTGGTGTCCCGGTCCAGCCGGCCCACCGCGTACCACTCGAAGCCCTGGAGCTCCGGAGGCAGCACCGCGCGCAGCCTGTCGAAGACGGTGCCCACGCCCTCCGGATCCGAGCCGTGCACCACCGGCCCCGCGGGCTTGTGGAACATCAGGCCCCGCACCCGGCGCGTCAGGGCGTGCTCCACGCCGTCCACGCGCACCCGCGTCCCCTCCCCCACGGGCGCGAACGGCTCGCGCTCCACCTGGCCGTCCACCTCCACGCGGCCGTCGCGGATCGCCTGCCCGGCTTCAACCCGGGGCAGCACGCCGGCCCGGCCCAGGGCTCGCGCCAGCCAGTCCGCGCCCGGTCCCGCCGGGGCTTCCGGTCCCCTGCGCCTCGCGGCCTCCAGCCACCGGGGTGTCCGTTGCTTGCGCGCCATGCGTCCTCCCGTGTTGCACCCGCTGTATCAGATGCGTCACGGCAGGGGATTCCCGGAGCACCGCGCACATTGAAGCGAACAGCAGGGCTTGCGGGAGGGCCCCGCGCCGTTTGACTCCCCCGGGCGGCTCTGCGCATGTGCGCGCCCGCCGTGTCCACGCGCCCTCCCGAAACCGCTGAAGCCCCGCCGGAGTTCGTCGCCGCGCTCGCTCCCCCGCCGCCCGGCCCCTCGGTGGCCTTCGTGCTGCGCCTGGGGCAGGCCCTGCACCGCCACGGCACGCCGGCCCACCGTCTGGAGGGCCTGATGATGCGGGTGAGCGAGCGGCTGGGCCTGGAGGCCCGCTTCTTCTCCACGCCCACCTCCATCTTCGCCTCGTTCGGCCCGCCGGAGGACCTGCGCACCAGCCTCATCCGCGTGGAGCCCGGCGACTTCGACCTGGAGCGGCTCATCCTCCTGGACATGCTCGCGGACGACGTCATCCAGGGGCGCCTCACGCCCACGGAGGGCGCCACCCGCGTGGAGGCCATCCTCGCCCGGCCGCCGCGCTACGGCCCGGCCCTGCAGCTGCTCTGCTGGATGCTGGCGGGGGCCTCCGCGGCGCTGCTGTTTGGCGGCGGCTGGAAGGAGATGGGCGTGGCGGGGTTCAGCAGCCTGGCCATTGGCGGGCTGGACCAGCTGACGCGCAAGCAGCCCACCACCGCGCGCGTGCTGGAGCCCGTGGCGGCCGTGCTGTCCGCCGCGTTCGCGGGGCTCGCGGCCCACTTCTTCGGCCCGCTGCACGGCGAGGTCGCCACGCTGGCGGGCCTCATCGTCCTGCTGCCGGGGCTCACGCTCACCATCGCCGTCAACGAGGTGGCCACGCGCAACCTCATCTCCGGCACGTCGCGCCTCACGCACGCCGCGCTGGTGTTCCTGCAACTGGGCTTCGGCGCGGCGCTGGGCAGCCGCGTGAGCACGCTGCTGCCCCCCGTGCCCACGCCCCCCCTGCCCACGGTGATGCCTCCGGGGGCCGCCGTCGTCGCGCTCGTGGTGGCGGGCTTCGCCATCGCGGTGCTCTTCCGCGCGCGGCCGCGTGACTGGGGGTGGATTGCCCTGGCCGGCGCCGCCGCGTTCATGGGCGCGCGGCTGGGAGCGCTGCTGCTGGGGCCGCAGCTGGGCGCCTTCGCGGGCGCGCTGCTGCTGGGCATGGGGAGCAACGCGCTGGCGCGGCTGCGCAACCGGCCCGCCGTCACCACCGTGGTGCCGGGGCTGATGCTGCTCGTGCCCGGCAGCGTGGGCTTCCGCAGCCTGGCGTCGCTGCTGGAGCGCGACGTGGTGGCCGGCGTGGACACGGCCTTCTCCATGCTGATGGTCGCGGTGGCGCTGGCGGCGGGCCTGCTGTCCGCCAACGCCATCATGCCCTCGCGCAAGGTGCTCTGAGGGTCCGGCGTCCTTAAGTCAGCCGCAGCAGGTACACGCCCGCGAGCGCCACGACGAAGTACGGCACCAGCACCGCCGCGCCCGCGTACTCCTTCGCCATGCGCTGGCCGAAGAAGAGCGCCAGCAACGACAGCGCGGAGAGCACCGCGCCCAGGTACGCGAGGAACGGATGGCCGTTCACCAGCAGCGCCACCGCGCCCGCCGCGCTCAGGGCCCCGGCCGCCAGCTCCATCAGCGTGATGACCGCCAGCATCGGCGTCACCACGCCCTTCAGGGGCGACTTGGAGAAGTGGCCGGTCAGCCATCCCAGGTTCCCCTTCCAGTCCACGACCTTGTCCAGGCCGGACTGCAGGAAGAGGATGGCCAGGAAGACGGCGCACAGGAGCTGCGGAAGCCAGAGCGTGAAGCGGGCGGAGTCGAAAGGCGGCATGCGCGCACTCTACCGCCCCCCTCGCCGCTCCCAAGTCCGGTGAGCAGGCGGGCAGGCAAGCCCAGGGGAATGTTCACGGGCGGTCCCAGCCGGGCAGGCTCCCGCCGACAGGTCCGGCTCCCTAATTTTGAAGGGCCATGGCCTCCGATCAGGTAGCGCGTCGCGTCTTCGTGGGTCTCATCCTCCTGTCCATCCTCCTCTTGTGCCTGGTCATCCGGCCCTTCGCGGAGGCGTTCTTCCTGGCGGCGGTGCTGGCGGGCACGTTCCATGGCCTGCACAAACGGCTGCGGAAGCGGCTGCGCGGCCACGGCAACGTGTCCGCGGGCCTCATCGTCACCGGCATCCTGCTGGCGCTGCTCCTGCCCCTGGGCGGCCTCACCGCCTTCGTCGTGGCGGAGGTGTCCGAGGGCGCGCGCTTCGTGACGCAGACCGTGCAGAAGGACGGAATGACGGGCCTGGTGGACAAGATGCCCAGCGGCATCCGGGGCCCCGTGAGCAAGCTCATCGAGCGGCTCCCGCTGGAGCAGGAGCAGATCGACCAGAAGCTCCAGGAGCAGGTGACGACCCAGGGCGGCACGGCCGCCAAGGCCGTGACGGGAGCGGTGGCGGCCACGGGCACGCTCGTCCTCCAGACGACGATGATGCTCATCGCGCTCTTCTTCTTCCTCACCGACGGCGCACGCCTGGTCCAATGGATTGAGAGCGTGTCGCCCCTCCGGCGCGGACAGACGCGGGAACTCCTGCACGAGTTCAAGAACACCTCCGTGTCGGTGCTCGTCTCCACCGTGGCCACCGCGGGCGTCCAGGCCGTGGCCGCGCTCATCGGCTTCCTCATCGTGGGAGTGCCCGCGCCGCTGTTCTTCGCGGGCCTCACCTTCTTCCTGGCCCTCATCCCCGCGGTGGGCGCCGCGGTGGTGGTGCTCTTCGCCGCGGGCCTGATGTTCCTCAGCGGCCACCCGTGGGCCGCGCTCTTCCTGACCATCTGGGGCGTCGTCGTGGTGGGGCTCGTGGACAACGTCGTCAAGCCGCTGCTGGCGAAGAAGGGCATGAACCAGCACGGCGCCATCATCTTCTTCGCGCTGCTCGGCGGCCTGGCGGCGTTCGGCACGGTGGGCCTGCTGCTGGGGCCCCTCATCGTCGCCTTCTTCCTCTCCGTGGTGCGCATCTACGAGCGCGACTACGGCCGGCCCAACCCCCGGCTGGGCGACCCGGCCACTCCGGGCGGGCCGCTGCCGCCGGGAACCCAGCGCGTCGTGCTCACCACGGAGTCCGGCACGCCCATCAAGGAAGCCGACACGCCGTCCAATCACTGACGGCCCGGATTCCTCAGGGCCTGGACTTCGCCGGCGCCGCTCCCTTCTTCACGGGAGTCGGCGCCGCGGCCGTTTCCGGCCCCAGTTCCTTGAACGCCTCGCGCACCGCGTCCGGTGAGCCCGTCACCTTCGCGGCGACGCGGCGGGCCTCCGCGGGAGACAGCCGGCCCAGCAGGCTGCGCTCCAGGTGCTGGTCCACGAAGGCCTGGGTGGTGTCCTCCTTCAGGTCCACCAGCTCCCCCTTCGCGTCCAGCACCGGCACCACGCGCGGCGAATTGAGCAGCAGCACCGTGGGCACGTCCACGGCCTTCACCCGGCGGGCGACCTCGTCGCGCAGCTTCGGGTCGAAGTGGATGCCCTTCTCTTGCACCAGCGCGCGGATGCCCTCGTAGTCACCGGTGGCCTTGATGACCATCAACTGCGAGAGCAGCTCGCCCACCGCCTCGCGCATCTTCGAGTAGTCCGGCACCGTGAGGTACGTGCGGCCGTTCTCCACCACCGGCTTCACCACGCCCTTCTCCTCCAGGAACGTCACCGTCATGTGGTGGCCGCGCTGGTGGTCCTCCTCGAACGCGTTGCCCGTCTCCACGCGGCGCAGGTTGGTGAGCCCCTCCACCAGGAAGTCGCGGTACATCTGCCGCGCGATGGCTTCGTGTTCAGCGGACAGCTCCGCGAGCGCCGGGTCGAACGCGTGCCACAGCGCGACCAGGTCCGCGCGCGCCTCCTCCAGCGTGTTGTCGTACTCCTTGAGGAAGACGGACGGTGACTGGCCCTTGAGCTTCGCGTCCACCTGACCGGAGGCGTGGCCCAGCACTTCATGGAAGGCCACCAGCCACTTGCGCGCGGTGACGGAGTACTTCCGGGCCTCCTCGCGGTCCTCCGCCGTGCGGGAGAACTCCAGCGCCAGGGGCAGCCGCGTCACGGCGGAGGCGGCGTCCATGACGTTGGTGATCATCACGCTCTTGCTGCCGTACTTCTCCCGGATGTGCTGCTCGTTGGGCAGGTTGATGCCCGCGGGCGGCTCCGGGTTGGACGTGATGAGGTTGATGGCCTTGGCCACCGGCAGCGCGACCTTCTTGCGGCGGTACTTCTCTGGCCAGGGCAGGCGGTCCTCGAAGTACTGGGCCTTCTGGCCCATGAGCACCATGATCTGGTTCTCCTGCGTGTCGCGGTAGTTGACCAGCGCCTCCCACTGTCCTTTGTGGCCGCGCGGGTCGACGTACGTCTCGATGAAGCCCAGGTTGGCGTCCACCTTCGGGTCCACCTTGAGCCACGCGATGTTGTACGCGTCCCAGTCCTTGGGGCTGCCCGTCTGGAAGTAGCGCACCAGCTTGCCCAGCGCGGCCTTCTGCGCGGGCTCCGCGGACTTCATCGCCTCCTGGAGGTGCGCGATGACGCGCGAGAGTTCCTTCGCGTACAGGCCCGGCTTCACCTTGCCGTCCGGCGTGCCCGCGCGGAACACCTGCTCCGTGAGCTTGCCGCCCTGCTTCACCACGCGCGAGTTGAGCGGGTACTTCTCCGTGAAGCCCACCAGGTCCTTCTCCGTCACGCCGGGGCCATAGGCGGTGTTGGAGGACGCGGTGAGGAGGTCCTGTCCCGGCGGCGGGGCCTTGGAGGTGAGCTGCGGCTCGAAGCTCGCGTCGAAGAGGGTGGGCTTCACTTCCAGGAGCCAGCCCTGGAGCGCGGCGTCGTCCTTCACCGTCCAGGGCGCGCCGGCCTTGAGGGCGCGCGAGGCGCCAGCGGCGAGCTGCTCCGCGGTGAAGCCCGGGACGAACTTCTGGCCGGTGGTGCTGTCGTGGTTGCCGCTGTGTCCGTAGAAGCGCAGCAGGTAGTCCGCCAGCTTCGCGTCGAAGCCGGACGCGGCGCTCTGCGCATCCCGGCCGAAGAGCCAGACGCCTTCCAGCAGCTGCTTCGCCGGCACCAGCTTCCAGCCGAGCTGATCCAACGCGATGTCCTCGCCCGCGTGCGCCGCGAGCGTCAGGGACCACGCCACGCGCTTCTCCGCCAGGGACAGCTCCGCGATGCCCGGCGCGAACATCTGGGCGACGGCGGTGTTGCCGGAGCGGGCGCGGAGGAACTTGCCCCCGGGCACGGTGAGGCTGGGCTGCGCGGCCTGCGCGAGCCCGGCGTCGGGCGCCGGAGACGTGGGCGGGGTGGCGGGCGCGGCGGCGAGGACGGCGGCCAGCAGCAGGGGCTTCATGGGGGGCTCCGGGAAGACGTGACTGGAGGTGGCTACCCTGCGCGAGGGGTGGACTCAAGCGGGCAGCCGTCCTGGCCGCCGAAGGTTGGACAAAGCGTGTGGCTGAGAGCGCCGTGACAGCGTCCTGCCCTAGGATGTCGGCCATTCCCTGGAGACTGCATGGCTCGCGTTGCTGGCTTCCCCCGTCTGTTGTTGGCCCTTCCCCTGCTGGCCGTGCTTGGAGGCCCGGTCGGCTGTGTCGATGACGACTCTGACGACCCGCGCCCCGACAGCGGCACCCAGATCGTGGACGCTGGCTCGGACGCAGGCTCCGGCGAGGAGGCCGATGCAGGCACCAACGCCGATGCGGGCACCGATGCGGACGCGGGCACGGACCCGGACGCGGGCACCGGCTCGGAGGACGCGGGCACCGACGGCGGCACGGTGGCGTGCACGCCGAGCGGCTGGGTGGATCAGACGCCGGACCTGAGCGTCATCGGCGACACGTCGCTGGACATCCGGGTCCGGCTGGAGGCCATCCCGGGCCTCACCGTGGACCAGGACCGGACTGGCGGCAACGTCCCCGCCGGCTACCGCTTCTTCATCCTGAGGTACAACCAGCCGGCGGATCACGCCCACCCGGAGTGCCAGCGCTTCGAGCAGCGAGTGACGCTGCTGCACAAGGCGGACGCCAGCCCGATGGTGCTCTCCACCAGCGGCTACAACGTCTCCACCGGCGTCGGGCGCAGTGAGCCTACGCAGTTGCTGTCCGCGAACCAGCTCGCGGTGGAGCACCGCTTCTTCCCGCCCAGCATCCCGGAGCCCGCGGACTGGAGCCACCTCACCATCCGCCAGTCCGCGGATGACTTCCACCGGCTCACCCAGGCGTTCAAGCCCATCTACACGGGCAAGTGGGTGTCCACCGGCGGCAGCAAGGGCGGAGAGACGGTGGTGTTCTTCCGCCGCTTCTACCCCAATGACGTGGACGCCACCGTGGCGTACGTGGCGCCCATTGCCCTGCGCAACGACGAGCGCTTCGTGACGTTCCAGGACAGCGTGGGCGGGGACGCGCAGCGTGCCTGCCGCGAGCGGCTGTGGGCCTTCCAGCACGAGGTGCTCTCGCGCCGGGAGCAGATGCTTTCCCTCGTGGATGCCTACGCCCAGGACAATGGCCTGACGTATTCGCAGCTGGGCCGGGAACTGGCGCTGGAGCACGCCGTCATCGAGACCTACTTCGCCTTCTGGCAGTACGACACCGCGGCGCGCTGCACCGCGAACATCCCCGAGACCACCGCGACGGATCAGGAGCTGTTCGACGCGATGGACTACGAGGTCGGCATCAATTCCTTCTCGGACCAGGGCATCACGCCGTACGCCGCCTACTACTACCAGGCCGCGGCGGAGCTGGGCTGGCCCCAGCCCTACGAGAAGCACCTGGGCTCGCTCATCCACTTCCCGGACACCGACACTGGCGAGGTGTACTCGCCGCCGGGCATCCCGTTCGTCTTCCGCCCGCAGGCCATGCCGGACATCCAGAACTGGGTATCCACGCAGGGGCAGCGACTGATGTTCATCTACGGCAGCTACGACCCGTGGACGGCGGCGGCCTACGAGCTGGGCGACGCGCAGGACTCCTACCTGTACACGGTGGCGGGCGGAAACCACGGCTCGCGCATCAGCCAACTCGCCGATCCGCAGCAGGCGGAGGCCAAGGCCACCCTCAACCGCTGGATGGGCCTCTCGCCGCTGAAGCGCGCTCCCAAGGTTCTGCTGTCGGAGGAGCCGCCCGTCTTCGGCCCCCACGTGCCGCCGCGCTTGCGTGCGGCATCGCACTAAGCAGGCCACCTGCAGTTCGTCGCTCCATCCTGCGACCGGGAACTCTCCGCGAGGCCACGCGCCTCGCGGAGCGCAGCGATGGGCCGCGACGGCGTGCTTGAGCGGAAGCCAGGAGGGTCCACGGCAGAGGCGCCTGCCAGGACCGACGTCGCCCAACTGGTCCGACTGTCGGACTACCAAGGCAGCCACAGGCAGAGCCGCCCTGCAGGAAGCGCCGTCGCCCAACCAGTCCGACTGTCAGACCGCCAAGGCAACCACAGGCAAGGGGCTCTGCCGGGAGCGACGTCGCCCAACTGGTCCAACTGTCGGACCACCAAGGCAACCACAGGCAGAGGCGCCTGCCGGGAGCGACGCCGCCCAACAGGTCCGACTGTCGGACCGCCAAGTCAGTCCCAGGCAGGGGGCTCTGCCGGAGGCGACGCCGCCCAACTGGTCCGACTGTCGGACCAGTTCGCGCCGCTTCGGCCCCGGGCGCGCTGGCTCAGCAGGGTGGCCGCTCGCGTCCATGTCAGACCCATCTGGTTGGATGGGCGAAGCATTGGCGAGGAGGGCGGCGGGGATGGTG
>NZ_RAWK01000034.1 GCF_003612165.1 Corallococcus aberystwythensis | reverse complement strand
GGCCACACCTGGTTCTTCTGCGGCCCGAAGTGCCGCCAGCGCTTCCAGGCGGACCCCGGGCACTTCCTCCAGCCCCGGACCCCGCCACCGCCCGCCGCGCCGGGCGCCGTCTACGTGTGCCCCATGGATCCGGAGGTGCGTGAGCACGCGCCGGGGGCCTGCCCGAAGTGCGGCATGGCGCTGGAGCCCGAAGCGCCGCCGGCCCTCCAGACGCGCGTCGAATACACCTGCCCGATGCACCCGGAGGTGGTGAGCGACGGGCCGGGCGCCTGCCCGAAGTGCGGCATGGCGCTGGAGCCGCGCACGGTGACGGTGGAGGAACCGCCAGACCCCGAGCTGCGCTCGATGACACAGCGGTTCTGGGTGGGGCTGGTGCTGAGCGTGCCGCTGATGCTGCTGGGCATGTCGGACATGTTGCCGGTGCGGCTGACGCTGTCGCCCCTGGCGCTCGTGTGGGCGCAGTTCGTGCTGGCGACGCCGGTGGTGCTGTGGGTGGGGGCGCCGTTCTTCCAGCGGGGTTGGGCGTCGGTGCGGAACCGGCACCTGAACATGTTCACGCTCATCGCGCTGGGCGCGGGCGCGGCGTACGTCTTCAGCGTGGGGGCCACGCTGTTCCCGCACCTGTTGCCGCAAGGCGCGCGCACGGGGCACGGCGGCGCCGCGCCCGTGTACTACGAGGCCGCGGCCATCATCCTCACGCTGGTGGCGCTGGGGCAGGTGCTGGAGCTGCGCGCCCGCCACGCGACGTCCGGCGCGCTGCGGGCCCTCCTGTCGCTGGCCCCCGCCATGGCGAGGCACATCGCGGACGACGGCCACGAGGAGGACGTGCCGCTGTCCCAGGTGCTCGTGGGGTGGCGCCTGCGCGTGCGCCCCGGGGAGAAGGTGCCGGTGGACGGCGAGGTGCTGGAGGGCGCGAGCGCGGTGGATGAGTCGCTCGTCACCGGAGAGCCCATGCCGGTGGAGAAGGGGCCCGGCGCGAAGGTGACGGGCGGCACGGTGAATGGCACCGGGACGCTGGTGATGCGCGCGGAGCGCGTGGGACAGGACACGCTCCTGTCGCGCATCGTCCAGCGCGTGGCCGAGGCGCAGCGCACGCGTGCGCCCATCCAGCGGCTGGCGGACCGCGTGGCCGGCATCTTCGTGCCCGCGGTCATCGCGGTTGCGGGAGTGACCGCGGTCGTCTGGGCCGTGTGGGGACCGGAGCCGAGGCTCGCGCACGCGCTGGTGAACGCGGTGGCGGTGCTCATCATCGCCTGCCCGTGCGCGCTGGGCCTGGCCACGCCCATGTCCGTGATGGTGGGGACGGGGCAGGGCGCGCGCATGGGCGTGCTCATCCGCGACGCGGCGGCGCTGGAGCGGATGGCGGCGGTGGACACGCTGGTGGTGGACAAGACGGGCACGCTCACGGAAGGCAAGCCGCGCCTCGTGACGGTGGAGCCCGTGCCGGGCGTGGACGCGTCCGTGCTCCTGTGCCAGGCCGCGAGCCTGGAGCGCGGCAGCGAACACCCGCTGGCCACCGCCCTGGTCGCGGGCGCGAAGGAGCGGGGCGTATCCCCCGGAGGAGTGGAGGGCTTCCAGTCCGTGCCAGGGCAGGGCGTCCGGGGCCGCGTGGAGGGACGCGACATCGCGCTGGGCAACGCGGCGCTGATGCGGAGCCTGGGCGTGGAGGTGGAGTCCCTGACGGAGCGCGCGGAGGCGCTGCGCCAGGAGGGCCAGACGGTGGTCCTGGTGTCGGTGGACGGCCGCGCGGCGGGGCTCCTGGGCGTGGAGGATCCGGTGAAGCCATCCACGCCGGAGGCCCTGTCCCAGCTCAGGGCGGAGGGCCTGCGCGTGGTGATGCTCACCGGCGACAGCCCGACGACGGCGCACGCGGTGGCGCGCAGGCTGGGCATCACGGAGGTGATTGCCGGCGTGCAGCCGGACGCGAAGGGCGACGCGGTGAAGGCGCTGCAAGCCCGGGGGCGCGTGGTGGCCATGGCGGGCGACGGCGTGAACGACGCTCCGGCGCTGGCGCGGGCGGACGTGGGCATCGCCATGGGGACGGGCACGGACATCGCCATGGAGAGCGCGGGCGTGACGCTGGTGAAGGGCGACCTGCGGGGCATCGCGCGGGCGCGCGGGTTGAGCCAGGCCGTGCTGCGCAACATCCGGCAGAACCTCTTCTTCGCCTTCGTCTACAACCTGCTGGGCGTGCCGCTGGCGGCGGGCGTGCTGTACCCCGTCCTCGGGCTGCTCCTGAGCCCGCTGTTCGCGAGCGCGGCGATGAGCCTTTCGTCCGTATCCGTCATCGGCAACGCCCTGCGGTTGCGGCGGCTGAAGTTCTAGTCCGGGGCTGTCGGCCAGCCGGCCGCGCGGGGCGGGATGGTGGCCGTCCCGCGCGTGCCCACCCTGAGGCTCGAAGTTCAACGGTCCGAAAGGAAGCCCTCATGGCGAACGCCGACGTGATGCGCGGCAACAACGAGATGCGCGAGTGCATCGACAACTGCATGGCCTGTCACCGCATCTGCATGGAGACGCTGGCGGACTGTCTGAAGCGGGGAGGCAAGCACGCCGAGCCGAAGCTCCTCCGGATGCTGATGGACTGCGCGGACATCTGCGAGACGAGCGCGCGCTTCATCATGCGCGGCTCCGACATGCACTCGCGCACCTGCTTCGCCTGCGCGGAGGTGTGTGCCGCCTGCGCGACCCTCTGCGAGCAGATGGGCAACGACGCGATGATGAAGGCCTGCGCGGAGGCGTGCCGCCGCTGCGAGGAGTCCTGCCGGAGGATGAGCGGCGGGGTGATGCCCCAGCCCATCAACCCGGAGGCCGCCCAGCGCGCCGCCGACCTGCCCGCCTGAAGGGGGCGTGCACGGAGGCCCGGGCCCATTAGACTGGGCGCATGAATGCCCGCGAGGAGGGACGCGCCCCTGGTGCGTCCCCCAGTCACATCTCCGTCGTCCGGCTTCCCCACTCCTGGTTCATCCTCTGCACGTCGCGCGAGCTGGGGGCCACCCCGCTCGCGCGCACGCTGCAGGGCACGCCCCTGGTGCTCTTCCGGGGGGAGGGCGGCAAGCCCGGCGCCCTGGTGGACCGCTGCCCGCACCGCAACGTGCCCCTGTCCCTGGGGCGCGTGAAGAACGGACAGCTGGAGTGCGGCTACCACGGCTGGCGCTTCGACAGCGGGGGCCAGTGCCGGCTCATCCCCGGCCTGGTGGGGGAGCCCGAGGCCCGCTCCCGCTGCGCCTCGTCCCACGCGACGCGGGAGCAGGACGGCTTCGTCTGGGTCTACTCCACGCCCGGCGTGGAGCCCACGACGGAGCCCTTCCGCTTCCCGCTGCTGGACGCGGCGGACTACACCACCGTGCGCCGGGTGCTGCGCGCGCCCGGGTCGCTGCACGCGGTGCTGGAGAACACGCTGGATGTGCCGCACACGGCCTTCCTCCACGGCGGCCTGTTCCGCACCGCGGAGAAGAAGAACGAAATCGACGTGGTGGTGCGCAGGAGCGCGGACCGCGTGGAGGCGGAGTACCTGGGCGAGCCCGCGCCCAAGGGGCTCGTGGGGAGGCTGCTCGCGCCGGGCGGCGGGGTGGTGCAGCACTTCGACCGCTTCCTGATGCCCTCCATCGCGCAGGTGGAGTACCGCATCGGGGAGAAGAGCCACATCCTGGTCAACTCCGCCATGACGCCGGTGAGTGACTGGGACACGCTCGTGTACGCGGTGGTGACGGTGAAGCTGCCCGTGCCGCGCTGGCTGCTCAAGGCCGCGGTGCCCTTCGTGCTGCCGGTGGGCCTGCACATCTTCGGGCAGGACGTGCGCATCCTGGAGAAGCAGACGGACTCCATCCGCCGCTTCGGCACGGAGGCCTACGCCTCCACGGAGATCGACGTCCTGGGGCCCAGCATCCTGCGCCTGATGCGCGCCCAGGAGCGCGAGCGCACCGCTCCGCCTCCGGACACGGTGCACGAGACGCGCGTGCGCATGCGCACCTGAGGCGTCAGCCAGCCTTGGGCGTGGCGGCGGGCGCGGGCCGGGGCTGCACCAGCTCCGTGGAGAAGTAGCGCTCCATGCGGTCCGGGAACACCGTCACCACCTGGGCCTGCGGGCCCAGCTGCTTCGCCGCCTCCACCGCCGCCGCGTAGTTGAGGCCGGAGGACGGGCCCACCGGGAAGCCCCGGCGGATGAGCGCCCGCGCGGTGCGCATGGCCAGGTCATCCGAGATGTCCAGCTCCACGCGGCCCGGCATGTCCGCCTCGCGGTACAGCTTCGACAGGCCGTCCACCACACCCGGCACGCGCGCGCTGAAGCTGCAACATTCAATGTCGCAGCCCAGCCCCGCGATGGGACGCGCCACGAAGGGCGTCACCGGACAGCCCGCTTCCGCGAACGCCTGGAACAGCCCCACGATGGTGCCGCCCGTGCCCACGCCGCTCACCACGCCGTGCACCAGCCCGCCCGGGACCTGCGCCAGGATTTCCTGCCCCGTCCAGACGCGGTGTGCCTCCGCGTTGTCCGGATTCTCGAACTGGCGGGGCGCGTAGCCGCCGCGCTCCTTCGCCAGGGCCGCCGCCCGCGCGATGGCACCCCGGATGCCCTCCGCGCGCGGCACCAGCTCCACCTCGCCGCCGTAGGCGCGGATGGCGATGAGCCGCTCCTCCGTCACGCCCTCCGGCATCACCGCCGTGAAACGGCACCCCATCTGCGCGCTCGCCAGCGCCATCGCGATGCTGGTGGAGCCGCTGGACGCCTCCACCACGTCGCCGCCCGGGCACAGTTCGCCCAGCCGCCACGCCTTCTCCAGCATGTACCGGGCGATGCGGTCCTTGGTGGACCCACTGGGGTTGAGGAACTCCAGCTTGCACCAGATGGTGGGACCTTCCGGGTCCAGCCGCACGGGCACGAGCGGCGTGGGCCCCACGGCCTGGAGGAAGCGGCCATCAGCGGGGAGCGGGCGGCAGGGAGGGCGCATGGGACTCATCCCTATCGCGAAATGCGGCAGGGCGGGAGTTGCCCTGTCGTCCAGCGAGCGGCACTGGGCGCCTGGTCCCCTGGCTGTTCCTCCGGAGAAGACATTTTCTCACGCGCGACACTTGGCGCGCCCGGTGCCAACCATTACGAAGGAGGGCCAGGGCTTCACCGAGCACGCATGCCTTCCGCACCCATCATCCTCAACGTCAACGACGACCTGGCCAGCCGCTACGTCACGTCCCGCGTGCTGTCCCTGGCGGGCTTCCAGGTCCTGGAAGCGGGCACGGGCGCGGAGACACTGAAGCTCGCGGACGAGCAGACCGACCTGGTCATCCTGGATGTCCGCCTGCCGGACATGAGCGGCCTGGAGGTGTGCCGGCGTTTGAAGGCCTCCCCGCGCACGCGCAACGCGCTGGTGCTGCACCTGTCCGCGCAGGCGGTGGGCCCCGCGGACCGGGCGCAGGGGCTGGAGCACGGCGCGGACGCGTACCTCGTGGCGCCGGTGGATCCGGAGGAGCTGGTGGCCCAGGTGCACGCGCTCCTGCGCCTGCGCCGCGCCGAGCGCGAGGTGCGCGTCCTCTCCGACCAGGTGCAGCAGCAGCGCCGCCTGCTGGAGCTGGCCATGGGCGCGGCGGCGGACCCCATCGCGCTCTATGACGGGGACGGGACGCTCATCTACGCCAACCAGGCGGTGGCCGCGTCGCGCGGCTCGCACCACGTGCACGTGCCGGGCAGGAACATGGACGCCCTGCGCGTGATGGATCCGCAGCTGGAGTCCTATGCGAAGGCGCTGGACGCGGCGCGGCGCACGGGCCAGGTGCAGCGCGGCCGCGTCACCCTGTCCTCGGACCTGGGCCCGCGGCACTTCGAGTACACGATGTCGCCGGCCACCGGCCCCACGGGCGCGGTGGAGGCGGTCATCGCCACCGGCCAGGACGTCACGGAGCTGCGCAACGCGGAGGACTTCCGCGAGCAGTTCATCGGCATCCTGGGCCACGACCTGCGCAACCCGCTCAACGCGCTGTCCATGTCCGCGCAGCAGCTCCAGCGCCAGGGCGAGCTGTCCGACCGCCAGCGCGTCTTCACCGAGAGAATCCTCACCAGCGCGGAGCGCATGGAGCGGATGATCCGCCAGTTGCTGGACTTCGCCCGGGCCCGGCTGGGCGCGGGGCTGCCGGTGGTGCGCTCGCGGTGCGACCTGTTCGACGTGGTGCGCGGCGCGGTGGACGAGTCACGCGCCAGCCAGCCCCACCGCGAGGTGATGCTGGACGTGCGGGGCGACGGGCGCGGCGCGTGGGACGCGGACCGGCTGGAGCAGGTGGTGACCAACCTGGTGTCCAACGCGCTCAAGTTCAGCCCGCCGGATTCGCCCGTGCGCGTGAGCGCGGAGGGCCTGGCGTCCGAGGCGGTGGTGCGGGTGCACAATCTGGGCACGCCCATTCCGGCGGAGCAGCTGCCACACGTCTTCGCCGCGTGGCGCCGCGCCGGCCGCAGCGACCGGGAGCGCGGCGCGTCCGCGGGGCTGGGGCTGGGGCTCTACATCACCGACCAGCTCGTGAAGGCCCACGGCGGCACCGTGCAGGTGAGCTCCACGGAAGCCCAGGGGACGACCTTCACGGTGCGGCTGCCCCGAGGCTGAAAAAGCTACGGGTTTGACGACTCGTGGACGGAAGCGTTGCGTCGACCCTTCCGGATGCGCAGGGCCGCCTCCACCCTGGGGGCATGGTCCCATCCGAAAAGCAAATCTTCGCCCAGAGCGTGGAAGCCCTCTTCGTGCGTGTCCTGGGGCCGTACCTCACACGTGACGGCCGCCAGAAGCTGAAGGCCGCCGGCCTGAACCTGTCCGAGCCGCTGCGTCCCCACTACTCGGTGGATCAGTGGCGGGTCTTCCTGGACGTGGCCGCGCGGGACGTCTTCCCCGGCCAGCCCCTGGAGACGGCCTACCTGGAGCTGGGGGCCCGGTACCTCAAGGGCTTCCAGCAGACGTCCGTGGGGCGGGCGAGCATGCAGTTGGTCACCCACCTGGGCCCCAAGAAGACGCTGGAGCGCGTGCCGTACAACCTGCGCGCGGGCAACAACTTCAACGAGGTCCGGGTGGAGGAGCTGTCCCAGCAGGACGCCACCCTGTGGGTGAAGGACGTGCTGGCGGACAACCCCTTCTTCGCCTGCGGGTTCCTCGCGGAGACGCTGCGCGCGTCGGGCGCGGGCTCCCCGGAGGTGAAGCCCATCGCCTTCGACGGGACGGCGGCCACGTACCGGCTGACGTGGTCGCAGGCGAAGTCGCAGCGGCCCGCGGGCACGCTGGCGCCGGTGCGCCGGCTCTACGGGTAGCGCACGGGCGCGGGCGGATCATCCGGCGGCAGGGGGATGAACTCCGTCTCCTGCGGCACGCCAGCGAAGCGGCCTTCCTTCCAGTCCGCCTTGGCGGCCTCCAGGCGCTCCTGGGAGGACGACACGAAGTTCCAGAAGAGGTAGCGCGGGCCGTCCATGGGCTCGCCGCCCAGGAGCATCATCCGCGCGGAGGACTCCGCCTTGAGGATGATCTCGCTGCCCGGCTTGAACACCAGCAGTTCGCCGGGCTGGAAGCGGGTGCCCTCCACTTCGACGGTGCCCTCGACGAGGTAGAGGCCCCGCTCCTCGTACTCGGCGGAGAGCTTCAGCCGTGAGCCCGCCTCCATCTTCGCGTCCGCGTAGAAGAGGTCGGAGTGGGCGCGCACGGGGGACTTGCCGCCGTGCACCTGGCCCGCGATGACGGTCAGGTGGATGCCCTCTCCGTCGATGATGGGGAGCGTGTCCGCGGGGTGGTGGACGAAGGCGGGCGCGACCTCTTCGTGCTTCTTGGGCAGGGCCACCCAGGCCTGGATGCCGAAGAGGCGGCCGCCGGCGGCGCGCGTCTCCGGGCCAGTGCGCTCCGAGTGGGCGATGCCCTGGCCCGCGGTCATCCAGTTCACGGCGCCGGGGCGGATGGGCTGCACGAAGCCCAGCGAGTCGCGGTGGAGGATTTCGCCCTGGAAGAGATAGGTGACGGTGGACAGGCCGATGTGCGGGTGCGGGCGCACGTCCAGTCCGCGGCCGGGGTCGAAGTCCGCGGGGCCCATCTGGTCCAGGAAGATGAAGGGGCCGACCATGCGGCGGCGCGCGGAGGGCAGGGCGCGGCGCACGTGGAAGCCGTCGCCCAGGTCGCGCACGCGCGGGACGATGAGCGTCTCCAGCGAGGGCGGGGGCTCACGGCCCTGCAGGTCTTCTTCCCAGCTCATGGTGTGGCTCCTTTTCGGGTGCGGGCAGTGTGCCCCAGTTCAGTCCGTCGCGCGTCCTGCTTCCTCCTCAAGCCGCCACCTCGGAGGGCGGTGCCAGCGACCACCGCGTCATGTCCACCAGCACGCCGAGGAGCCGTGCTTCCTGCCCGTCTCCGGCGCGGGCCTCGCCCCAGAGCGTCAGCCGCCGCACCTCGCCCCGCGCGCCCACCACGCGCAAGCCGAGCGCGAGCTTCACCGCGGGCCGCGCAGGGGAGGCCAGTCGCGCGGCCACGGTCATGCGGTCCTCCGGGTGCAGCCGCGCCAGCAGCGCCGTCAGCGGTTCCTCGGCGGGGAGCGAGGGCTGTCCCAGGAGCGCCGCCGCGCCCGGTCCCCAACGCAGCAGCCCCTCGGGCATCCGCAGGTCGAACAGCGTGGCGGACGCGGCGGACAGGGCTTGCTGGAGCCGCGCCTCGTTGTGGTGCAGGGCCTCCTCCATCCGCTTGCGCTCGGTGATGTCGCGGCTGATGCCGAACAGGCCAAACACCCGGCCCTGGTCGTCGAGCAACACGCCCTTGGTGGACAGCCACACTCGGCCCGGGTGGCCGGATTGCGCCTCCTCGTAGGTGAACGTCCGGCGGAAGGCCATGACCTCGCGGTCGTGGGCCACGCTGGCGCGCGCCTCGTCCGGCCACAGCTCCGCGTCGGTGTGGCCCACCACCTCCTCCATGGTGCGCCCCATCAGCCGGGCTCCCGCCGCGTTGATGCGCGTGTACTGGCCCGCCAGGTTCTTCGTGTAGATGGCGTCAGTGGAGCCCTGCATCACCGCCTGGAACAGGGCGCTCGTGTCACGCAGGGGCTCCGGGGCCGCCACGGGCGGCTGCGAGGACGAGTCGTCCAGCCACACATACAGCCGTCCCTCTGGAGCGCGCGCGGCCCGGATGCGCAGCGTGTGCATCCCGGAGCCCGGGTCCCCGTGGATCCACTGTTCCGAGCGCAGGCCCGTGCTCAGCGTCATCCCCCACGCCGAGCGCAGTCCTGCCCAGGTCCGCCGCGTGGCGAGGAACGCCGTGCCCTCCAGGCCGTCCCCCAGCAATGCCTGCGCGGCGGGGTTGGCGTACTCACAGAGGAAGTCGTCAGGCGCTTGAGGCCGCAGCACGAGGAATCCATCGGGGTTGAGCGCTTCGGTCGCGAAGTTCGACGCGGAGGACGAGGACATGCCGGAGGCCTGGAGCAGGGCTGGAGATGGGCGGTACGGCGTGGGCACCTGCGATCATCTTGCGCGCGTGCGGCACGGCTGGATCTGTCCCCCGGGTCGCACGCGCTGTCGCCCACGAGACGCAGCGGAGCCGGTCGGGCGGCACCCACCTTTCGTCGCGTCCGCAGGCGGGAAGACGCTGGAGGTCACGGGGCACATCGATGTTGGTGGAAGGCCGGACGGTCTGGCTTTCGCGGTCCGGCGCGGAGCTCAGTGAACCGAGCCTGAGCGGGACTCTGGCGTCACCTGGGCTTCGCGAAACGTCACGTCCGACGGGCCCAGGGCTGCGATGGCCTCGACGAAGCGTTCGTTGACGAAGGTGTACGTGGATCCGTTCTTGGGGCGGAAGAGGTCCACGTCATGAGGAAGGGCATCCCCATCCAGAGAGGGCGTGGGCGAGATCCGCACCTCGTGCCATCCGCAGGTGGGGCACGGGGGGCCTGTCAAGACGGCCTCGCTGTGCAGAAGCCCGCGCAAGGGAAGCTCCAGCTCATACAGGACGACCCCTGCTTCAAGTCCCTGCAGCTCTGCGCGCATGGGAACAAGCCCCCGGATCCCCATGGCCCGGAGGTGCCGCAATGCTTCCTGCGTGACCAGCACCTCCCAGCCGTAACGAGCGCTCAATGGGCCAAAGGATCCGAGTGCCGTGCCTCGAAGCGGGCCGAACTGCATGCCGGGTTCCGGAGGCAGACCGGACGGGAGAAGCGGCTGCACGAGGGACGCAAGACGCTCGTATTCCGGATAGGGCTCGACACGCGGCTCCACCAACAGGTCGCGTTCGGACAGCGAGGTCAGGTCGACGCTGGGAAGCGCGAACTGGCCGCTCCAGGTCTCATGGCAGGTGGGGCACTCCACCCCGGGCAGGCTCCAGACGTGCTCGGCGGAGAGGCTGCCACTCCAATGTCTCGGAGTGGAGGGGGCCGGACGTTGGAGTTGGTAGAAGCGCATTGGGTGATGGAGGGCGAGTTGTCCTCTGCGAGGACCGGATGCTTCTTGTCCATGAGTGTGACTCGGCGGTTCAGATTGGCTTCGAGCACTGCCTTGGAACCTCAGTCAAAATCGACTGACGTTCCATCTGCTTTCAATCTGCCGCCAGGGCAATGCACGGAGTCAGGTCGCACTGTGAAATGCGGCGCCCTGCGGCAGAAGAGCCCCGTCTGCCTGGGTGCCCTGCGTCCTGCTGGGGAGACGAAGCCGTCGCGATGCAGGCGTATACGCGGGGCCTCCGACATCCCCCGACCTGAGTGGTCGGATGCGCCACCCTCCATCCGTTGACGCCGCGCTGTACCTGTGTTCAGGCTGGCTCTTCCGGGAGCCCGCCATGTCCCCTCAAATCGCCCTCGCCTTCGCGTCCGAGTCCGCGGCCCATCCGGCGCTCGCCGCCTTCCATCCGGTGGTGCGGCGCTGGTTCGCTTCACGCCTGGGCGAGCCCACCCGCCCGCAGATTGAAGGCTGGCCGCTCATCCACGCGGGCCACGACGTGCTCATCGCCGCGCCCACCGGCAGCGGCAAGACGCTCACGGCGTTCCTCGCCGCGCTGGACTCGCTGTTCCGCCTGGCGCTCGACAGCACACTGCCCGACCACACCCGCGTCCTCTACGTGTCGCCCCTGAAGGCCCTGGGCAACGACGTGCAGAAGAACCTCCTCCAGCCGCTGGAGGAGCTGATGGCCATGGCTCGCGAGGAGGGCTACGAGCCCCAGCACCTGCGCGTGCAGGTGCGCACCGGCGACACGCCCGCCGCCGAGCGCGCCCAGATGGTGCGCCGCCCGCCGCACATCCTCATCACCACGCCCGAGTCCCTCTACCTCTACCTCACCGCCGACCGCGCCCGCGCCACCCTGCGCCACGTGCGCACGGTCATCGTGGATGAAATCCACGCGCTCGCCCGCGACAAGCGCGGCAGCCACTTCGCGCTGTCCATGGAGCGCCTCAAGGCCCTCACGGACGTGCGCCCCCAGCTGCTGGGCCTGTCCGCCACGCAGAAGCCGCTGGACGCCATCTCGGGCTTCCTCACCGGCGCGTCCCTCACCGAGTGCAAGCGCGTGGAGGTGGGCCACCAGCGCCCGTGGGACCTCAAGGTCGAGATTCCCGACGCGGAGCTGTCCTCCATCGCGAGCCACGACATGTGGGGGCAGGTCTATGACCGGCTCATCCAGCTCGCCAGCGAGCACCGCACCACGCTCGTCTTCGTCAACACGCGCAAGATGTCCGAGCGCGTGGCGCACGACCTGGGTGAACGCCTGGGCCAGCAGTGGGTGGCCGCGCACCACGGCAGCATGTCCCGCGAGATGCGCCTGTCCGCGGAAGAGCGCCTCAAGGCCGGCCAGCTGCGCGTGATGGTGGCCACCGCGTCGCTGGAGCTGGGCATCGACGTGGGCAACGTGGACCTCGTCGTGCAGCTGGGCACCACCAAGGCCATCTCCGTGCTGCTCCAGCGCGTGGGCCGCGCCGGCCACCACAAGGCGGGCATCTCCAAGGGCATCCTCTTCGCCATGACGCGCGACGAGCTGGTGGAGTGCGTCGCGCTCCTCAACGCCGTGCGCGAGGGCGACCTGGACGCGGTCCGCATTCCGAAGAAGCCGCTGGACGTGCTGGCGCAGCAGATTGTCGCCGCGTGCGCGTGCGAGGAATGGGACGAGCGCGCGCTCTTCAGCATCTTCCAGCGCGCGTACCCGTACCAGGACCTCACCTGGGAGGAGTACCAGCAGGTGCTGGACATGCTGTCGGAGGGCGTGGCCGAGCGCCGCGGCCGGGGCAGCATCCACCTGCACCGCGACCGGGTGAACCAGCGGCTCAAGGGGCGCCGGGGCGTGCGCATCACCGCGCTCACCAACGGCGGCGCCATCCCGGACACGTTCAACTTCAGCGTCACCGCGCAGCCGGAAGGCAAGGTGGTGGGCACGCTGGACGAGGACTTCGCGGTGGAGTCCTCGCCCGGCGACATCTTCCTGCTGGGCAGCACCGCGTGGCGCATCCAGCGCGTCATGGGCAGCACGGTGATGGTGGAGGACGCGAAGGGCGCGCCGCCCAACGTGCCCTTCTGGCGCGGCGAGGCGCCGGGCCGCACGGACGAGCTGAGCCTCCAGGTGGGCCGGCTGCGCGAGGAGCTCCTGCGCCACGACGACCCGGCGGGCTTCCTGGAGAAGCTGTTGCGCGTGCCGCCGCCCGCGGTGGACGCGCTGATGGGCTACCTGCGGCTGGGAAAGAAGATGCTGGGCGACGTGGTGCCCAGCCACACGCAGATTGTCGCCGAGCGCTTCTTCGACGAAGCGGGCGGCATGCAGCTCATCATCCACGCGCCGTTCGGCAGCCGCATCAACCGCGCGTGGGGCATGGCGCTGCGCAAGCGCTTCTGCCGCTCGTTCGACTTCGAGTTGCAGGCGGCGGCCACGGAGGACGGCATCCTCTTGAGCCTGGGGGAACAGCACTCGTTCCCGCTGGCGGACATCTTCGACTTCCTGCACCCGGACAACGTGGAGGAGGTGCTGGTGCAGGCCATCCTCCAGGCGCCCATCTTCGGCACGCGCTTCCGGTGGGTGGCGTCGCGGGCGCTGACGCTGCACCGGATGATGGGGGGCAAGCGCGTGGCGCCGAACCTCCAGCGCGCGCGCAGCGAGGACCTGCTGGCGGCGGTGTTCCCCGCGCAGGTGGGCTGCCAGGACAACCACGGCGGCGGGGACGTGGAGCTGCCGGACCATCCGCTGGTGAAGCAGACGATGGACGACTGTCTGCGCGAGGCGATGGACGTCGACGGGCTGCGCGAGGTGCTCCGGCGCATGAAGGACGGGCGCATCCAGCTGGTTGCGCGCGACGTGCCGGAGCCGAGCGTCTTCGCGCACGCGCTCATCAACAGCCAGCCCTACACCTTCCTGGACGACGCGCCGGCAGAGGAGCGCCGCGTGCGCAACGTGGCCCTGCGCCGCGCGATGCCGGCGGAGGACGCGGCGGCGTTCGGCGCGCTGGACGCGAGCGCCATCCGGCAGGTGGTGGAGGACGCCGCGCCGCCGATGCGCGACGAGGACGAGCTGCACGACGCGCTGTTGCAGTTCGTGCTGGTGCGAGCGTCGGAGGTGCCGCGAGGGCTGGAGGCGGGGCTGTTCAAGCAGGGGCGCGTGGCGTGGCTGGAGCGCGAGGGCGGGCGGTTCCTGGTGTCGGCGGAGCGGGGCAACGCGGTGCGCGCGCTCTTCCCGGACGCCGTGACGCAGCCGGTGTTGCCGGTGCTGGAGTACGACCGGCCGGTGGAGCGCGACGCGGCGGTGCTCCAGGTGGTGCGCGGGCGGATGGAGATGGTGGGGCCCACCACGGTGACGGAGCTGGCGCGGCTGACGCTGCTGGACGCGGACGACATCAACCTGGCGCTGCACAACCTGGAGAGCCAGGGCAGCGTGCTGCGAGGCCAGTTCCGCGCGCAGGACGACGTGCCGGTGCCCCGGGACGCGGACGGAAGCCCGGTGCTGGAGTGGTGCGACCGGCGGTTGCTCCAGCGCATCCACCGGCTGACGGTGGGGCGGCTGCGCCGCGAGATCGAGCCGCTGAGCCCGCAGGACTTCATGCGCTTCCTCTTCCGGTGGCACCACCTGGAGGACGTGGACGCGCTGCGGGGCTCCACGGGGCTGCTCAAGGCGGTGCGGCTGCTCCAGGGGTACGAAGCGCCGGCGTCCGCGTGGGAGCGCTTCCTGTTGCCCGCGCGCATGCGGGGCTACACGCCGGACCTGATGGAGCGCGCGTGCTACGCGGGCGAGGTGGCGTGGGGGCGGGTGACGCTGAAGGATCCGCCGAAGCCCGCGGGTCCGCGCCGGGGTGCGCCGGTGGATCCGCCGGAGCCGGTGGTGGTGAAGCGGTCGTCGCCCACGCGCAACGCGCCGTTGACGTTCACGCTGCGCGAGGACCTGGAGTGGATGCTGGCGGCGGCGCGTCCGCACGCGGTGCTGGCGGACGGGGGCGTGTGGATGCCGCCGGACCTGAGCGCGGCGGCGAAGGACGTGGTGGGCGTGCTGGAGCGGCGGGGTGCGTGCTTCTTCCAGGACCTGGTGACGCGGGCGAGGCGGCTGCCGGCGGAGGTGGAGGACGCGCTGTGGGAGCTGGTGGCGAAGGGGCTCGTCACCGCGGACGCGGTGCAGAACCTGCGCATCCTGCAGAGCCCGGTGCACCGCAAGCGGCAGAAGCTGCTCAACCGGGGTGGCCCGGGCCGCTGGAGCCTGCTGGCGCCGTCGGAGCCGAAGTCACAGGAGGAGGTGACGGAGTCGCTGGCGAAGCTGTTCCTCCAGCGCTACGGCATCGTCTGGCGGGACCTGGTGATGCGCGAATCGCTGGCGCCCACGTGGCGCGACCTGCTGCTCGTCTACCGGCGCATGGAGGCGCGGGGCGAGCTGCGAGGTGGGCGCTTCGTGTCGGGCTTCGTGGGCGAGCAGTTCGCATTGCCAGAAGCCGTGGACATGGCGCGAGGGGTGCGGCGCGCGCCTCCGTCCGGCGTGCGCATCCAGCTGTCCGGCGTGGATCCGCTGAACCTCACGGGCGTGGTGACGCCAGGCCCGCGCGTGGCCGCGCTGCCGAACAACGTCGTCACCTACGTGGACGGGATTCCGCAGGGCGTGGACGCGGTGGAGGACGCGCCGGAGAACGAGGACGCGGAAGTCGATGGGCCACTCGCGCAGGTGAACTGACCCCTGCGCTGGAGCCAGACGCACGAGGTTTGATAGGCATCCACGGTCACCTTGCCTGGGACCGGGGATGCCAACGAACCTGTACTGGATGGTGTTGTTCGTGGCGGTGGGGTGTTCCGCGCCGCATCCGGACATCCGTGTCCGTCAGCTCGCCAATGGCATGTACGAGGTCGAGGGGCCTCTGGCGGGTCCGTTCAAGACGCGGGAGGAACTGGCTCAGGTTGCCTGTGAGCGGATGATCCAGATGCCCGGCGCATCGACCCTGCATGGCCGGCAGGGGAAGGAGTACTGCGCGCTCTGGTACTACTCACCTCAAGTGGAGGCCTACTTCCTCAGCTACTTCTCTGACCTGGGCGGGGACGGGCCTGGAGGCAGGAAGTATTGCAAGGTTCCGCTGGCGCTCCGGGATGCCAGCACCCGCGATCCTGTCATTCTTGGGCCCGCGCATCCGCACCCGCACAACTGGGAGTTCTCACGCGAGGACATGGGCGCGAACCACGAGCCGGACTGGTCACCCTGGGGTTCTGCTCGCTTCGTGGACAGGTCCGGGCGTATCTGGGAGCACGAGCTGTTGCTCTTCTACGGGCCCAGGAATGGTGGATGCCTTGCGTACGACTACAACTATTCCTCCCGGGTCGTGTCGGCACTGCGAGCTGGTAGGTGGATCCCCATCGGGAAGGCTTCTGGAACGGCAGGGGACTTCAGCTTCGACCTGTTCGAGGGGCAGTCATGGTTGCCGTAGCCGCTCGCAGCGAGGTTTCGCGATGATGAGGCTCGCGGGGATGGCCCTGCTCTGCATGACACTGACCGGGTGTTCGCTGTTCGGGTACCACAAGGTGAAGAAAGCCTCGTGGGCGCCTCCCGAAGAGGCAGCCGCTGTCGTGTTCCCGAACTCGTTCAAGGAGGGCGTTCACCTGGAGGGCCCCATGATGGCCGCCCTTGAAGTCGCGATGAACGAGTTCCTGCCCCCTGGCTCGGAGCTCCAGACCCAGGATCCCGACAAGCGCATGGCGCGGTGCCTTTCCCTGCGGAGCACCTACGACACCCATGTCCTCCAATCGGGAGACGACCTGTTCTTCGTCTGGTTCTCCCCGCAGCCAGCGCGTTGCGGCTTGAGCGAGCCCATCCTGGATGGAGGCGCCGTCTACGCAATCGACGGACAGGGCCGCATCCTGGACCGGAGGTAGTGACCAGGCGCCCGTCCTGATGTTTGCTGCTGAAACGTCCGGAGCTGAGTTCCTGTGGTCCATATTGTGTTTTTTATGCTTGTTTCATCTGAATATAAGGCTCGGCGGATTGAATTTAGCTCAGTTCGAGATTACACTGCATTGCGTCAGCTCTCTGGAGAGGTGCGGCGATGCAGAAGTGGATGGCGGTGGCCCTGCTGGTGGCGGTGGGGGTGGCGGGCCTGCTGGTGACCCCGGCGGCGCAGGTGAAGCAGGGCGGTCCCATCAACGCGGCGGACACGGCGTGGCTGCTCACCGCCACGGCGCTGGTGCTGCTGATGACGCCCGGCCTGTCGTTCTTCTACGGCGGCATGGTGCGGCTGAAGAACGTGGTCTCCACGCTGATGCAGAGCTTCATCGCCATGGCCGTCATCAGCGTGCTGTGGGTCGTGGTGGGCTTCAGCCTGTGCTTCGGCGACAGCTTCCACGGCCTCATCGGTGATCCGCGCACCTTCTTCATGTTCAGCGGCGTGGGCGGTGAGACGCACCCGGACCTGGCGCCCACCGTGCCGCTGCTGCTCTTCGCGCTCTTCCAGCTCAAGTTCGCCATCATCACCCCGGCGCTCATCACCGGCGCGTTCGCGGAGCGCGTGCGCTTCAAGGCGTACCTGCTCTTCATGGTGCTCTTCAGCGTCTTCATCTACGCGCCGCTCGCCCACTGGACGTGGCACCCGGAGGGCTTCCTGCGCCAGTGGGGCGTGCTCGACTTCGCGGGCGGCACCGTGGTGCACATGTCCGCGGGGCTCGCCGCGCTCGCGGGCGCCATCGTGCTGGGCCGCCGCCAGGTGCACCTGACGCATGCCACGCACGCTCCCGCCAACGTGCCCTTCGTGATGCTCGGCACGGGCATGCTGTGGTTCGGCTGGTTCGGCTTCAACGCGGGCTCCGCGCTGTCCGCCTCGTCGCTGGCCACGCTGGCCTTCGCCACCACCAACACCGCTTCCGCCGCCGCGATGCTCGGGTGGATCGCCTTCGACTGGCTGCGCGGCCGCAAGCCCAGCGCCATGGGGGCCTGCGTGGGCGCCGTGGTGGGCCTGGTCGCCGTCACGCCCGCCGCGGGCTTCATCACCGTGGGACAGAGCATCGTGGTGGGCCTCGTCGCCAGCTTCGTCAGCAACGCCGCCGTGCACTTCAAGAGCCGCACCGCGCTGGATGACACGCTCGACGTCTTCCCGTGCCACGGCCTGGGCGGCATCGTGGGCATGGTGCTCACCGGCGTGCTCGCCAAGGACGTGGGCCTGCTCTACGGCACCACGCGCACCTTCCTCATGCACCTGCTGGCGCTGGCCGTCGTCTCCGTCTTCTCCTTCGTGGGCTCGTACCTCCTGTACAAGATTGTCGACCGCATCGTCCCGCTGCGCGTCACCCGCGAGCAGGAGGAGCTGGGCCTGGACCTGAGCCAGCACGGAGAGACCGTGGGCGAGGTCCCCACCGCGGCGCTCGCCGCGCCCACGCCGCCGGCCACCGCTCCGGAGCACGCCGCCCCGGCAGCGCCCGTGCCCGCATAGCGTCCTTCCCTCGGGTCGTGCCGGTGGTCACGGGGCCCCTCGCTTCACGCGGGTGGGCCCCGTGGTGCGTTGGGCCCCAAGCGTGTGGGCCCCGGGAGGCCAGGACCTGTCGGGAAGGGAATGGGCGGAGCCTTCGCTGATCATTCGCGTGGGCAGGTCCCTGTCCGGGCGCTGACTTCGCCCGGTCATGGACTGGACGTCTGGACATGCACCGGCGCCCGCGGCGTTGAGACAACGCGCAGCCATCGAAAGCGAAGGCTGATTTCGCCGTGGGGGAATGCATGTTGCGGAAGTGCAAGGAATTGAGAATCGCCGTGTTGGGTGCCGTGCTGGCGGTCAGCGGTTGCGCGAAGGAGCCCGCGCCCGCGCAGGCCCCACCGGTGCGGGACGTCACGGAGGACGTGGGGGGGACCCAGGGCAACAGAGTCATTCCCGTGGACACGCTGCCCCTCGTGCCGGGCCTGTCGGTCGCTGAAATCTTCGCCCAGCAGTTGGAACGGCCCACGCACCTGGGGGAGACGACGGCCGTGCACGTGAAGCTGCCTCCCCCGGCCAACCGGTTGCTCGCGGACAGTCTGGTGCGCGTGATGGGGGACCCGGCGAGGCCCACGGTCCTGTTCCGTTCCGACACCCTGGCCCGGCTGGGCGCCATCCCCGCGAGCCCCGGCCCCGAGTTCTTCACCCTCTTCGCGCAGCTCCCGGGCTCGGAGCTGGATCGCCGCAGGGAGAACGAGCGGCGGCTGGCCTCGGGTGAGTTCGGGGTGCCCACCCGGGAGACCATCCTGTTCAACGGCCGCCACCCGGCCGCCCGCTACGAGGGGCTCTCCGTGAACCCCGACGCCTTCCGGCAGGGCGCGCTGATGCCCTTCACGAACTGCCCCATGGTGCCAGTCTCCACCCAGTCCCAATGGGAGCGCACGCTGCTGATCCGTGACCCGGCCGTGGTGCTCGACCCGGCGCGCACATGGGACCCGTGCACCGGCGCGGGGACGAAGGGCGGCGTGTGGACCTTCGCGCACCTCATGCGGGAGATGGCCCACGGGTCCGGCTCCAGGCCCGAGGCCTTCGTGCTGAACTGGCTGTCGCTCTGGCTCAATGACTTCCAGTCCAACGGCGACACGGTGCCCGCGCGCCGCAAGATGTATGACGAGGTGATTGTCCCCTGGGCCGCCGCCAGCGGCGCGTCCTCGTCCCTCCAGCTCAACGCCTCCACGGGCCGCTGGGAGGTGACGCTCAGCAAGCCGCTGAACCTGGACATCGCGCCCTTCCGGCTGCTGTCCATCGTCAACCGCATCGACCTGGCCGGCAACGAGGGCGACTCCGGCCGGCCGTCCAACCCGGGCGAGCTGCGGTTCCTCTTCGGGCTGACGCGCCCCTCCCCCTGGGGAGGCGGGACGGAGGCGACCTGCAACCTCAAGCCCTTCACCGCCATCTTCGAATACGGCGTGCCGGGCGAGGGGTGCGGGTCGGTCATCGGCTGGGCGCGGCAGTGGGCCTGGCTGGGCACGTACACCCACTTCAACGTGGCCTACCGGGCGATGCTGGAGCAGATGACGGAGAGCGTGGTCCAGCACGGCCGGGCTCCAGGGAAGGGCAACGGGAACGCGCTCAACCAGCTCCGCACCAACGAGGTGGCCCTGGGCTTCCCGTGGGAGCTGCGGGAGTTCCGGCTGGCGGACCAGCACCCCGCCACCGGCAAGGACACGCCCTCCAATGGGTGCCTGCGCGTCCACACGATGGCGCTGACCCCCGATGACGCGACCCACGACTTCCGGAAGGACCCGGACGTCGACTTCTTCGTGCGCACCTACGTCAAGAACGGCGTCGAGCAGCCGGTGACCTTGCCCACCCGGTGCACCGCGCACTTCGCCGTGCCGCGCACCCTCAATGGCAGGCCCTTCCTGGGCGCCAACTCGCTGGTGGCGCCGCCCACCCACTGGGAGGCCCTCACCGCGGTGCCCACGGATGCCACGGAGGTCTGCGCGCGGAAGGAGTTCTCCGCCAACACCTGCAATGGCTGTCACTTCAAGGACACGGGCACCAATGACTTCACGGGCGTGGACAACCTTGCCTTCACGCACGTCAGCCCGACGTCCGGCATCCCGGCCCGGCTGTCGAAGTTCCTCACCGGTGGGGGCAGCGGCCTCATGTACGTCGTGCCGGATGCCCAGTTCGGGGCTCAGGTGACGTCGTGGCCGTTCGCGGATCTGCTGCGCCGGCACCAGCGGCTCCAGGCTCTGGCCAGCTGCACCACGTGCGGATGGTTCATGGACCTGGGCGCGGGCTACCTGTCCCGGATGGAGGCGCTCGCCGGGAGCGTGCCCCTGGACGTGCCGCCTGGCGCTCCCGAGCCGGCGCTCAAGGTGGGCCCCATCCGCGACGTGGGCGTGGTGAAGCAGCTGCTGGAGCTGCGACCCGGCTTCAGGACGCAGCTCCGGGAGCTGCCGCTCGACTTCCTCCAGCCGCCCGCGGCCCGCAGCCACTGAAGCCAGCAGGGCCGGGACGGCCGGGGCTCCTTCTCCAGGTGGAGGGGGCCCCGTGCCGTTTCGCTTTTCAGAACGCGCAGTCCTGGCCGCGCGTGGGCAGCACGGAGGCGGTGCCGGACAGCCAGGTGTCCAGCGCGCGCGCCGCCTCCCGGCCGTCCGCGAGCGCCCAGACGATGAGGCTCGCGCCCCGGCTGGCGTCACCCGCGCAGTACACGCCCGGCGCGGAGGTGGCGAACCTCGCGTCCACCTGCACCGTGCCGCGCGGCGACAGCGACACGCCCAGCTCCTCCGCCAGCCGGTCCGTGTTCGGACCGGTGAAGCCCATGGCCAGCACCAGCAGGTCCACCTCGAACACCTGCTCGGAGCCCGGCACCTCCACCAGCCTCGGCGCGCCGCCCGGCTCGCGCTGCACCTCCACCTTCACCGCGTGCAGCCGCTTCAGCTGGCCGTCCTCGCCCTCCAGCCGCTTCGTCATCATCGCGAAGGCGCGCTCGCCGCCCTCCTCCTGGCTGGACGACGTGCGGAACACCAGCGGCCAGCGCGGCCACGGGTTCTCCTTCACGCGCACCTGCGGCGGCGCGGGGAAGAGCTCCACCTGCATCACGTTCAGCGCGCCCTGGCGCAGCGCCGTGCCCAGGCAGTCCGAGCCCGTGTCGCCGCCGCCCAGGATGATGACCCGCTTGCCCTCTGCTTCCAGCCGCGCGTCCGGCGGAGCGCCCGCCGTCACCACCCGGTTCTGGTGCTCCAGGTAGTCCATGGCCTGCATCACGCCGGACAGCTCGCGGCCCGGCACGTCCAGCTCGCGGGCCTTGCGTGCGCCCAGGGCCAGCACCACGCCGTCGTACTGCTCACGCAGCGCGCGCCAGCCGGGCGTCACGGCCACGTCCTCACCGGTGCGGAAGACGATGCCCTCCGCCTCCATCAGCGCGATGCGGCGGTCCAGCACCGCCTTCTCCAGCTTGAAGTCCGGGATGCCGTAGCGCAGCAGGCCTCCGGCGCGGCTGTCCTTCTCGTACACCGTCACGGTGTGCCCCGCGGCATTGAGCTGCGCCGCCGCCGCCAGGCCCGCGGGGCCGGAGCCCACCACCGCCACGCGCTTGCCCGTGCGCCGCGCCGGAGGCCTTGCCTTCACCCAGCCCTCCGCGAAGGCGCGCTCGGAAATCTCCTTCTCCATCTGCTCGATGGTGACGGCGTCCCGGTCGATGGCCAGCACGCACGCGGCCTCGCACGGCGCGGGGCACAGCCGTCCGGTGAACTCCGGGAAGGTGTTGGTGCGGCTGAGCACCTGGTACGCCTCCTTCCACTGGCCCCGGTACACCGCGTCGTTGAAGTCCGGGATGAGGTTCCCCAGGGGACAGCCCTGGTGGCAGAAGGGGATGCCGCAGTCCATGCAGCGACCCGCCTGCCGCTTCGCCTCGTCCGCGGCCAGCGGCAGGTGCAGCTCGTGCCAGTCCTCCAGGCGCTCCGCCTTGTCCCGCTTGGGCGCGGGGACGCGCTGCCACTCCATGAAACCCGTGGGCTTGCCCATGGCTCAGGTCCCCCCGCCGACGACGTGGAGCTGCTGGACGCTCGTGGCCGGTGGCGGCCTGCGGGCCGCGCGCCGGGCCTGGAGCACCCGCTTGTAGTCGGACGGCATCACCTTCATGAACTGCGGCACCATCAGCTCCCAGTTGTCCAAGACCCGCCGCGCCAGCGCGCTGCCGGTGTGGTGCAGGTGGCGCTCAATCATCCCGTGCACGAGCCAGATTTCGGACTCGTCCACCAGGGACTCCAGCTCCACCATCTCCAGGTTGCAGCGCCCGCGGAAGGAGCGCTCGCGGTCCAGCACGTACGCGGTGCCGCCGCTCATGCCGGCCGCGAAGTTGCGGCCCGTCTGGCCCAGCACCACCACCACGCCGCCCGTCATGTACTCGCAGCCGTGGTCGCCCACGCCCTCCACCACCGCCTGCGCGCCGCTGTTGCGCACCGCGAAGCGCTCACCCGCCAGGCCCCGCAGGTACACCTCGCCGGCCGTGGCGCCGTAGAGCACCGTGTTGCCCACGAGCACGTTCTCCTCGGGCGTGAAGCGGCTGCCCTCCGGCGGGTAGACGATGATGCGTCCGCCGGACAGCCCCTTGCCCAGGTAGTCGTTGGTGTCGCCCTCCAGCTCCAGCGTCACCCCGGACGCGAGGAACGCGCCGAAGCTCTGGCCCGCGGAGCCCTTCAGCTTCACGCGCAGTTTTCCGTCCGGCAGTCCCTGCGCGCCGTGGCGGCGGGCAATCTCGCCGGACAGCATGGCGCCCACCGCGCGGTGCGTGTTCGCCACCGGCAGGGCCAGCAGCAGGGGCGGCCCGCCCTCGAGCACGGACTGCGCCTTGGACAAGAGCTCGTGGTCCAGGTGGTCCGACACGTCCTTGCGGTGCGGCGTCTGGCAGTGGCGCGGCTCGGTGGCCGGCGCGGCCGGCGCGGTGAGCAGCGCGGACAGGTCCACCTTGCGCGCCTTCCAGTGGTCCACCGCCGCGCGCTGGCGCAGCAGGTCCACCCGGCCCACCAGCTCCTCCAGCCTGCGCGCGCCCAGCCTCGCCATGTGCTGGCGCAGGTCCTCCGCCAGCAGCAGGAAGAAGCTCACGACGTTTTCGGGCGTGCCCTGGTAGCGCTCGCGCAAGGCCGGGTCCTGCGTGGCGATGCCCGCCGAGCAGGTGTTGAGGTGGCACTTGCGCAGCATGATGCAGCCCACGGACACGAGGCTCGCCGTGGCCAGGCCGAACTCCTCCGCGCCCAGCAGCGCCGCCACCAGCACGTCGCGCGCGGTGCGAAGCCCGCCGTCCACCTGCACGCGGATGCGCGAGCGCAGGCCGTTGTGCACCAGCACCTGCTGCGTCTCCGCCAGCCCCAGCTCCCACGGCAGGCCCGCGTGCTGGAGGCTGGAGAGGGGAGAGGCGCCCGTGCCGCCCTCGTAGCCCGCCACCACCACGCAGCCCGCGCCGGCCTTCGCCACGCCCGCCGCGATGGTGCCCACGCCCACCTCGCTCACCAGCTTCACGCTCACGCGCGCCTTCGCGTTGACGGACTGGAGGTCGTAGATGAGCTGCGCCAGGTCCTCGATGGAGTAGATGTCGTGGTGCGGCGGCGGGGAGATGAGCGTCACGCCCGGCGTGCTCCAGCGCACGCGGGCGATGCGCTCGTCCACCTTGTGGCCCGGCAGCTGGCCGCCCTCGCCGGGCTTGGCGCCCTGGGCCATCTTGATTTGAAGCTCGTCCGCGTTGACCAGGTACTCCGCGGTGACGCCGAAGCGCGCGCTCGCCACCTGCTTGATGGCGCTGCGGCGCGAATCCCCGTTGGCGTCCTTCGTGTAGCGGCGGGACTCCTCGCCGCCCTCGCCGCTGTTGGACCGGCCGCCCAGCCGGTTCATCGCGATGGCCAGCGTCTCGTGCGCCTCCGCGCTGATGGAGCCGAAGGACATGGCGCCGGTGACGAACCGCCGCGCCAGCTCCAGCGCGGGCTCCACCTCCTCCAGCGGCACCGGCGTGCAGCCGTCCGTCACCACGTCCAGCAGGCCGCGCAGGTTGCTGTGCTCGCGCGTCTCGTCGTCCGCCAGCTTCGAGTACTCCTGGAACCGGGCCGCGTCGTTCGTCCGCACCGCCTCCTGGAGCTTCGCCACCGTGGCGGGGTTCCACTTGTGCCGCTCGCCCTGCCGGCGCCAGCGGAACTGGCCGCCCACCGGCAACAGTTCCTCCTCGCCATCCGCGCCGGGCCCGAAGCCGCGCGCGTGCCGCTCCGCCACCTCGCGGCCCAGCTCCGGAAGGCCCACGCCCTCCACGCGCGACGACGTGCCGGTGAAGTGCTTCTCGATGAGGCTCCGCTGGAGGCCCACCGCCTCGAAGAGCTGCGAGCCGCGATACGACTGGAGCGTGGAGATGCCCATCTTGGACATCACCTTGAGCAGGCCCTCCTCCAGGCCATGGAGGTACTGGGCCTGCGCCTTGTCCGCGTCCGTCTTCAGCTCGCCCGCGTCCGCCAGCGCGCGCAACGTGTCCAGCGCCAGGTACGGGTTCACCGCGGACACGCCGTAGGCGAACAGGCACGCGAAGTGGTGCACCTCGCGCGCCTCCGCCGTCTCCAGCACGATGCCCGTGTACATGCGCGTGCCGTCGCGCACCAGTCGCTGGTGCACCGCGGACACGGCCAGCAGCGCCGGGATGGCCGCGTGCGCGGAGTCCACGCCGCGGTCGCTCAGCACGAGGATGCTCGCGCCCGCGTCGACGGCGTCCACCGCCGCCGTGCACAGCCGCTCCACCGCGACCTCCAGCGCCGTGGCCGCGCCGCCCGCGTGCGGGTACAGCAGGCTCAGGGGACGCGGCTCGAAGAGGCCCGTGTCGCCGCGCAGGTTGGCCAGCCGCGCCAGCTGCCCGTTGGTGAGGATGGGGCCGGGCAGGGACAGCCGGTGGCACTGCTCCGGCGTCTCCTCGAAGGTGTTGCCCTCCGGGCCCAGCGCGGTGGCCAGCGTCATCACCAGCGCCTCGCGCAGCGGGTCGATGGGCGGGTTGGTCACCTGCGCGAAGAGCTGGTGGAAGTAGTTGAAGAGGGTGGGGGCCTGGTCGCTCAGCACCGCCAGCGGCGTGTCCGTGCCCATGGAGCCCGTGGGCTCCTTGCCCGTCTCCGCCATGGGGACCAGCGTGGTGCGCACGTCCTCGTCCGTGTAGCCGAACGCGCGCTGCAGCCGCCACAGCGCCTCGCCCTTCACGCGCGCGGGCGCGGGGACGGCGGGCAGGTCCTCGAAGGTGAAGACGTTGCGCTGGAGCCAGCGGCGGTAGGGCCAGCGCGAGGTGATTTCATGCTTCACCTCCTCGTCCTCCAGGATGCGCCCCTCCGTCGTGTCCACCAGCAGCATGCGGCCCGGCGTCAGCCGTCCCTTGCGGCGCACCTGCGACGGGGGCACGTCGATGACGCCCGTCTCCGACGCCAGGATGATGCGGTCGTCCTCCGTCACCAGGTAGCGCGCGGGGCGCAGGCCGTTTCGGTCCAACGTCGCGCCAATGAGCTGGCCGTCCGTGAACGCGATGGCGGCGGGCCCGTCCCACGGCTCCAGCAGGGACGCGGAGTACTCGTAGAAGGCGCGGCGCTCGTCGCCCATCTCCTTGTGGGCCTCCCACGCCTCCGGGATCATCATCATCATCGCGTGGGGCAGGGTGCGGCCGCCCAGGTAGAGCAGCTCCACCATGTTGTCGAACTGCGCGGAGTCGCTCTTGCCCGGGACGATGATGGGCCACAGCGGCTCCAGGCTCCCGCCCAGCTTCGCCGTCTGGAGCAGCCCGCGCCGGGCCGTCATCCAGTTGCGGTTGCCACGCAGTGTATTGATTTCACCGTTGTGCGCGATGAAGCGGAACGGCTGCGCCAGCTCCCACGTGGGGAAGGTGTTGGTGGAGAAGCGCGAGTGCACCAGCGCCAGCGCGCTGACGAACTCCGGGTGCCGCAGGTCCGCGTAGAAGCGCGGCAGCTGCCGGGGCAGAAGCAGCCCCTTGTAGATGAGCGTCTCCGACGAACAGCTGGCCACGTGGAAGCGCCCCTGCGGATCCACGCCGCGCGCCAGCACCCGGTTCTCCACCAGCTTGCGGATGCGGTAGAGCTTGCGCTCGAAGGCGCTGGGCACCACGCGCCGCCGCGCGATGAAGAGCTGCCGGATGACCGGCGCCGCCTCGCGCGCGAGCGGCCCCAGCTCCGTCGGCGCCACCGGCACGTCACGCCAGCCGAGCAGCCGCTGCCCCTCCTCCTCCACCACGTCCTCGAACAGTGCCTCGCACGCGCGGCGTGCCTCCGGCTCCGGCGGCAGGAACACCTGGGCCACGCCGTACTGGCGGCGCGGCGGCAGCTCGAAGCCCAGCCTTGGCGCTTCATGGTTGAAGAAGCGATGGGGCAACTGCACCAGGATTCCGGCGCCGTCGCCCGTCTCCGGGTCACGTCCTGCCGCGGCGCGGTGGCTCAGCCGGTTGAGCAGCTCCAGCGCGTCCTCCACGATGCCCCGCGAACGCTGCCCCCGGATGTGGGCCACGAACCCCACTCCGCAGGCGTCGTGCTCGGTCTCCGGCTCGTACAGCCCGTAGCGCGGAGGGAGGGTGAACGGCATCGTCGGGACCCCTTTCCCGCGATGACGCGGGAAGCCAAGCTGTGGAGCATTCAGGCTAACGCGGCGTGTCGCAGCCCGTAAAGGCAGGGTGATTCAGGGGGTTGAATCACCGCGTGGAGTGGTGCCGGGGAAACAGGCCCCCCGTGAAACCTCACGCTGCGTACGCCCCTCCACCGCGTGGAGGGATGAGCAGCCAACAGTCGCCCGCGATGAACGGCCAACATTCAGCGCAATCGGTTCTTTCCACGCGACGCGCCGCTTCCCATCCTCCAGAGACCTTGGAACTGCTGCAGCGGCTGAAGACGGAGACGCGCTCGCACCACGAGCGCACGGAGGGCGTGGTGCGTCTGATGGACGCGCACCTGACGCCCGGGGACTACCAGAGCCACCTGGAGGCCTTCTACGGCCTCTACCTGCCGCTGGAGGCGCTGCTCGCCGCGCCCCTGTCGGCGCTGGAGCCGGCGCTGAACCTGGAGGCGCGCTGGAAGACGCCGCTGCTGGAGGCGGACCTGCGCACCCTGGGGCACGACACGGGCTCGCTCGCGCGGCTGCCGCGTGCGTCCCCGCTGCCGGCGGTGCCGGGGCTGGCGGAGGCGCTGGGCTGCGCGTACGTGCTGGAGGGCTCCACGCTGGGCGGCCAGCTCATCCTGCGCCACCTGATGCGTCACTTCGGTCCGGACGCGGGCGTGGGCGTCTTCGCCTTCTTCCGGGCCTACGGCGACCAGGTGGGGCCCATGTGGCGCGCCTTCGGTGAAGCCCTCACGCAGGCGTCCAGACGGGCGGCCTCCGAGTCCTTCGACGCGGCCGTCGTGCAGGGCGCCCGCGACACCTTCGACACCTTCGCCGCCTGGCTGATGCGAGAGCACGATGTCCCCGTCCGTCTCTGATGCCGACCTGAGCGTCTGTGACCGTGAGCCCATCCACCTGCTGGGCGGCATCCAGCCCCGGGGCGTGCTCGTCGCGTTCCAGAAGGAAACGGAGGCCGTCGCGGTCGTGAGCGCCAACGCGGCCGCGCTGCTGGGCGCCGGGCCGGACGCGCTTTTGGGCAAGCCCCTCGCCAGCGTGCTGCCGCACGGGCTGCTCGCGCGCGTGGAGGCGGGCGTGGGCCCGGGGCCCGTCACCGTGGAGGTGTCCGGACAGCGCTGCTCCGCGCTCCTGCACGACAGCGACGGCCTGCGCGTGCTGGAGCTGGAGCCGCTGGCGGACGACGACGTGGGCGCGGAGGAGACCGCGCTGGGCGCGGTGCAGCGGCTGGTGTCGCCGCTGGCGCGCGCGAAGGGCACGGCCGCGCTGCTCCAGGAGGCCGCGGACGCGGTGCGGGAGGTCATCGGCTACGACCGGGTGATGGTCTACCGCTTCCACGCGGACTTCCACGGCGAGGTCGTGGCGGAGAGCGTGCGCGAGGGCGTGGACTCCTTCATGGGCCTGCACTTCCCGGCGAGCGACATCCCCGTGCAGGCGCGCGCCCTCTACACGCGCCACCCCGTGCGCCTCATCGCGGACGTGAACGCGAAGGCCGTGGGGCTGGTGCCTCCGGTGCTGCCCGGCACCCAGCGCCCGCTGGACCTGTCCGGCGCCGCGCTTCGCAGCGTGTCGGAGATCCACCTGGAGTACCTGCGCAACATGGGCGTGGGCGCGTCCTTCAGCGTGTCGCTCTTGAAGGACGGACAGCTCTGGGGGCTCATGGCCTGCCACCACCTGGCGCCCCGGAAGGTGTCCGCCGCGCGGCGCCAGGCGTGCGAGGTGCTGGCGCGGCTGCTGTCGCTCCAGCTGGCCGCGGAGGAGCGCGGTCTGGAGGCCGCCGCCCAGGCGCGCCGCGCGTCGCTGCTCAACATGCTGGTGGTGCCGAACCTGGGGGACCGCAGCCCCGCGAAGGCGCTGGAGGCCCAGGCTCCGCTGTTGATGGAGCTCACGGGCGCCCATGGCGTGGCGTTGGTGCTGGGCGCGAGCGCGGGTCCGGAGGCGTCGCCGCTGCTGCTGGGCACCACGCCGGCCGAGGAGGAGGTGCGCGCCCTGGTGGCGTGGCTCTCGGAGCGGGAGCTGCCGGACGAGGTCTTCTACGTGGACCGGCTGGGAGACGTGTACCCGCCGCTGGCCTCGCGCGCGGACGTGGCCGCGGGCCTGCTGGCGGTGCGCCTGGACCCCTCCGTGCCGCACTACGCGCTGTGGTTCCGCCCGGAGGTGGCGCGCACCGTGGCGTGGGCCGGCAACCCGCACAAGCCCGTGCGCCCGGAGCCGGGCCATGAGCGGCTGCGCCCGCGTGCGTCCTTCGACGTGTGGCGCGAGGAAACGCGGGGCGCCTCCATGCCGTGGTCCGCGCAGGACCTGGAGGCGGCGCGCGCGCTCAAGGGCGCGCTGGTGGGCGTGGTGCTGCGGCACGCGGAGGCGCTGGCCCGGCTGTCGCGGGAGCTGGCCCGCTCCAACGCGGAGCTGGACGCGTTCGGTGGCACGGTGGCGCACGACCTCAAGGAACCGCTGCGCGGCATCCTCCAGTACGGCTCCTTCCTCCAGGAGGACTTCGGCGCCACGCTGGGGGCGGACGGTCGCGCGCAGCTGGAGGCCCTGACCTGGCTGGCGAAGCGCACCCACAGCCTGCTCGACGACCTCTTCGAATTCAGCCGCCTGGGCCGGCTGGAGCTGTCGTGGGAGGAGACGGATCACCAGGCGCTGGTGGATGACGTGCTGAAGACGCTGGGCGCGCGGCTGGAGGAGGGCAGGGTGGAGGTCCGCCTGCCTCGCCGCCTGCCCACGGTGGCGTGTGACGCCGTCCGCATCCGTCAGGTGTGGGCCAACCTCATCAGCAACGCGGCCAAGTACCAGACAGCCGAGCCGCGCTGGGTGGAGGTGGGCTTCCTGGGACCGGGAGAAACGCGTCCGCCAGCGGCGCGTCACGTCAGCGCGCCCTACCTTCTCTACGTGAAGGACCCGGGCATCGGCATCGCACCGCAATTCCACGAGGCCATCTTCGAGCTGTTCCGCCGCCTGCACCCCGCACAGGCTTATGGCGGCGGCTCGGGGGCGGGCCTCGCCATCGCGCGCCGGCTGGTGTCGCTGCACGGTGGGGCGCTCTGGGTGGACTCCGCGCCGGGACAGGGCTCCACCTTCTATTTCACGCTGGGCGAGGAGCCGCGACGATGAACCCGCTGCTGCTGGTGGAGGACAGTGATCCGGACGCGGAGGCGCTGATGCGCATCGCGAAGCGTCTGCCGCTGCCCGTGCCGGTGGTGCGCGTGCGCGACGGCGAGAGCGCCCTGGACTACCTCTACCGGCGCGGTGAGTACGCGAGCGCGGAGCGCCCGGTCCTCATCCTCCTGGACCTGCACATGCCGGGCATCGGCGGGCGCGAGGTCCTCTCCCGGCTGAAGGCGGACGCGGACCTGCGCTCCATTCCCGTCATCATCTTCTCCTCCTCCCTGGACGCGGGGGACGTGGACGGCGCCTACGCGGATGGCGCGAACAGCTACCTCTTCAAGCCGGACGTCGGTCCCCAGCTGCAGGCCACCGCCGAAGCGCTGCATGCCTTCTGGTTCAGTGCCGCGCGCCTGCCCCATGCCCAGGAGTCGGAGGCATGAGCCTGCGCGTGCTGCTGGTCGACGATGGCATGGCGGATCGCCTCGCGGTCAGCCGCGCGCTTGCGCGTGACCCGGACAATCAGTGGGAGGTGGTGCCGGTGTCCTCCGCGGAGGACGCGCTGGCGTACCTGTCCGCCAACGCGGTGGACGCGATGCTGCTCGACTACCACCTGCCCGGCATGAACGGCGTCAGCCTGCTCCAGAAGCTCGCGGAGCTGGGGCTGCCCAAGGTGCCCGCCGTGGTGGTGCTCACCGGCAGCGGCAACGAGCGCGTGGCGGTGGATGCCATGAAGGCCGGGGCCCAGGACTACCTGGTGAAGGAGGCCTTCAGTCCGGAGCGCCTGCGCCGCAGCCTGCGCACCGCGGTGGAGACGGTGCAGATGACGCGCGAGCTGGAGGAGCGCCGCCTGCGCGCCGAGCGCGCCGAGGCCGCCGCCCGCGAAGCCCTGGCCGTGCGCGACGAACTCTTCTCGCTGGCGACGCACGACCTCAAGGGCCCGCTCCAAATCATGACGCTCAACGCCCAGGTGCTGCGCCGGCAGATTCCCACCGCCGCGATGACGCCCGCGCTGGAGACGCGCCTGGGGCACATCGTGCGCGCGGCGCACCGCATGGCGGAGCTCATCGACCACTTCCTGGAGGTGACGCGCGGCCAGGAGCGCCCGCTCATGCGCGCGCCCCTGGACCTGCTGGCCATGGTGCGCGGCAAGGTGCGCGAGCTGGAGGCCAACGCGTCCCGCCACCACTTCGTCCTGGATGCGCCGGACGGGCGCGACTTCACCGGCGAGTGGGATGCGCACGCCCTGGAGCGCGTGCTGGAGAACCTGATGGGCAACGCGGTGAAGTACAGCGCCGCGGACTCCACCGTCACCGTGCGCCTGATGGCGGAGGAGGGGGACGGGCAGCAGTTCGTGCTGCTCGCCGTGACGGACCAGGGCATCGGCATCCCGGCGGCGGACCTGCCCTTCGTCTTCGAGCGCTTCCACCGCGGCCGCAACGTGTCCCGGGACGTGTCCGGCAGCGGCGTGGGCCTGGCCAGCGCGCGCCGCATGGTGGAGCTGCACGGGGGCACGCTCGCGGTGGCGAGCGTGGAGGGCCAGGGCTCCACCTTCACCGTGCGCCTGCCCCGGGGCATCCCGCTCGCCGCGGGCCCCATTCCGTCCACGCCAGGGCCTGCCCCCGCGCCCGGCGGCCCCGAGTACACCGCGCCCTGAAAGCGCCGGTGACGCGCGCGGCTGGCGCGGTGCTCCTTCA
This sequence comes from Corallococcus aberystwythensis, assembly GCF_003612165.1. Lineage (GTDB taxonomy): Bacteria > Myxococcota > Myxococcia > Myxococcales > Myxococcaceae > Corallococcus > Corallococcus aberystwythensis. The sequence continues at coordinate 15,916 of NZ_RAWK01000034.1, read as the reverse complement.
GGGCACCGCGGGCACGCCGCCGCGCAGCATGAAGAACACCACCACGCCCGTCACCGACACGTAGAGCCAGATGGGCGCCAGCCACCGCGTCACCTTGCGGTGCCGGGTGAACTCCTGCCGCCAGGAGAAGTAGAAGGCCACCAGCGCCAGCGGCAGCACCGGCATGGACAGGAGCACGTGGCTGGCCAGCAGCGTCAGGTACAGCCCGCGGAAGTCCCCCACGTAGCGCGTGTCCCCGTGCACGTAGTGGTAGGCGAGGTAGCCCACCAGGAACAGCGCGGACGCGCTGAACGCGCTCACCATCAGGTTCTGGTGCACCCGCCGCGCGCCGCGCTTGATGGCCACCCACCCGCCCAGCAGCAGCGCCGCCGCCGTCGCGTTGAGCCCCGCGTTCACCGCCGGCATGAAGCGCAGGTCCACGCCCAGGCCCGCGCTCCCGCGCCGGATGAGCAGCAGCCACGCCAGGAGCGCCAGCGCACCGGCGGACACCACGCCGATCGCGACGAAGAACGACCGGTCGCGCGAGGACGGAGACGACGGGGACAGCCCGGAAGCGGCGTTGGACATGCCCCCTTGTGGCCCGCGCCATGCCCCGGGTGCAACCGCGCCTTCGAGTGCCGACCTACATGGACCGATATGTCGGTTGAATGGAATCGGTTAGGTCAGCTGGATTACAAACCCGAAATTCCTTCATACTCCTGGACACTGCGTCACCCCCGACCCCCCCTCTCGGAGGTTCCCCGTGTTCAGCGTGCGTTGCCTTGCCCCCCTGGCGAGCGCCGCCCTCCTGCTCGCCCTACCCGCAGCCGCTGAGGAAGCGGTGTGCGCACCTGTGGCGAAAGTTCCCCTGGAGCGGCACCTCCGGCAGCTTTCTCTCGATTTGCTGGGACGTCCTCCGACGATGGAGGAGTACAAGGCGTTCCAGGCGAAGGGCTCCGTCACCGCGGAAGACGTCCGCAAGATGATGGGCGACGAGTCCTTCTATGAGCGGATGCGCAACTTCCACCGCGCGCTGCTCCGCTCCAACATCAGCGGCAGCGTGCAGGGCAACGGCGACTACCGCGTGTCCGGCACGCCGCTGAGCTTCGCGGGCAACAACTCCAACAGCCTGCGCGGCGGCCAGAGCCAGCGCTGTGACGGGGAGATTGCCCAGGACAGCTGCAAGGCGAACCCGCAGGACGCCCACCAGGACAACTCCACGGCGCCCGCCTGCCGCGACGAGCAGGGCATTCCGCTGCCGGTCAGCTACGACTACGACACGAACTACTACCAGTGCCGCCAGCTGGACGTGAACTCCACGGAGCCGGAGCTGAAGTTCGCGGACTGCAACGCGCTGAAGGCAAACGCGACGTACGGCAAGTACGTGAACTTCTGCGACAACCGCTACAACGGCACCGCGGGCAGGTCCGTGGGCTACCTCTGCCTGCCGGACCCGAACAAGAACACCACCAACGTGCTGGTGCCGTCTCCGGCCACGGGCGTCATCACCGCCTGGGTGCAGCCGGCGGGGGGGACCGGCAACCTGAACCTGAACCGCTGCGGCTTCGCCATGGCGCAGCGCAACGGCGTCAAGGGCACGTGGCTGCCGCAGCAGGGCTGCGTGCAGCGCGAGGGCTACGTCACCACCACGGTGCAGCCGTACTGGTCCACCACCGCGGAGCCGGTGAAGGTGTGCGCCGTGGAGGCGCAGGACCGCCCGGTGAACCCCTACACCGGCGAGTCCTGTGAGACGGGGCGCTTCAATGGCGACCGCAGCTGCGGCTGCGGCGACAAGATGCGCCGCTGCGAAATCTCCGACGTGCACAACGCGCGCGTCGCCGCCTTCAACGAGGAGCCGCTCTACATCACGGACGCCGTGGTGCGGAACGACGAGCCCTACTTCAACATCCTCACCACCCGCCGCTCCTTCGTGAACGGCCCGCTGTCGGAGTTCTACCGCCAGCGCCAGGGCGTGGGCGTCTTCAGCATCAAGGCGCCCTCGGACCCGGCCACGCTGCCCGCCGTCACGTACGCCAGCACCACCCAGTGGAACGAGTACACGCGCGACAACACCCACTCCGGCGTGCTCACCACCCCGGCGTTCCTCTACCGCTTCCCCACCCAGCGCGCCCGCGTGAACGAGTTCTACGAGGCGTTCCTCTGCAAGCACTTCGCCCCGGCCGCGGACGCGAACCTGCCGCCCCCGGACGACGCCTGCAACCGCGAGAACAACCTGGCCAAGCGCTGCGGCTGCAACTACTGCCACGCCACCATCGAGCCCACGGGCGCGCACTGGGGCCGGTACGCGGAGCGCTCCGCGCTGTTCCTGTCCCCGGAGCAGTTCCCCCGCCTGGACGTGAAGTGCCGCGACTGCGCGCTCAACGGTGACACCGGCTGCGGCGGCGAGTGCAGCCAGTACGTGATGCAGGCCTTCGACGGCGACGGCGCCAACTCGCTGGGCCTCCTGAAGACGTACCTCTACCGCAGCGCGGACGAGGAGAAGAACATCGAGGGCGGTCCGCAGACGCTGGTGCGGCGCATGATGGAGACGGGCGACCTGGAGCGCTGCACCGTCAAGCGCGTCTGGAACGAGTTCCTGGGCCGCGCGATGAGCGCCGAGGAGCAGCGGCTGTACCTCCAGACGCTGTCGCAGGACTTCGCCAAGAACAACCACAGCCTCAAGGGCCTCATCGAGCAGGTGGTGATGTCCGACGCGTACCGGAGGATTGACTGATGCGCCGCCTACTGTTGACCGCGCTGCTCGCGCTCGCCACGGGCTGCACGCAGGGCTCCGTGGACGTCCCCGCCAAGCCCGTCCCGCTGGACGCCCAGCTGGACCCGGTGCCCAACCCGCACGGGAACACCGACCAGATCGACCCCCTGCCGGACCCGGAGGCCCAGGGCGGCAGCGTGGGCCGCGCGCCCCGGCGCCTCACCGTCGCGCAGCTCAAGGAGTCCATCCGCATCGCCGTGGGCATGGAGTGGGATGAGCTGGAGTCGCGCGCCCAGTCGCTGGGCCGCGCGGACTACGCGCTCATCACCACGGAGAACACCGAGCCCAACCTCGTCTTCGCCCGCTTCCTGGACGACGGCGCGCGCAAGGTCTGCATCGCCCAGGCGCAGAAGGACATCGCGCAGGCGGACGTCACCCTGCGCACCCTGGGCCGCACGCTGCCCTCGCCCATGAGCGACCTGACGAAGCTCACGGACGCGCAGGTGGGTGAGACGCTCGTGTACCTCTCCACCCGGTTCTGGGGCGCGCCCCTGGCCGGTGAGGAGCTCACGCGCTACGCGACGTTCTTCCGCAAGGCCGCCGCCCGGGCCGAGACCCTCAAGAAGCGCGACCAGGCGCTGGCGGTGGTGTGCATCGCCATGCTGACGGACTCGCGCTTCATCACCTACTGACCTTGACGGTGCCTGCGATGAAGAAGACGCCCCAGGAAAACCTGAGCAGCCCCGAGCGCCGCACCTTCCTCAAGGCCGGAGCCGGCTTCATGGGCTCCCTGCTGCTGGGAGGCATCCCCTTCAAGGCCGTGGCCCAGGCGACGAACCTGGCCGCGCCCGACCGCTGCTTCGTGTTCGTGTACTTCAGCGGCGGGTGGGACCAGTTGCTCGCGTTCGACCCGCGGGACCCGGCGGTCTTCACCGCCGACCGCGTCTCCGAGACGCGCATCATGCCGGGCTACAACCTGCTCACCGACGCAGCCTTCGCGCAGACCCCCGTCATCCCCAAGGAGCGGGCGGGAGCGGGCCCGTCGAAGATCGCGTTCGGGCCGGCCATTGGCGACCCGCGCGCGGCCAACCTGTCGGACCACTACGACCTGATGACGGTGGTGCGCGGCATCAACATGAGCACGCTCACCCACGAGGTGGGCTACCGCTACTTCCTCACCGGGAAGATGCCCATCGGCAGCGCGGCGCGCGGGTCCTCCACCGCGACGGAGATCGTGGGCCAGATGAAGCCCACGGTGCCCATCCCGTCCATCGCCCAGGGCGTGGAGTCCTACAACGACCGCTACGGCGGCTACGCCAACGCGCTGCGCGTGAGCGGCCTGGCGGACCTGGTGCTCACGCTGGACCCGCCCAGCGCGGCGCGCCAGCTGGACAGCGAAATCGAGAAGAGCCTCATCGACCTCAACGGCCAGCCCATCACCTGCGAGGAGCAGGCGCTCACCGCGCGGGGCGTGGGCACGGCGTATGAGAGCAGCCGCGGCCAGATGCAGACGGTGATGGAGAACAAGCTGTCGGACTCGTTCCGCTTCCAGCTGGCGGCCAACCAGTCCGTGCGCGACTTCTACGGGCTCAACAACCAGGCCTACCCGTACAACAGCGCCGCGGGCCGCGCCGCCATGGTGGCCACCGCCCTGAAGAAGGGCATCAGCCAGTGCGTGTCCATCAACCTGGCGGGCGGCCTGGACACCCACTTCGGCACGCAGCAGACGCACGCGACCAACCAGCGCGCGGGCTTCAACGCGCTGAACCTGCTGGTGACGGACCTGCGCGCCACCGCGCACCCCGGCGGCGGCAACTTCATGGACCACACCACCATCCTGGTGTTCAGCGAGTTCGCTCGCACGCCCACCATCAACGCCACGGGCGGGCGCGACCACCACCTGTCCAACAGCTGCCTGCTGATGGGCGCGGGCATCAAGCACAACCAGGTGGTGGGCCGCAGCGGTGACATCGGCATGTCGCCGGGCCAGGTGGACCTGCGCACCGGCGCCAACGACCCGAACGGTTCCAACATCTTCCCCGAGCACATCATCGCGACGGTGCTGGCCTCGGCGAAGCTGGACTACAGCATCACGCGGGTGGACCCGCTGCGGTTCCTCCTTGCCTGAACCTTGATGAGCACTTCCCTTCTGCGTCCCCGGCAGCGCCATGGTTCCCCCACCGTGGCGCGTTTCCTCCCCCCCTCGCTCCTGCTCCTGTCCGCGGTGCTGTTCTCCGCGTGCGGCGAGGACGCACCGCCGGGCAGTGACCCGGCGAAGCCCGCATCCTTCACGGCCACCCAGGTCACCACGGCGCAGTCGCTGGCCGCGATGCCTGGCTTCGCGGACCAGTCCGGCGGCGGCATCTTCGCCACCGCCGGCGGTGAGGCCGTGCGCCTGCGGTTGGACGGCACCAAGGCGGCGCTCGCCGCCCACCCGCGGAACAAGGCACAGCTGGGCGCCGTGCGCGCCACCTTCCGCCTGGGGCCGCACAGCGCCCTGGTGGAGACGGACCGGGGCCTGTTCCTCGCGGATCAGGGCTGGCTCATCGAGCCCTTGTGGCAGGAGGTGCTGGGCACCGGCATCGTCGCCACCGCGCAGACGGCGGACGGCGCCGCGTGGATTGCCCACCCCACGGGCCTGTTCCAGATTCAAGGCGGCGTGCTCGCGTCGCTGAAGCTGTCCGGGCTGCCGCTCACCGGCATCACCACGATGACGGCCGCGCCCGCGGAGGACGGCCTCGCGGGCCTGTGGTTCGCGCGCGAGGGCAAGCTCAACGTCGTGGTGGCGTCCGCGCCGGGCGTCTACCAGGTGCGCGGCACGGACGCGCCGCTCGCCGGCGGCGAGACGGTGCAGGCGCTCGCGGGGCTGGGCGCCGGCACGGGCGCGCCGGGCGAGGTCTGGGTGCTCACCAGCACCCGCCTGCTGCGCCGGAACACGGACGGCTGGAGCACGGTGGAGCTGCCGTCCCAGCCCCAGCAAATGCTGGGCGCGGGGCGCTACCTCTGGGCCCGCGCGGGTGACCGGCTCTTCACCTACGACGCGGACGCGAAGGTGTGGGGCTCCGCGGAGGGGCTGCCCTCCGGGCCGGTGACGCTGCTGGCCGCGGACGAGAGCGGCTGTGCGTGGATTCGCGTGGGCGACAAGGCCCTGGCCATCAGCCAGACGCCGGCGCCGCGCGTGACGGGCATGCACCAGGGCATGCTGGTGGTGGAGGACGGGCTGGTGGTCCAGGCCCAGCTGCCGCCGGGCAACGCGCCCAAGAGCGTCCACTTCCAGCTGGAGGGCCAGGAGGTCCAGGCGGCCGGGCCCTCGTACAGCTTCGGCGGGCTGGAGGCGGACGGGGAGACGCTCAGGGCGTTCTCCTTCGCCAACCTGACGCCGGGCGGGCACACGCTGGGCGTGGTGTCCCGCTTCGAGGACGGCACGGAGGCGCGGCGGCAGCTGCCCTTCGTCTACCAGCCGCTCACCACCACCCCCAGCTACGCGCGCGACATCCGGCCCATCCACGAGGCCCGCTGCGCCAAGTGCCACACCACCAGCCCGGGCCGGCCGCTGAACACCTACGAGCTGTGGAAGTCCAACGCCCAGAGCATCAACGCGGCGGTGCGCGACCTGCGCATGCCCGCGGACGGGCCGTTGGATCAGCAGGGCATCGCCCTCATCCAGCGCTGGGTGTCGTCCGGCGCGCGGCCCTGAAGTCCCTGCTTCACGACTGCTTCCCTTTGAGTGCATGCGCCCGTCCTCCTCCCGTCCCGGCGGAGGACGGGCGCCCCCTTCCGAGGCACCCCCATGAAACGTCTCCTCCGCGCGACCCCCCTCGCCGCGCTGCTGACCCTGGCCTGTGACGGTGAGCTCAAGCCCGCCGACCAGCTTCCCTACGTGGGCCCCTGCGAGGGCCTGGCCCCGCTGACGCTGTCGGCGGAGCCCACGACGGTGCGCTCCGCAGGCGTGGCCACGCTGACGGCGGGCGGCGGCAGCGGCCACTACAGCTTCCGCGCGGAGCCGGGCGGCTCCTCCGGCGACATGCGCGGCAACCGCTTCGTCGCGGGCGCCACGCCCGGCGAGGACACGCTGACGGTGGTGGACGAGCAGTGCGGCGGCTCCACCAGCGTGCGCGTGAAGGTCATCAAGGGCTTCGGCGTCGCGCCCGCGCGCGCGATGCTGCGGCCGGGCACGTCCTTCCAGATCGCCCTCGAAGGGCTGGTGGGCACGGCGGCCTTCACGCTCACCACCAACGGCTCCGGCGCCACGCTCACCGACACGGGCGTCTACACGGCGGGGCAGGTGGAGGCGCAGGACGTCGTCACCGTGCGCGACACGAAGTCCGGCGATACGGAGTTGCTCCAGTACACCGTGAGCAAGGCCGCGAAGCTGGTGGGCGACCCGCAGTACCTGGGCGTGCCGTCGGGCTCCTCCGCGCCGCTGGGCACGGCGGGCGGCACGGACCGCGTGACGTGGACGAAGAAGTCCGGTCCCGGCTCCATCGTGAACGGCCGCATCGTGGTGGAGGCGGGGGCCACCGGCACCATCGTGCTGGAGGCGAAGGACGTCTTCACCCCGGACGTGGCCACGGTGTCGGTGCGCGTGCTGGACGAACTGACGCGGCCCCTGCTGGCGCACGGCAAGCTGTCGGACGTGGCCACGCTGGTGACCGCGGACTTCGACGGCGACGGCATCCATGACCTGGCGGTGGGCCAGCGCGAGAGCGAGCTGTCGCGCCCCACGGGCGGCGCGGTGTTCATCTACAAGGGCAGCACTTCCGGCCTGCCCTCCAAGCCCACCTGGGTGCTGACGGGGGAGACGGAGGGCGCGCTCTTCGGCGACATGCTGGCCGTGGGCGACCTGGACGGCGACGGGCGCTCGGACCTGGCGGTGTCCTCGCCGGGCGCGGACGTCACCATCGGTGACTCGGGCGCGGTGTACCTCTACACGTTCAAGCCGGGCCAGGCGCCCGCGCTGCTCAGGCCCGCGCTCACCGGCCTGGGACGCGGCGGGTTCGGCACGGGCATGGCCATCGCGGACGCGGACGGCGACGGGGACATGGACCTGTTCGTGGGCTCGCCCGGCGGAGACCTGTCCTCCATCTCCGGCATCAGCCGGCGCGGCGTCATCGACATCTTCATCCTCGCCAAGGGGCAGCCCGTCCCGGACCTGCCGGCGGTGCGCCTGGGCGGTCAGGACATCGACAAGGACGGCAAGTTCACGCTGCGGAGCACGACGGAGCTGGGGCGTGCGCTCGTGGTGGCGGACCTCAACGACGACGGCCGCCCGGACCTGGCGGCGCTGCACCGGCTGACCCGCTACAACGCGGACGGCAGCACCAACGGCCAGCAGATGGCCGTGGCGGTGTACTTCGCGCGCGACACGGGAGCCCGCTACCGCTCCGCCGCGGACCTCTACGTGCTGGTGTCCAACACCGCCGTGGAGACGATGAACAACGAGGGCACCTTCCGCCTGGGCGCCGTCCCCGGCGAGGGCGGCCGGCCCCCGTTCCTCGTCGTGATGGCGGACAGGGCGGACGCGCCGGACCTGCGCACGTCGGGCGGGGTGGCGTCGCAGCAGGACGCGGGCGGCGCGTACCTCTTCGACCTGCGCAGCGCGAAGCTGGTGGCCGACCCGGCGGCGGTGAACCCCCCGACGGTGCCGCTGGCGAACGCGTTCGCGCGCTTCTACGGCGACGCGCGCAGCATCACCGCGACGCGCAGCTGGGCGGTGATGGACGTGGACGGCACGGCGGGGCCGGAGCTGCTCCTGGGCGCGCCCTATGCCACGGTGACCGCGGGCACGACGTCGCTGGGCAACGCGGGCAAGGTGCTGGTGTACCCGCTCACCGGCCTGTCCAAGGACACGGTGATGAACAAGCCGCTCGCGGCGCTGGGCGGCGCGGCGAAGGCGGAGGTGCTGGGCGCGGGCCTCGCGGCGTGGCCCCTGCCTTCCGGCCCCGTGCTGGTGGGCTTCTCCGGCCGCGCGTCGTCCGACACGGGCGCGTTCACCGGCCGCGTGGACGTCTTCCAGAAGGCCGGTGCGACGCTCGCGGACTGGTCGCGCAGCGGCCTGGCCGTGACGGCGAAGGCCAGCGTGGAGCGCTTCGGTGAGACCGTGGCGGTGACCCGGCTGGGCAGCCGCGTGATGGCGCTGGTGGGCTCGCCGGGCTTCTCCGGCCCGGGTCCCAACAACGACGGCGCGGACATGACCGTGGGCCGCGCGTACACCTTCGACACCGCGGAGCCCGGGAAGGCCACCGTGGCGGGAGAGGGCGCCAGCTCGCCCTGGTACGGCGGCCGCAACGTGGGCGTGGACGTGGCGTTCACGGACTTCAACGGCGATGGCCGGCCGGACCTGGTGGCCAGCGCCACGGGGCTCGTCATCCCGGCGACGAACTCCGCCGCGACGGAGCGGGACCCCTATGTGCAGAACGCGTGCATGACGGCGGCCACGCAGTCGCTGGGCGGACTGCTGGTGTCGGCGGGGCAGGCGGACGGCACCTTCAAGCCGGCATACCGCGTGTTCGCGCCCTCCGTGGTCGACACCTGCGAAGACGCGGCGGCCACGAAGTGCAAGCGCACCACCATCGGCCGGGGCGTGGTGGGCGGCTTCGACTTCAACGGCGACGGCAAGCAGGACGTGGCCGTGCTGCGCGACCGCGGCATGGACGTGTTCCTGGGCCGCGCGCCGGAGGACGCGTCGCTCGCGAAGCTCACGCTGGCGTGTGACCCCGCGTACTCCTGGCCCAACAAGACCAGCGTCTGGCCGCCCGCGCAGTGGAACAACACCGCGCTGCCGCAGACCTCCGCCATCGCCTCCGTGGGCGACCTCAACGGGGACGGCTGCGAGGAGGTGGCGTGGCGCTACGCGGACAGCACGCACTCGGGCATCGTGATTGTCTACGGTCACGACGCGGGCGGCACGCGATGCGGGGGACGCACGACGGGGGGCACCGTGCGCATCGCGGGCGACGGGGAGGTGTCGCGCTCGCTGATGAACCTGGGCGTGGCCACCACGCGCGCGGGGAGGTTCCTGGGCGACTCGCGGGACTTCCTCGCGGTGAGCGCCAACAACTACCTGGTGGAGGGCGTGAGCCAGCCGGCGGTGCTGCTCCTCCAGACCTCCAAGCTCACCCCTCCCGCTGATGGCGAGACGATGGTGGACGTGGGCTCGCTGGCCCCGCTGAACCTCACCTATCGCTCGCGCGCTGTGAGCTTCGGCACGTCGCTCGCGGGCGGCAAGGACCTCAACGGCGACGGCGTGCCGGACCTCTGGGTGGGCGCGCCCAACGCGTCGGTGGCCTCGGACGGCGACGGCGCGGCGTTCCTCTTCGCCGGCGGCGCGAAGTCCACGGGCCCGCTGTCGCCCTTCCTGCTGGTGGTGGGCGACGGCGCCGAGCGCTCCTACCTGGGGCAGTCCATCGCCGTCGTCCCCGGCTCTGGAGGCTCTCCGCCCACGGCCGTCATCGGCGCGCCCAGGAGCTACCGCACCGGCACGCAGAACGGCACGGCGTTCTCCCTGCCCCTGCCGTTCTGATTCACACCGCGGGTGGGGCTTCCGGAGGTGCCTTCGCCTCCGGGGCCTCGCCGCGGTTGGCGAGCGCCGCCGCCGTGAGGATGAGCACGCCGCCCGCCAGCAGCGACGGCGTGAGCGCCTCGCCCAGCAGCGCCACGCCCAGCGTCACCGCCACCAGCGTGTCCAGGAGCGCCATGGCGCCCAGCGCCGCCAGCGAGATGCGCGGCAGGAGCCAGTACAGGCACTGGTAGGTGAGCACCGTCCCGCCCAGCGCCAGGTACAGGAGCGCGCCAATGGCCTTGGGCGTCCAGTGCGAGGGCTGGTTCCACTCCAGCAGCGCGGACGCGGACAGCAGCAGCGCCGCGCTGCTCAGCGTCTGCACCAGCGTGAGCAGGTGCGGCGGCACGTGCGTCATGTGCTGGCGCACCAGCACGTTGGCCACCGCCACCACCGACGCCGCGAACAGCGTCATCGCGCAGCCCAGCAGCACCTGCCCGGAGAAGCTGAGCGACACCAATTCCTGGTGCTGGAGCGCCACCACGCCCGTGAGGCCCAGCGCCGCGGCGAAGAGCTTCCGCCCGGTGAGCGGCTGGTCGGGCAGGACAATGCGGCCCACCAGCAGCAGCCACACGGGGAACGTGGAGAAGAGGAGCGCGGACCAGCTGGAGGGAATCCACTGCTGCGCCACGAAGAGCAGGCCAAAGGGCACCGCCAGCTGGAGCACGCCCAGCCCCGCGATGCGCCACCCGGTGCCGCCCCCCAGCGCCGTCCCGCGCGAGCGCGCGAAGGGCAGCAGCGCCACCCCGGCGACGAGCATGCGCGTGCCTACGAAGCGCAGGGGCGGCAGGTCCTCCAGCCCCACCTTCACGGCGGCCCAGGTGGAGCCCCAGAGGATGAAGCAGGTGGCGTAGGCCAGGGACACCTTCCACCGCGGCGCGGGCTTCACGGCCGGGGTCACGACGGTCACGGACGACATGGCGGCGCGGGAGGTAGCACGCGCCGCCCCTTCGGGGAAACTCCGCTCGGGGCGCGGCGCGTCAGCCGCCCGTCTACTCGTCCGGCAGCACCTGCTTCACCTGGAGCACGGGGGCGAACAGGTCCCCCACGGCGTCCAGGCGCTTCTGCAGCGTCTTCAGGCGGAAGCGGCGCGGGTCCAGGCGGCCGTTCACCTCGCTCCACTCGAGCGGCGCGGAGAAGGACGCGCCCTCCACGGCGCGCAGGGAGTAGGGCGCCACCACCGTCTTGCCGCGCGCGTTCTGGCCCGCGTCGATGTAGAGCCGCCCTCCGCGCTCGCGGATGGAGCGCTCCGTGGTGGCGATGTCGCCCAGCTCCTCCTCCAGCTCCCGCGCCCTTGCGTCCGCGAACGCCTGGGTGCGCGCGTAGGTGTGGCCCGGTGCCAGCGGCACCAGGACGTGCAGCCCGCGCTTGCCGGACGTCTTGGGGAAGGACTTCAGGCCCAGCTCATCCAGGCGCGCGTGCAGCAGGGTGGCCACCTTCACCACGTCCTTCCAGCCGCCCTCGCCGGGGTCCAGGTCGAACACCACGAAGTCCGGCTGCGCCAGCCGGGGCGCGTGGGACAGCCACATGTGCACCGTGAGCGCGGACTGGTTGGCCAGCCACAGGAGCGCGGACGTGTCCTTCACGTTCACATGGCGCAGCGTCTTGTCCTCGTGACGCACGCGCAGCGTAGGCATCCATGACGGGATGCCGGACAGCTCGTGCCGGAAGAAGCCCGGGGCCTGGATGCCCGCCGGCCACTGCTGGTGGGACAGCGGCCGGTCCGCGAGCACGGGCAAGAGCAGCGGCGCCACCTGCTCGTAGTACGCGAACACGTCCGCCTTCGTCAGGCCGGAGCCGGGGAACAGCACGCGGTCGCCGTGCGTGAGGGCCACCTCCGGCGCGCGTGAGGCCTTGCCTCGCGCTGTCTTCACCGCGGACGCCTTCTGGGTCGCGGTGCGGGCGGCGGCCTGGGCTGGCGCGCGGCGCGAGCCCCGGCTGGCGGCGCCCTCGATGGGGGCCGGATGTTCCCGCACGACCTCCTTGGGCACCTTGTCGTTGCGCAGGCCCTGGTACACGGGGTGGCGCAGGCGGCCGTCCTTCGTCCACTCCGTGAAGTTCACCTGGGCCACGTACTTCGGCTTCACCCAGACGGTGTCCGCGCTCCTCGGGGCATCCACGGCGGAGGGCTTCTTCACGCGCGTGGCGTCCAGCAGCCAGCGCAGCTCGCGGCGGTCCTTCGACGTGTAGCCCGTGCCCACCTTGCCCACGTCGTGGAAGCCGTCCTTGCCCCGCACGCCCACGCGCAGCGCGCCAATCTCCGACTGTGCCCGCTCGTTCTTGATGGGCAGGTAGCCCAGGATGACGACCTCCTGGCCCGCGACCACCTTCAGCTTCAGCCAGTCCCCGGAGCGCGAGCCCGTGTAGGGCGAGTCCTTGCGCTTGGCGATGAGCCCCTCCCACCCCTTGCGCCGCGCCTCCAGCAGCGCGCGTGACATCGGCAGGTCCACCTTCTCGGAGAGCTGCAAGGGCAGCTGCGCCCTGGCCATCAGCTTCTCCAGCCGCGCGCGGCGCTCCACGTAGGGAAGCTCGCGCAGGTCCTCGCCGTCCAGCCACAAGAGGTCGAACACGATGAAGCGCTGCTCCGCGCCCTCCTCCGTGTTCTGGAGAATCTGGAAGCGCGAGCGGCCCTTCGCATCCAGCGCGACAATCTCTCCGTCCACCACCACGTCCTTCGTGGTCAGCTCGCGAAGCGCGGCGGCGAGCCGGGCGAAGCGGCCCGCCAGGTCGTTGCCCCGGCGGCTCTGGAAGGCGAGCTTCCCCTGCGTGACGGCGCACACGGCGCGGAAGCCGTCGTATTTCACCTCGTAGGCGTGCGTCTCGTCGTGCACCTCGTCGGACACCGCCAGCCGCGCCAGCATGGGCGGCCACACGCGCTCCAGCAGCTTCTCCGGCGTCGCTGGCGGACGCGCCGCCTTCGCGGACTTGCGCGCGGTCTTCTGGACACGGGCCCTGGGCGCCGCTCGCACGGGCGCCGCGGGCTTCTTGTTTCGCAGCACGCCGGGCTTGCGCGGGCCCTGCGTCTCCACCTGGCCGCTCTTCACGGACTCGGGGCGCTCCACGGTGACGTCGTAGCCGGCGTCGGCGTATTCGTCCTTCGCCTTGAAGAAGAGCCACTGCGCCTTGCCGCCGCGCGGACGCGTGCGGATGAGGTGCCAGCGCCCCTTGAGCTTCGCGCCGTGCAGCAGGACCTCCAGGTGCCCGCGCTTCAGCTGCGCCTCGGCGTCGCCAGGAGGCACGACCTCGAAGGTGCCGGACTCCCAGAGCAGCGAATCGCCGCCGCCGTACTGGTCATCCGGGATGTGGCCCTCGAAGTCCGCGTAGGAGCGCGGGTGGTCCTCCGTCTGGACCGCGAGCCGCTTCACGGACGGGTCGTGGCTGGGGCCCTTGGGGATGGCCCAGCTCACCAGCACGCCGCCAATCTCCAGCCGCAGGTCGTAGTGCAGCCGCGTGGCGTCATGCTTGTGGATGACGAATACGGGAGCGTTCGACCTGGGAGCCACCACGTCCGGGGACGGCTCGGAGGTGAGCTGGAAGTCGCGCTTCATCCGGTAGCGGCGCAGCCGCTTCTGCGTCTCTGAGTTCTTCACCCTCCAACGCTCTGCACAGGAGGGCGGGCGCGCAATTCCTCACATCGGTTGGTGGGCGGGCAGGAGGGCAGGCGCCTCCCTGCGGTCCCCGGACCCCGAGTCTTATTTTCCGGCCACACGCCGCGAAAGGGCCACAGGCCGTCCGCCTGCCCTGGGTGCGGCAGGGGAATGAGAGGGGGCAAGGCGGTTGGTTTCAGGGGGAGGAATCCCCACATTGTTCGGGCCCGAGCACTCACCGTGCCCGGTTGGAGGAGGCACCCATGGCCGACAAGTCCGAAGTCGCTCGCCTGCACAGCCTGGCTCAGCTCGATGCCGACGCCGTGGGTGCGTATGACGTCGCCATCGCGCGCATCGGGCCGGCCCTGGTGCGCGAGCGCCTCAACAGCTTCCGCGCGGACCACCTGCGCCACGTGCAGGACCTCAACACGCTCATCCGCCACTTCGGGGGCGAGCCGGTGGCGCTGCGCCCGGACCTGAAGGGCTCCGCGATGAAGGGCCTGACGGCCATGACGGGGCTGATGGGGACGGAGGCCACGCTGTGGGCCATGCTCGGCAACGAGGAGCTGTTCGACCGGGCCTATGAGCTGGCGCTCCAGTTCGAGTGGACCCCGGAGGTGAAGGTCCTCATCCGCCAGCACCGCGAGGACGAGCGGCGCCACGGCACGTGGATCCGCGACGCGGTGCGCACCCGTCCCTGGGCGGAGAGCCGTCTGCCCTCCTTCATGGACACGGCCGAAATGGGCGCCTGAAGCCGCTACCGCGCGTCGCGGCGAACTGGCATACGCTGCCGCGCGTGAGCGACATCACTGTCTACCAACCCGACTTCCTCTTCGCGGAAGGGCGTTTCCACGAAGGCCGTGCGCTGGCGGTGGGCGCGGATGGCAGGGTCCTCGACGCGGTGCCTGAAGGGGCGCGCGTGGAGCGGCTCGCGGGGCGGGCGCTGCTGCCGGGGCTCGTCAACGGCCACTCGCACGCGTTCCAGCGGCTCATCCGCGGGCGAACCGAATACGTGGCATCCGCCGGAGGGCAGGACGACTTCTGGTCCTGGCGCGAGGCGATGTACCGCGCCGCGGAGGCGCTCACGCCGGAGGAGATCCACGTCGCCTCCCGGCAGGTGTTCCTGGAGATGGTGCTCGCGGGCATCACCACGGTGGGCGAGTTCCACTACCTCCACCACCAGTCGGATGGGACGCCCTACGCGGACCGCAACGCGCTGGCGCACGCGGTCATCCGCGCGGCCACGGACGTGGGGCTGCGCATCTGCCTGCTGCGGGTGGGCTACGCGCGCGCGGGCTTCAACGTGCCCGCCAACCCGCGCCAGCGCCGCTTCATTGACGCGGACGTGGACACGTTCCTGTCCACCACGGAGGCGCTGGCCCACGCGACGCGAGGTGACGCGCGAGTGAACGTGGGGCTCGCGCCGCACAGCGTGCGCGCGGTGTCGCGGGACTGGCTGACGCAGGTGGCCCGCGCCGCGCCCGCCGGCATGCCCATCCACATGCACGTGGCGGAGCAGCCGAAGGAGATTGAGGCGTGCCTCGCGGAGCACGGCCGCCGCCCGGTGGAGCTGGTGTCGGACGTGGGCCTCCTGGGGCCGCGCTTCACGGCCGTGCACGGCGTGCACCTGACGGAGGACGAGGTGGCGCTGCTGGGCCGCGCGCAGGCCACGGTGTGCGCGTGCCCGTCCACGGAGCGCAACCTGGGGGACGGCATCGTGCCGGCGGACGCGCTGGTGAAGGCCGGGGCGCGCGTGAGCTTCGGCTCGGACAGCCAGACGGTGGTGGACCTGCTGGACGAGGCCCGCCAACTGGAGCAGCACCTGCGGCTGGTGCGGCTGCGCCGGGCGGTGCTGGACCCGGGAACGGGAACGCTGGACGGACTGGCGGCGCGGCTCTTCGACATGGCCACGGTGCAGGGCGCGCGGAGCCTGGGGATGGGCACGGGCACCCTTTCGCCGGGGTCGCCCGCGGACTTCTTCACGGTGGACGTGAACCATCCGTCGCTGGTGGGCGCGGGCGCCACGTCGCTCCTACCGGGCATCGTCTTCGGGGCGGCGGGCGGGGCGGTGCGCGAGGT
>NZ_RAWK01000349.1 GCF_003612165.1 Corallococcus aberystwythensis | reverse complement strand
CAGTCCCCCGCCCCCACCTCCGAAGGTTCCGTCAGCCGCGAGGAGCTGGAGCAGCGCCTGGAGGCCACGCGGCAGGAGCTGCGCGAGGACATCCGCGCCCAGACGGCCACCCAGGCCGTGGCCAACAACGACTGGCAGGAGGAGTGGACGGAGGAGAAGCGCAAGCTGGAGCTGTTCACGCTGGACGGCTACCTGCGCGTGCGCCCCACGCTCTTCTACAAGTTCGACCTGGGCAAGCCCGCGCTGCCCACCGGCACGCCCCTGGGCCGCCAGCTGTGGACGCGCTCGCCGCGCTCCGCCGCGGAGCAGACCCAGGCGGGCGCCAACATGCGCTTCCGGCTGGATCCGTCCTTCAACGTCTCCGAGGACGTGCGCATCAAGGCGCAGGTGGACGCGCTGGACAACATCCTGCTGGGCTCCAACCCGGACAGCGCCTACAGCGGGGATGGGCGCAACAACTTCACGCTCTTCTCCGAGAACCAGTCCCCGTCCAACTCCGCCGTCAGCGCGTTCAAGGACACCGTCCACGTCCGCCGCGCGTACGGTGAAGTCACGACGCCGGTGGGCATCCTGCGCTTCGGCCGCATGGGCAGCCACTGGGGCCTGGGCATGCTGCGCAACGACGGCAACTGCCTGGACTGCGACTACGGCGACACGGTGGACCGCATCCAGTTCGTCACCGAGCCGTTCGCCGGCTGGTACGTGACGCCCATGCTGGACTTCAACTCGGAGGGGCTGTCCACGGAGAAGGCCAACGCCCTGGGCGAGCCGGTGGACCTCACCCAGTCCGACGACGCGCACAGCCTGGTGCTGGCCATCGCGCGGCGCGACACCGACCAGCAGCAGAAGGCCAAGCTGGACAACAACCAGGGCGTCCTCAACTACGGCCTGTACTTCACCTACCGCACGCAGCGCTACGCCACGACGACGGAGACGGGCGTTCCGTTCGACACCGCCAACCCCTCCAACCCCATCAACGTCGCCTCGCCGGCGTTCGTCCCGCGCGGCGGCACGCTGTACATCCCGGACCTGTGGTTCAAGTACGCGGAGAAGAGCTTCCGCATCGAGGCGGAGTTCGCCGCGCAGCTGGGCAACATCGACGGGCGCGCCCTCACGGCCAACGACCCCACCACCCAGTCGCTGCGCGTCGCGCAGTTCGGCGGCGTGCTCCAGACGGAGTTCCACGTCATCCCGGAGAAGCTGCACCTGGGCATCGAGGTGGGCTTCGCCTCCGGTGACAAGGCGCCGGGCTTCGGCAACTACCCGGGCCGCCAGGGCACGGGCTCGGACGGCAACACCGCGCCGGGCGACGTGGAGGGCCGTCAGTACAGCTGCGACACCGGCGGCTGCAGCGACAACGCCATCCGCAACTTCCGCTTCAACCGCGACTACCGCGTGGACCTCATCCTGTGGCGGTCCATCCTCAATGGCGTCACGGACGCGTTCTACGTGAGGCCGGGCCTGAAGTACTCCATCGCGGAGGGCTTCGACGTCTTCGGCAGCGTCATCTACTCGCAGGCGTTCTACGCGGAGTCCACGCCGTCCTACGCCAGCAAGAGCCTGGGCCTGGAGGCGGACATCGGCGCACGCTACATCACGGAGGACGGCTTCGTGGCGGGCATCGACTACGGCATCCTCTTCCCCCTGGACGGCCTGAAGGACATGGGCCTGCCGGGCCAGGAACTCAGCACCGCGCACGCCATCCGCGGCATGCTGGCCATCCGGTTCTAGCCCATGCGCTCCTCGCTCATCCGGCTGTGCGCCGCCACCAGCCTGACGCTCGCGCTGGTGGCGTGCGGCATCAAGGGCAGCCCCCACGCGCCCCGTCCGGCCCCGCTGCCCGCGCCCACACCGGAGACGGTGCCCGCGCAGGTGCCTCCGCGTGGGCCCATCGAGCCCTCCGGCCCCACGGTGCCGCCGTCCGCCACGGACCCCGAGCAGCCCGAGCAGCCCGAGTGAGCGCCTTTGGCTACAAGAAGGGCGTGCTGCACGCGGAAGGCGTGCCCCTGTCAGCCATCGCGGACGCGGTGGGCACGCCCACCTACGTCTACGCCACCGCCGCGCTCACGGAGCGCTTCCGCGCGGTGACGGAGGCGTTCCAGGGCCAGAAGCACCTCATCTGCTACTCGGTGAAGGCCAACTCCAACCTGGCCATCCTGCGCCTCTTCGCGGGGCTGGGCAGCGGCTTCGACATCGTGTCCGGCGGCGAGCTGGCGCGCGTGAAGCAGGCCGGCGGCGAGCCGGGCAAGACGGTGTTCGCGGGCGTGGGCAAGACGCCGGACGAGATGGCCCAGGCGCTGGCCCAGGGCCTGCTGCTCTTCAACGTGGAGAGCGCGGAGGAGCTGGAGGCGCTGGATGCGGTGGGGCGCAAGCTGGGCAAGCGCGCGCCGTTCGCCCTGCGCGTGAACCCGGACGTGGACGCGCGCACGCACCGCTACATCTCCACCGGCCTGAAGACGTCCAAGTTCGGCGTGCCCTTCGAGGAGGCCGTCGCCCTCTACGCGAAGGCGAAGAAGCTGAAGGGGCTCAAGGCGCTGGGGCTGGACTGCCACATCGGTTCGCAGCTCACGCGCACCGCGCCCATGAAGGCCGCGCTCACGAAGGTGGCGGACCTCTACAGCACGCTCAGGACGCAGGGCCACGCGCTGGAGTACCTGGACGTGGGCGGCGGGCTGGGCATCACCTATTCGGATGAGACGCCGCCCAGCGCCCAGGAGTACGCACGCACGGTGCTGCTCGCGACGGAGGGCACGGGGGCCACGCTGCTGCTGGAGCCGGGCCGGTCGCTCGTGGGCAACGCGGGCGTGCTGCTCACGCGCGTGCTGTACAGGAAGCCCACCGAGGCGCGCACCTTCGTGGTGGTGGACGCGGGCATGAACGACCTGCTGCGCCCGGCCCTCTACGAAGCGCACCACGAGTTCCAGCCGGTGGTGAAGCGCCGCGGCCGGGACGTGGAGGTGGACGTCGTGGGGCCGGTGTGCGAGTCCACCGACGTGCTCGCGCGAGCACGCCCCCTGGTGCTGCCCCGCCAGGACGACCTGTATGCCTTCATGAGCGCCGGGGCTTATGGGATGAGCATGGCTTCCACCTACAACTCGCGGCCCCGGCCGGCGGAGGTGCTGGTGGACGGAGCGGCCTGGCGTGTCGTACGCGAGCGCGAGCGCGTCGAGGACCTCTGGCGCGGCGAGCGGGCCTGAACGTATAAGCGCCGGCATGAAGACCTTCGAAGGCTCCATGACGGCGCTGGCCACTCCGTTCCGTGAAGGGGTGCTGGACGAGGGGGCCTTCCGGGCCCTGGTGCGCTACCAGCTGGAAGGCGGCACGAACGTGCTGCTGCCCATGGGCACCACGGGCGAGGCCGTCACCATGGACGCGGACGAGCGCGCGCGCGCCATCGCCGTCGTCGTGGACGAGGTGAAGGGCCGGGTGCCGGTGGTGGCGGGCGCGGGCAGCAACAGCACGCGCGAGACGATTGAGTCCGTGCGCCGCGCGCGCGAGGTGGGCGCCGACGGCGCGCTCATCGTCACGCCCTACTACAACAAGCCCACGCAGCAGGGCCTGGTGGAGCACTACCGCGCCATCGCGAAGGCGCACCCGGGCTTCCCGCTCGTCGCCTACAACGTGCCGGGCCGCACGGGCGTGGACCTGCTGCCGGAGACGGCGCTCAAGCTGTGTGACATCCCGGAGGTCGTGGCGCTGAAGGAGGCCACGGCGAACCTCATCCGCGCGGTGGACCTGGTGGAGAAGTGCGGCGACCGGCTGACGCTCCTGTCCGGCGACGACTTCACGGTGCTGCCCTTCATCGCGTGCGGCGGCAAGGGCGTCATCTCCGTGTCCTCCAACGTCGCGCCCCGCATGATGGCGGACCTGGTGGCGGCGGCGCGCGGCAACGACATCGCGAAGGCGCGCGGCCTCCAGGTGCGGATGAACGCGCTGCACCGGCTGCTCTTCGTGGAGTCCAACCCCATCCCGGTGAAGTGGGCGCTGCACCTGATGGGCATGTTCGGCCCGGAGGTCCGGCTGCCGCTCGTGCCCATGGGCGAGGCGAACGCCGCGAAGCTCAAGGAAGAGCTGTCCGGGCTGGGCCTGCTGAAGGGTTGAAGGGAAAGCGCGCCATGACCCGCACCGTCATCACCGGCATCTCCGGCCGCATGGGCAGCACGCTGGTGCGCCTGGCGAAGGCCGCCAGCGACCTCCCGGTGGTGGGCGCCACGGTGCGCCCGGGCAGCCCGTTCTCCGGACAGGACGCGGGGCTCGTGGCCCGGCTGGGCGCGCCGCTGGAGGTCGTCGCGCAGGACGACCTGGGCCGCGCGCTGGACGGCGCGCAGGCGGACGTCGTCGTGGACTTCACCGGTCCGGAAGCGACGCTGCAGCACGCGCGCATCTGCGCCGAGCGCGGCGTGGCGCTGGTGGTGGGCACCACGGGCTTCACGCCGGAAGGGCGCGCGCAGCTTCAGGAGTACGCGAAGCGCGTGCCCATGGTCGCGGCGCCCAACATGTCCGTGGGCGTGAACCTGGTCATCCGCATGGCCGCGGAGCTGGCGCGCGTGCTGGGGCCCTCGTTCGACGTGGAGGTGCTGGAAGCGCACCACCGCATGAAGAAGGACGCGCCCAGCGGCACCGCGCTCAAGCTGGCGGAGGTGCTGATGGAGGCGCTGGGCCGCACGAAGGACGACCTCACCTTCGCGCGCGAGGGGCAGACGGGCGCCCGGCCGCCGGGTGAGATTGGCGTGCAGGCGCTGCGCGGCGGGGACGTGGTGGGCGAGCACACGGTTTACTTCTTCGGCGAGGGCGAGCGCATCGAGCTCACCCACCGCGCGACGAACCGTGATCAGTTCGCGCAAGGGGCGCTGCGGGCCGCGCGTTGGGTGGCGGGCCGTGCGCCGGGACTCTATGACATGGCCGACGTGCTCGGCCTCCAGGGGAAGACATGACCGCCCGCTACTGCCGCTTCCAGGTCGAGGGCCGTGCCAGCTTCGGCCGCGTCGACGGCAACGAGGTGGTGGTGCTCACCGCCGCGCCGTGGGCCGGCGGCAAGGAGACCGGCCTGCGCCGCTCGCTCAAGGGGCTCACGCTGCTCACGCCCTCGGACGCGTCGAAGGTCGTCTGCATCGGCCAGAACTACCGCAAGCACGCGGAGGAGATGGGCAAGCCCATCCCCACGGAGCCGCTCATCTTCACCAAGCCCTCCACCGCGCTCAACGGCCCGGGCTCGCCCATCCGTCTCCCCAAGGCGAGTGAGGAAGTGCACTACGAAGCGGAGCTGGCGCTCGTCATCGGTGAGCGCCTGAAGAACGCCGACGAGGCCACCGCCGCGCGCGCCATCTGGGGGCTCACCGCCTTCAACGACGTCACCGCGCGCGACATCCAGCGCAGGGAGATCCAGCACACCCGCGCCAAGGGCTACGACACCTTCGCCTGCGCGGGCCCCTGGGCCGTCACGGGCCTGTCCCCCGCGGACCTGCGGGTGGTGTGCCGGGTGAACGGACAGGTGCGCCAGGATGGCCGGACGTCCGACATGGTGTTCAGCCCCGCCCGCCTGGTCTCCTTCATCTCCCACGTCATGACGCTGCTGCCCGGCGACCTGGTGAGCACGGGCACGCCCTCGGGCGTGGGCGCGCTCAAGGCGGGGGACACGGTGGAGGTGGAGCTGGAGGGAATCGGAACCCTGGTGAACCCGGTTGAGATGGAGCCTTGAGTGCGACCGTCTATGTAGGATTGGGTTCCAATGAGGGCGACCGCGAGTCCCACCTCGTGGCCGCCCTCGCCGCGATGTCCTGCATCGACGCGGTGTCGGTGCTGGGTTGTTCCTCCCTCTACGACAGCGCACCGGTGGGTCCCGCGCAGCCACGCTTCCTCAACGCCGTGGTGGCGTTGGAGTGCGACCTGACGCCGCAGCGCCTGTTGTGCATCCTCCAGCGCATCGAGCAGGACCTGGGCCGCCGCAGGATTCAGCGCTGGGGCCCGCGCACCATCGACCTGGACATCCTCCTGTGGGACGAGGAGGACCATTCCGTCGTCGCGGACGCGAACCTCCAGGTGCCCCACCTCGAACTGCACAAGCGCCGCTTCGCGCTGGAGCCCCTGGCGGAGCTGGCCCCCCACGTCCGCCACCCGGTGCTGGGCGTGTCGGTGCAGGAGTTGCTCGCGAAGCTCGCCCCCCAGGACGTCCGCAAGCGCGAGGCCCTCTACTGGCCCGACATGGGCGCCCGTTTCCCCGTCCACGAACTATGAGCCTGTCCCTCGTCCTGGCCACGGCCGCGCTGCTCGCGGCCGAGCCCACCCCCCTGCCTCCTGGCCACCCCACGATTCCGCCCGGCACCCAGGCGTCTCCCGCCACGGGCGCGGGCATGGGGTCCGCCGCGAACGGCGCGCTGCCTCCCGGCCATCCCACGATGCCCGCGGGCTCCCCCGTGGCGCCGGGCACGCCGCTGCCGTCGGGCCACCCCACGGTGGACGCGAACAAGATGCCGCCCTCCGCCGAGGAGCTGATGAAGCAGCTCGACTCGTCCGAAGGGTTGCGCGAGCGCGAGAAGACCTTCGAGATCGCCTCGTCGCTGGGCAAGCTCTACTACACGAACGGCCGCAACACGGAGGCGCTGGCCTACCTGGGCCAGGCGCAGGCCAAGGCGGACGGCTTGCGCTCGCTGTTCCTCGCGTCGAGGAAGAAGCTGGGCAAGGCCGCCATCCCCCCCCCGGAGGCCGCGAACTGCGGTTTCACGCCGGGCCAGCCGCTGGACGCGATGGAGGCCGTGGCGCAGGCCCGCGCGAAGTCCGGGGATGCCGCGGGCGCCGCCGCGTGTGCTCGCGCCGCGCTGATTCCCGCGCTGGACGTGGACGTGGTTCGCGGCAACGCGCTGTACCTGGGCGGTGACCCCGCCAACGCGCTGAAGGCGTACGCGCGCGTGCTGGAGGTGGAGCCCCGCCACGAGGAGGCGCTCTACGCGCACTCCGCGCTGCTCTTCGAGACGAAGGGCGAGGACCTCCAGGCGCTCAAGTCCGCGCGTGAGGGCTTCGACGCGCTGGTGACGGCGAACCCGGAGTCGCAGCGCGCGCCCATGGCCCGCGAGCTGAGCACGCGCATCGAAGAGGTGGTGAAGATGGGCGGCCGGAAGAAGTGGCTCGCGTCGCGCGCCGCGGACCGCCAGGTGCGTCTGTCGCAGCCCACCGCGCAGGCCGCCGCCATGCCGCCGGACGCGCCGCGCCCGCTGACGCCGGAGATGGTGGACGCGGTGAAGAACACCGAGCGCACGCCGGAGCTGGAGGCGGGTCTCACGAAGCTGGTGGAGGAGGGCGAGGAGCACCTGGCGCGCGGGCGCTTCCAGGAGGCCCTGGCCAACTACACCCGCGTGGTGCCCTTCCAGCCGGAGAACGGCCGCGCGAAGGCGGGCATGGCCTGGGCGCTCGTCGGCCTGGGCCGTCCCATGGGCGCGCGCGTGTGGAGCGTAGCGCTCCAGTCTGACGCGGCCTCGGTGGAGAAGCTGGGCGACACGCTGCTCGCCAAGGGCGACGCGAAGGGCGCCAAGGCCCTCTGGGAGAAGCTGGCCCAGGACGTGCCCAACTACCCGAACAAGGCCGCGCTCCAGGCAAAGCTGTCGCAGTAGCGCGCCGCCAGGGCCCCCCGCCGGACGCGCCGCTCACGAACTGGTCCGACAGTCGGACCAGTTGGAACCGAACCGGTCCGGAGGCGAGGCCTCTGGATGTCCGAGGGGCTTAAACGAACTTCGCGGCCAGCAGGTCCTGGACGTCGAGCAGGCCCACCGCGCGGCCCTCGACGTCCACCACGGGCAGCTGGTCCACCCTCAGCTCGCGCATCTGCGTGGCGGCGGTGAGCACCAGCGTGTCCGGGGTGATGCAGCGCGGGCGCTTGCCCATCACCTGCCGTACCGGCACCTCGAAGTCCGTGTGGCCCTTCTCCACCAGCCGGCGCAGATCGCCGTCCGTGAAGATGCCCTCCAGCTTCCCGTCGCGGTCCACCACGCACGCGGCACCCGGCCGGCCCGGCGTGTTGGTCATCACCACCACCGCCTGCGACAGCCGCGCCGTGTCCAGCACCAGCGGGTTCGCGGGGCCCGTGCGCATCAGCTCGAAGACGCGCAGCACGGAGCGCCCCAGCTTCCCTCCCGGGTGCAGGAGCGCGTAGTCGTCCCGGCCGAAGGGGCGGCTTCTCAGCAGCGTCATCGCCAGCGCGTCGCCCACGGCGTGCAGCGCGGCGGTGGACGCGGTGGGCACCAGCCCCATGGGGCAGGCTTCTTCGATGCGGCCGATGTCCAGCACCACCTCCGCGCCCTTCGCGAGCGGGCTGTCCGCGTCCCCGGTGAGCGCCACCACCGGCGTGCCCATGCGCTTGAACAGGGGCAGCAGGCGCAGGAGTTCCTCCGTGCTGCCGCTGTTGGACAGCGCGAGGATGACGTCGCCCGTACCCACGCGGCCCAGGTCGCCGTGCACGGCCTCCGCGGGGTGGAGGAACACGGAGCGGATGCCGGTGGACGCGAGCGTGGAGGACAGCTTCTGGCCGATGTGGCCCGCCTTCCCCATGCCCGTCACCACCACCTGACCCGGACAGTCACGCACGAGCTTCAGCGCGCGCAGGAACGCGTCCCCCAGCCGGTCCGTGACGCCCAGGATGGCGCGAGCCTCCGCCTCCAGCACGCCCCGCGCGTACGTGAGCGCGGCCTCGTCGTCGGCGCTTCGCGCTTCGGCGCGCACGGGGGCAGGGGAGGGCGCGCTAAAGTACGCGCGGGGCGTGC
>NZ_RAWK01000348.1 GCF_003612165.1 Corallococcus aberystwythensis | reverse complement strand
GGGCTCGTGGGGTCGCTCAAAACGCCTCTCCGATGGAGATATGAACCGCGCAGAGCCCTTCAGGGGCACCCGCGAACGCTGCATCCGCGGAGGTCGAGGCCTTGTCGAACTTGCGCCCAAAGCCCAGGCATCCACCGGAGGACGGATAGATGTATCCGGGATCGCTGACGGGCAATCCCCGCCCGATGTTCAAGCGCCTTGCGATGTCCAGTCGGATGGGGCCCACCACCGTGAGGTAGCGGAGACCGGCGCCCACGGCGTGGTAGTGCTCGGGACCGAACAGCCTGGCGGCGTTCTTGCCAAACAGCGCCTCCGTGCCTACGAGGCCGGAGTCGTAGAAGATCGCCACCATCAGGGCGTCCGTGAGCATGTAGCGCATCTCCACGGAGGTCTCGACCAGGCTGTTGCCACCCACGGGCACGGTGTCCCAGGACTCCAGGATGGGGTTGCCGTCCTCGTCCACCAGGGTGTTGCCGTCGTCGTCCTCCTTGTAGGTGGGCGCGAGCGGCGTCATGGGCGACAGCCGCTGGCCGTTGAAGCCGCGCATCGAGGTGGCGCCGCCGGAGAAGAAGCGGGTGACGATGGAGCTCTGGCCGCCGCCCGCCGGGTTCAGCGTGCCCGCGCGGACCTTCACCGCGAGCGTCAGGTCCTTCTTCTCCCCGATGGAGTGGTAGTAGCGCAGGTCCGGCAGGAGCCGGACGTAGTCGTACTGCCCGAAGAAGGGGCCGCCGCCCTTCTGCACGGAGAAGCCCACGTAGTAGCCGTCGCGCGGCTCGGTGCGGTCGTCGCGGCGGTCCCAGGCGAACGCCACCTCCAGGAAGCTGAGCGCCTGGTCGCAGGTCGCGTCCGTCGCGTTCTCGCAGCCGAGGGTGATGGGCGGGACGCCCTCTTCCAGGCTCACCTGTCCTGTCAGCCGGTAGAGCTGGAGGTTGTACGAGGGGAAGACGGAGAAGGACGGGTGGGGTGTCCAGATGACGCCCGTCTTGAGGTAGCCGCCGTAGAACGAATAGGCCTGCTGCAGGCCCTTCTCCGCGGTGACGGAGGCCTGCAGGGCCACGTCGCGGAAGAGGAAGCGAGGCTGCTCGAACTCCGTGGTGAAGTTGAAGATGGGGCCGTCCTGCGACCCCTCGTCACCCCGGATGCCCGCCAGCACGTTGGGGATGAACGCGTAGCCCACGCGCCCGCGCAGCGTGAGCCTTCGCAGGCCGCCGCGGAAGTTGCGGTTGGTCCACTCGCCCAGCACGCGGCCTTCCTGCCGCGCGGCGTCCACGCCGATACCGCCGCCCAGCCGGATGGAGCGGAAGGGCGACTCGCGCACGTCCACCACCACCGGCACCGTGGCGTTCTGCCGGTCCGGCGCGCCCCGGTTCACCTTCACCGCGCCGAAGACGCCCATGCGGAAGACGCGCGCCTGCGCCTCCGCCAGCGCCGCCTCACTGAAGAAGGCGCCCTTGTGCACGGCGCCCTGCGCCTGCTCGATGATGCGCCGGGGCGGCACCTGGGGGTTGGCGTCCGTGGCGATGAAGATGTTGCCGAAGCGGTAGCGCAGGCCCGGGGCAATCTGCAGGTCCACCACGGCCTTCTGCGTGGCCACGTCCACGCGCACCTCGCCGCCGACCTCGGCTTCCGCGTACCCCAGGTCCTTGAGCCGCTGGAGCACCAGGTCCTTGGTGGTGACCCACGTGTCCTCGCGGAACACGTCGCCGGGCTTCACCGGCAGCTCCTCCAGGATGCGCTCCCGCTCGCGCTGCGACGGCTGGTCCGGCCCCTCGCTCAGGGCCTCCAGGCCGTGCGGTTCGATGCGGTCGATGAGGGTGGGCTCGCCCTCGTTGACCACCACCTTGAGGCGCACGGCCTTGTCGCCGTCGGGGATGACCTCGTTGGACTCCACCTGCGCCTGGTAGAAGCCCTCCGCCTGGTAGAAGCGCTCGATGCGGCGCAGGTCCGCCTGCCACGCGTTGGTGTCGAAGTAGTGCGCCTTGCCGAAGGGCCAGAACGCGTACCACGGGGTCGAGGACGTGAGGATGCGGTCCTTGATGTCCCCGTCGTCCACCTTCTTCGCCCCCTCGATGTCCAGGGACTTCACCTTGGGACCGGTGGGCTGATTGGAGGTGGTGGCGCACGCCGTCAACAGCACGGTCAGCGCGAGGGGCACGGCGGAGCGGAATCGGAGGAGTCGGACGTCGGCCACGCCACGTTTCTTACTGGAAGGCCAGCCCCTGACGCGTTTCGCAATGTTTCTTTATGCGGCGAGTGTCGCATTCCACGACCTCGGGGACGGGGGCAGTGTCCGCCACCCCCCGGGCTCCGCCGTGGCGCGTGCAACCGGGCCCGGGGTGCGTCAGATTCGGGCCCCTATGGTCCGGCGAATCGTGATGTTGCTGTCGGCCACGCTGGTGCTCGTCACCGGCTGCGGCGTGAGCGAAGACGAAGTGGTCCGACTCAAGGAGGGAGAGAACCTCTCCGACACGCCCTACTGCGGCTCGCTCGGGTGCGCGGATCCGTTCCGCTTCTGCGCGGAGCTGTTCCTGGAGTTCGGCCGCTCGCCGCCCCTGTGCGTCGTGGAGAACGTCTGCGACCGGCTGGAGTGCGCGAAGGCGGGCCGCCGCTGCGCCGTGTTCGACGGCTTCCCCGGCCAGGTGAAGTGCATCGAGGACAACGGCCAGGAGTAGGGCGGCCCCGTCACGGCTCCGGCGCCCGGGGCGGCCGCGCATCCAGCGGCCCCGGGGCGGAAGCTTCAGGCTAGCGGCGCGACGAGGCGGTGAGCCACGCCAGGCGCTCCGCCGCGTCCTTCGTCTGGGCTTCCGTGAGCAGCGCGTCCGTGTTCTGCGCGATGCGGTAGGCCCAGTTGGCGTCGCCCATGGTGCCGGGCAGGTTGATGCGGTCGCGCGTGCCCAGCACGTCCTGCCACGGCAGCACGCACAGGTCCGAGCCCGCGTTGAGCGACGCGGCCAGCGTGGCGCGGTGGATGTCCGGGGTGAACTCGCGCGTCAGCGCCACGCCCTGGAACTCCGGCCACGTGCGCGCGGCGTTCTGGCGCTCGTCCTCGCGCGCCTGCTCCCACCACTCGGCCTGCGGCTCCGTGTCGTGCGTGCCGGTGGTGACCAGCGACACGGCGGGGAAGCCGTGCGGGTCGCGGTACGTGTTGTCGTCGCGCTCCCAGCGCAGCACGCGGTAGCCGGGCAGCTTCAGGTCCGCGAGAATCTGGCGCACGAACGGGGGGATGACGCCCAGGTCCTCGGCGACGATGCCCGCGCCCTCCGACAGCAGGCGGAAGTGCTTCTCGCCCTGGCGGCGCCAGGTGGCCTCGTCCGCGGGGACGAAGTAGCCGGTGGGGTTCTTCTCGTCGCGGATCCACTGGCGGAAGTAGCCCACCGCGTGGTCCACGCGGCGCAGGTCGTAGTAGCTGGCCGCCTTGGCCGCGCGCTTCTTCAGCCACGCGTAGTCGTCCTTCTCCATCGCGGCGAAGTCGAAGTAGGGCAGGCCCCAGTCCTGGCCCGTGGCGGAGAAGTCGTCCGGCGGCACGCCCAGGCGCGCGTCGCGGCGCAGGATGTCCGGGTGCGCCCAGCAGTCAGAGCTGTCCTGCCCGATGATGAAGGGCTCGTCCCCGCACAGCAGCACGTCCTTCGCCTTGGCCTGCGCGCGGACCTGGTTCCACTGCGCCTCGGCCAGCCACTGGAGCCACGCGTGGTAGCGCACGCGGCGCTCCAGGCCCTCCTTCTGGATGGCGGCGAGCGCCTCCGGCTGGCGCGTGCGCAGCCCCTCGGGCCACTCCCACCACGGCCGGCGGCCTTCCTTCTCGCTGATGGCGGTGAAGAGGGCGTAGCTCTCCAGCCACTCGCCCTGCGCCTCGCGCCACTTCTGGAACTCCTGGGCGCGCGGCGTGCGCGGCGTCCACTCGTGCTGCTCGAAGTGGTCGAAGGCGCGCGCGAACGCGGCGTCCTTCAGCGGGAACACCAGGTCGTATCTCACGCGCGGCGCGGCGCGGGCCTCCGCCAACTGCTTCTTCTGCGCGTCGCTGAGCGCGCCCTCGCCGCCGGTGGCCTTGAACTCCGGCACCTGATCCAGGTCGATGAAGAGCGGGTTCAGTCCGAACGCGGACCGCGTGGCGTAGGGGCTCGGGTCCCCCGGCGCGGTGGGCAGGAGGGGCAGCACCATCAACATGCGCTGACGCGCGGCCTTCATCCAGGAGAACAGGCCGTCCATGGCGCCGAAGTCGCCAATGCCGAAGTCTGTCCGCGAGCGCAGGGAGAACAGGGGAAGCAGGAGACCGGAGAGCCGGCCAGGAGTGGACATGCGGCGCAATCTGCCCCAGCCCCGGGCCGGTGTGAACTGCTGTCGAGACGCGGTGCGCACACGCCTGCCTGTCAGCCGTCTGGCAAACGCGGCGTTGGACGTTCGTCTGGTGCGAGCGCTCAGTGGTTGACGAAGTGCACGCGCCCCTGGCTCCCGGGCGCACGGCGCCTTCAGTCTCGGAAGTCGAAGTCCAGGTTGACCTCGGCGGCATCCCCCGGGCAGGTGCCGCCCGTCTGCCCCTGGATCGTCAGCTCCAGGTGGCCCCGGAGCCGGTCCTCGGAGTTCTCCTCCAGCACGAGCCGGCCAGAGAGCTTCTGGAGGGTGGTCTCGTCGCGTTCCGCATCCGGGCAGAACGACCGGGTCCAGACCTCCTTCAGCCCGGACGTGTGCCCGGGGCCGGGCTCGAAGTAGACGTCGGAGCGGGGCTCATACCCCTTGGCCGGGAACTGGACCGCTCCGTCGATGACGTACTCCTCGGGTCCCCTCCCCTTCGCGAAGGAGTCGAAGCCCACGTAGACGCAGAGGCCTCGGGCGTCATCCCGGCGCTCCTCCGACGACAGGTCGTCCGAATTGCAGAAGGTGAAGACCGGGCCGAGGGAGAACGTGGTGTTCGACACCGTATCCGGAAGGAACACGCTGGACACGGGCGTGGGGAAATCCTCCCAGACCTCGCCATGCCGCACCCGCATGTGGCCGGTGATGCTGGACTCCCTGTCGCATCCGGTCCCTCCCAGGACCGCGAACGACAACACTCCGGTGAGCAGGGCATGGCGGAAGAGGGGACGGCCCTTCGGTGGGTTGTGCATAAGGCCGTCTGCCATCATCTTTCGCACCCGGGCAAGCCTCCCTGGCGTCGTGGGTGGCCCCGGCCCCGGCTCCCTGTCCGGTCACGCTCCGCACCCATGAAACCCCTTCCCCTGTCCTTCTACGCGCGGCCGACCCTGGAGGTGGCGCGCGACCTCCTGGGCACCCTGCTGGTCGTGGACGGGGTGAGGGGCCGGCGGGTGGGCCGCATCGTGGAGGTGGAGGCCTACCTGGGCGAGCACGACCTGGCGTGCCATTCATCCAAGGGGCGCACGCCGCGCACGGAGGTGATGTTCGGGCCGGCGGGGCGCTCGTACGTCTACCTCATCTACGGAATGCACCACTGCTTCAACGTGGTGACGGATGGGCCCGGGGTGGCGGCGGCGGTGCTGGTGCGGGGCGTGGAGCCGGTGGAGGGCATCCTGGCCGGTGAGCGGACGGACGGGCCCGGGCGGCTGTGCCGGGTGCTGGGGCTGAACCTGAACCACAACGACCTTCCGCTGGACTCGGACGGGCTGCACCTTCTCCCGGGCACGCCGGTGCCGGACGCGCGGGTGGAGCGGGGGCCTCGCATTGGCGTGGAGTACGCCGGGGCGTGGGCCGTTGAACCCTTCCGGCTGTGGGACCGGGACAGTGGACACGTCAGCCGCTTCGTGGCCCGGCGGCCTCGCCGTCGTCCTTGACGCGGAACGTTCTGGCTGGTTGGGTGGAAGACGCCATGTCCCAAGAGGCTCCCCAGGAAGATGACCGGCAGGAAGAAGACCGGCGGCTCCTGGCGCGCGCCCAGGACGGCGACGTGTCCGCCTTCGAGGCCCTGGTGGGCCTGCACCAGGACCGGGTCTACGGCCTGGCCCTGCGGATGACGCGTTCGGAAGCGGACGCGGCGGAAATCACCCAGGACACCTTCCTGTCCGCCTACCAGCACCTGAAGAACTTCCGGGGCGAGGCGGCCTTCGGGTCCTGGGTGCACCGCATCGCGGCCAACCATGCCCTCATGCGCCTGCGTCACCGCCGGGTGGCCCAGGCAGCCGAGTCCGAGCTCCAGGCGCCCGAGTTCACCGAGCGGGGCACCCTGGCGGACTACCCCGTCACGGACTGGAGCCGGGACGCGGAGGAGAAGGCGCTGGACGCGGAGCTGGGGCAGGCAATCCAGCAGGCGGCCGACCGGTTGCCGGAGGGCTACCGGGAAGTCTTCCTCTTGAAAGACGTGGACGGCCTCAGCTACGAACAAATCGCAGAAGTGACGGGGGCTTCCATCCCCGCCATCAAGAGCCGCCTGCACCGGGCACGGCTCGCGCTGCGAGAGGCCATCGACCTGTTCTACAACCGGGACAATCGCGGGGCGTGAAACCCCCAGGGCGCCTCGGCATCTTCGAACAGGAACGAGGGGAGCCGCAGCCAGCCGAGGTTCGGATGTATACCTGCAAAGATTCCATCAACCTCCTGCTGGAGTTCCTCGAAGGCGAGATGCCCGAGGAGGAGGCGCGGCACCTGCAGGAGCACCTGTCGGGCTGTAAGCCCTGCGAGGAATTCCTCAGTACCTACCGGGCGACTCCCGGCCTCTGTAAGCGCGCCATGGCGCTGAAGATGCCTCGGGAGGTGTCGGCGAAGCTGACCGAGTTCCTGCGCTCGAAGATCAAGTCCTGCTCGTGAACCTGAAACAACTGTCGCTGCCGGAGCTGGAAGCAGCGCTCGCGCCGGCCCAGCCGTCCGCGACCGCGGTGCGCAAGGTGTTCGCGGGCGTCTTCGCCCACGCCCGTCCCACGGTGGACGCCGTCGCGCTGGCGCCCCAGGTGCCGCGCCGGGTCGCGGATCTGCTCCGCGCGCAGGCGGAGATGCCGTCCCTCAAGGTCGTCGAGCGGCGGCAGGCGGAAGACGGCTTCGTGAAGTACCTCTTCGAGTCGCCGCTGGGGGGCCGCATCGAGGCGGTGCGCATCCCCATCTTCGAGGAGAAGTACGTCGTCTGCGTGTCCAGCCAGGTGGGCTGCGCGCTGGCGTGCGACTTCTGCATGACGGGCAAGCTGGGCTTCCAGCGCAACCTCCAGACCTGGGAGATTCTTGATCAGGTGATGCAGGTGCGCGCGGAGGCGGACCGGCGCGTGGGCGGCGTGGTGTTCATGGGGATGGGCGAGCCGCTGCTCAACTACAAGGAGACCATCCGCGCGGCGCAGATCCTCTCGCATCCTGCCGGGTTCTCCATCTCCGGCACGGCCATCACGTTCTCCACGGCGGGGCACGTGCCGGCGATCCGCCGCTACACGAAGGAAGGGCACCCGTTCCGCCTGGCGTTCAGCGTGACGAGCGCCATCCCGGAGAAGCGCGCGAAGGTGCTCCCCATCGAGAAGACGCACCCGCTGCCGGAGCTGATCCAGGCCATCCGCGAGTACAGCGAGGCGCGGCGCGAGCGGGCGATGATTGCCTACGTGGCCATCCAGGGCTTCAACCTGGAGCGCGAGGACGCGGAG
Source organism: Corallococcus aberystwythensis (assembly GCF_003612165.1). GTDB lineage: Bacteria > Myxococcota > Myxococcia > Myxococcales > Myxococcaceae > Corallococcus > Corallococcus aberystwythensis. The sequence continues at coordinate 1,212 of NZ_RAWK01000348.1, read as the reverse complement.
GCGCTGAAGGCGGCGTTCGAGGGCATCCCCATCAAGGTGGACCTCATCGACGTGACGGACCCGACGGGCAAGTACCTGCCGCCCACGGCGGAGGAGTTGAGCGCGTTCCGCGACCACCTCCAGATTCTCAAGGCGCCCATCGCGCGGCGCTATTCGGGCGGCAAGGAGATTGGCGCGGCGTGCGGCACGCTGGCGGCGAGCCAGTACGGCGGCACGGTGCTGCCGACGCCGGCCGCGGCGCCACGTCAGGCCTGAGCGCCGTTCCCGTGCGCTGACCTGGGCTTCATGCCCGGCGGCGCGAGGCACGCGGGGTTCGTGATTCGACGGCAAGAACCGGAGCGCGGGCACGTGCCCTGCGGCGCTACGAGGACCGTGCGCCGCGGCGATGGCCTGCGCGGGCGCGACCTCACGAGCGGGCCAGTGTCCGGGAGAACCGTCAGATGACGCATCGATTGGAAGGGAAGGTCGCCCTGGTGACGGGGGCGGGTTCAGGGATTGGCCGTGCGACGGCGCTGGCGTTGGCCCGGGAGGGTGCGCGGGTGGTGGCGGCCGGAAGACGCACCGGCCCGCTTGAAGAAACGGCGCGCATGGCCGCGGAGAGGGGAGGGCAGGTGGTGGCCCATGCCGCGGACGTCACGAAGGAGGGCGATGTGGAGGCCCTGGTCCGCTTCACGCTGGAGACGTTCGGGAGGCTCGACATCGGCGTCAACGCGGCCGGGGGGACGTTCGGCGGCGGGCCCACGCACACACTGGACACGTCGTGCTTCCGCGAGTGGATCGACGGGTACCTGGTGAGCGCGTTCCTGTCGACGAAGCACGAGGTGGGCGCGATGTTGAAGTCGGGGGGCGGGAGCGTCATCAACATCGGGACCTTCGTGGGGTACACGAAGGCGATGCCCGGGACGTCCGGGTACGCCGCCGCGAAGACGGGGCTCATCGGGCTCACGCGCACCGTCGCGGCCGAGTACGCGCCGCATGGCATCCGCGCGAACGTGCTCGTCTCCGGGGGCGCGGACACGCCCATGTTCCGGAGCTGGAACGCCTCCGAGGAACAGCGCTCCGCCGCCGCGCGGCTGCATGCGCTCCAGCGCGTCGCGAACCCGGAGGAGATCGCCAACGCGGCGGTCTTCCTAGCAAGCGGGGAGGCGTCCTTCGTCACCGGAAGCGTCTTCACGGCCGACGGAGGCCTCTCGCTCGTCTGAGGACCTGGGG
>NZ_RAWK01000347.1 GCF_003612165.1 Corallococcus aberystwythensis | reverse complement strand
GGGCTGGTGAGCGGGCTTCTGGCGGGCGCGGGACTCGCGCTGCTGCTGGTGCCGGGTGCGCTGCGCGGGCGCATGGGATGGGGTGACGTCAAGCTGATGGCGGGCGTGGGCTGCGTGCTGGGCTTTCCCACGGTGCTCGCCGCGGCGGCCTTCATCTCGCTGGTGGGAGCGCTGCAGGCAGTCGTCACGCTGCTGTGGCAGGGGGCTGTCTGGGACACGCTGGCGGCGGTGGCCCGTCGCTGGGCGGTGCGGATGAAATGGATGCGCGAGGAAACCTCGCCCGCTCCCGTGCGACACATCCCCTACGGCGTCTCCATCGCGCTCGGGACTTTCTGGGCCATGTGGTGGCAGCAACAACATCTGGGATAGCGCGCCGGCGTCCGGGCGCGCGCACGCAAGAAGGGGATTCACACGATGTCCACTCGCTTCACGCAAGCCCTGGCGCTCGGCGCCCTCGTCACCCTGGTGGCCAGTGCCCCCGCCCTGGCCCAGGAGGGCAGCACCGTCAGCCTGGGTGTGGGTACCCAGAAGGTGCTCACCATTCCCGGCCTCAGCCGCGTCGCGCTGGGTGACCCGTCCATCGCGGAGGTCAAGACGCTGGGCACCGGCCAGCTGCTCGTCACCGGCAACCAGGAGGGCAAGACGACGCTGCTCGTCTGGAAGTCCTCCGGTCAGCGCATCAGCTATCTGGTGACGGTCCGCAAGCAGGACCCCAACGAGGTCATCTCGGAGATCAAGCGCCTCCTGGGTGAAATCGAAGGCGTGTCCGTGCGCATGGTGGGCGACCGCATCTACCTGGACGGTCAGGCCTACACCACGCAGGACGCGGACCGCATCGAGCAGGTGGTGAGCCTGTACCCGAACGTGAAGTCGTTCGTGAAGATCGCCCCCAACGCCAAGAAGCTCGTCGCCCAGAACCTGAACGCGGCCTTCCAGAAGGCGGGCCTGAAGAACGTGCAGGCCAACGTGGTGGGCGCGACCATCTTCCTGGAGGGCTCCGTGGAGAGCCAGCAGGACCTCCAGAAGGCGGAGCTGATCACCAAGGCCATCGGTGAGAAGGTGGAGAACCTGCTCGTCGTCGGCATCAAGCGGATGATCCTCTCCGAGGTCCAGTTCGTCGAAATCCGCCGCAACAGCCGCGACCGCTACGGCATCAAGTACCCCACGGACATCACCGGCACGCTGACCGCCGCCGCGACGCTGAACAAGGCGCTCCTGCCGGGCGGCGACGCCACCTCCGAGCTCATCCTGGGCGCGTCGGGCGGCTCCGACCTGAGCATCGGCTTCCAGGCCAACGACGGTTACGGCCGCCTGCTGGCGCAGCCCAAGCTGGTGTGCGCCAGCGGTGAGAAGGCGGAGTTCCTCGCCGGCGGCGAGGTGCCCATCCCGCTCATCACCCAGACGCAGTTCACGGTGGAGTACAAGCCCTACGGCGTCATCCTGAACATCCGCCCCACCGCGGACCGCAACGGCAACATCCAGACGGAAGTGGAGGCGGAGGCCTCTGAAATCGACACCTCCGTGTCCGTGTCCTTCGGTGGTTCGTCCGCCATCCCCGGCTTCCGCACCCGCAAGGTCAAGACGAACGTCACCGTGCGCCACGGTGAGACCATCGTGCTGTCGGGCGTGTTCAGCCACGACGAGCAGAAGGCCGTCGCGAAGCTGCCGGGCCTGGGCAACATCCCCATCGTGGGCGAGCTGTTCAAGAACCGCGCGTTCGACTCCACCAAGCGCGAGCTGGTGATCTTCGTCACCCCGCGCATCGTGAACCCGGACTCGGACAAGGTCCGCAGCATCATCGAGGACGTGAAGACCCGCTACAAGCAGGCCCGCTCCGAGGTGAACTTCAACATCTTCGACTGAGGCCCTCGCGCCTTCATGTCGGATCCGGGCCGGCCCCATTCCCCTCTCCAGGGGAGGGTGCCGGCCCGTTCGTTACCGGGCAGCAGGCGAGCGAGCGTCGCAGGAGTCTTTGAGGTCGTAGGAGGGCTTGGTAGCATCCCAGCCCATGTTTCTCATCACGCTGACGGAGAAGGGCGGCGGTTCGGAGCAGCGGGAGTATCCCAAGAACGAGATCACGATCGGCCGGATTGCTGGCAACGACATCGTGCTCGCCAAGGGGAACGTCTCCAAGACCCACTCCCGCATCGTCGAAAAAGACGGGCGCTTCATCATCGTGGACATGAAGTCCACGAACGGCACCTTCGTGAACGGCAAGAAGATCGCCGGTCCCATGGTGCTCAAGCCCACCGACCAGGTCTCCATCGGCGACTACATCCTCAACGTGGAGGCGCTGGAAGACGCGCCCCAGGACGAGGGCTACGACGAGGAGCAGGGTGAGGAGGCCTACGAGGAAGAGGCCTACGAGGAGGAGGAGCCCTACGAGGAGGAGGAGGCGCCCGCGCCCGCCCCCGCCGCTCCCAGCCGCATGCCCGCGTCCATGGCCGCGGCCATGGCCAAGAACAAGCGCAAGGTGGACCCCCGGCTGGAGCGCTACTCGCGGCTCCAGAAGGAGATCCACGACCGGCTCATCGAGTACCTGGACCTGCGCCGCATGGACATGGACCGGCTCGGGGACGAGGAGCTCTGGCGCCGCACCGAAAAGGCCATCCGGGACATCATCGACCAGATGGAGGCGGACCAGGAGCTTCCCGGGGACGTGGACCGGGAGGAGCTGCTCACCGACGTCATCAACGAGGCGCTGGGCCTGGGGCCCCTGGAAGCGTTCCTCGCGTCGGAAGAGATCAGCGAGATCATGGTGAACCACGCCAACCAGATCTACATCGAGCGCAAGGGCAAGCTGACCCTGTCGGAGAAGACGTTCTCCTCCAACCAGGCAGTGCTCGGCGTCATCGAGCGCATCGTGGCGCCCATTGGCCGCCGCATCGACGAGTCCAGCCCGCTGGTGGACGCGCGCCTCAAGGACGGCAGCCGCGTCAACGCCATCATCCCGCCGCTGGCGCTCAAGGGCCCCTGCATCACCATCCGCAAGTTCAAGAAGGACGCGCTGAAGATCCAGGACCTGATCAAATACAAGACGGTCACCGCGCAGATGGCCGAGTTCCTGGAGATGTGCGTCACCGCGCGCCGCAACATCGTCATCTCCGGCGGCACGGGCTCCGGGAAGACGACGACGCTGAACATCATCAGCTCGTTCATCCCGGAGGGTGAGCGCATCATCACGGTGGAGGACGCGGCGGAGCTTCAGCTGCCGCAGGACCACTGGGTGCAGTTGGAGAGCCGCCCGCCCAACCTGGAAGGCAAGGGCGCCATCACCATCCGCGAGCTGGTGAAGAACTGCCTGCGCATGCGGCCGGACCGCATCGTGGTGGGGGAGTGCCGCTCCGGCGAGACGCTGGACATGCTCCAGGCCATGAACACCGGCCACGACGGTTCGCTCACCACCCTGCACGCGAACACGCCGCGTGACGCCATCGCGCGGCTGGAGACGATGGTGCTCATGTCCGGCATGGAGCTGCCGGTGAAGGCCATCCGCGAGCAGATCGCCAGCGCCGTGCACCTCATCGTGCAGCAGACGCGCTTCTCCGACGGCTCCCGCAAGATCTGCTTCATCACCGAGGTGTCCGGCATGGAGGTCGACATCGTGACCCTCCAGGACATCTTCTATTACAAGCAGGACGGTTTCACGGAAGACCACAAGGTGCGTGGGCGTTACGTAGCGTCGGGCTTCGTCCCGAAGTTCTACGACGAACTCCAGCGCAAGGGCATTCCCGTGAACATGAGTATCTTCCGCGAGGACTGACGCGCCCATGGCAACCCTGGTCGTCCGTCACCCTGACGGCACTGAGCACGAGCACGAAATCGCTGGCGAGCTGAAGATTGGCCGCCAGCAGGGCAATGACCTCGTCCTCACGGAAGGCGGCGTGTCGCGACAGCACGCGCGCGTCTACGTGGAGGGCGGCGCCGTCTACATCGAGGACGGAGGAAGCCAGAACGGCACCTTCGTGGACGGCGAGCGCATTGACGGGCCCACGGCGCTGAAGCCGGGCTCGCAGGTGCTGCTGGGTGACTACGAGCTGAAGCTCAAGGGGAGCGCCCGGAGCACCAGCGGACGCCGCGCGGCGACGCCTCCTCCCAACGACCCCGCGACGCTTTCGGACGCGCCCGTGAAGGGCACGCGTGCCATGCCCAGCATCCGCGCCAAGGCCACCCAGAACGGGGCCGCGAAACCCGAAGGCGCGCTGGCGAAGCGGCCCTCGCGGCCCCAGCCCGCGGGCGGGGCGGCAGCGGCGGGCGCGGGCACGGGTCCGGTGCTCAAGGGCATGACGGGGCCGTGGGCGGGCAAGTCCTATCCCATCACCGGCACGCTGCTGGTGGGCCGGGCGCTGCCGGCGGCCGTCGTCCTGGATGACGACTCCGTGAGCCGGAGGCACGCGGAGGTGAAGCGCGAGGGCAACGCCGTGCTCGCGCGCGACCTGGGCAGCGCCAACGGCACCCTGCTCAACGGCGAGCTGCTGGGCGAGGAGTTCGTCGACCTGCAGGCCGGGGACGTCCTCCAGTTCGGCGTGGTGGAGATGACCTACGAGGCCTCCGACACGCCCGTGCGCCGTCCTGGCACGGCTGGGGCCCCGCCTCGCCGTGGCAGCCGGGCGGAGCCCGCGGCGGGCAACAAGCGCAAGTTGCTGGTGGTGGCGGGCGGCGTGATGGCGCTGCTGGCGGTGGCGGCGGTGGTGAAGTCCTCCATCGGGGCGCCCCAGAAGACGGCGAAGACGGGGCCCTCCGCGCCGTTGGATCCCGCGCAGCAGGTGCAGGAGCTCTTGAGCGAGTGCCGCTCCTACGCCTCCAGCGAGATGGGCGCCCCGGACTGGAACCGCGCCGAGTCCACGTGCGAGCAGGTGCTGGACATGGACCCCATCAACGCCGAGGCGAACACCCTCGTGCGGAAGATCAAGCTGGAGAAGGAGGCCTTCGATAACCTCGAGGCCGCCAAGAAGGCCATCGAGCTCAACCGGGAGAAGAAGGCCCTGGAGCTGCTCCGCAAGATTCCGAAGGAGAGCGAGTACTTCCGCCGCGCCCGCTCCAAGGCGCGCGAGACGGCCGAGCGGTTCGTGGAGCGCGCGAAGGACGACTGCAAGCGCTACCTGAAAAACTCGCAGTGGGGGCCCGCGGTGCCGCGCTGCCAGGAGTACATGGAAGTGTGGTGCCAGAAGCAGAGCAAGGAGGACCTGGAGCCGCCCATCGGGCAGTCGCTCCGCCTGGAGGGCGGCCTGCGCAAGAACGAGTGGCGTCCCAAGGACGCCACGTTCGTGAAGTTCCTGGTGGCCCGCACGCGGGTGGACCGGAACGCCGTGCCCTGGACGTGCCCGGTGTCCGACATCCTGGCGGCGGACGAGCTGGGGCCTGATCAGGCCAGCGAGGTGCGCGCCATGTTCAACAAGCGCTACACCCCGAAGCTCGTCCAGGAGGCGATGATGGACTACTGGGCCGGCCGCGCCAGCGAGGCGATGGCGACGCTGCAGAAGCTGCGCGCGAAGGTGGACCAGGCCGAGCACCACCAGCTGGCGGACGACCTCCTCCGCGACGTGTCCAACGTGGATCAGCTCTTCAAGACGGGCGGGAGCGCCATCACCAACGAGGACCCCGAGCGCGCGGTGGCGCCGTTCAAGGAAGCGCTGGAGACGGACAAGCGCATCATGGCGGAGCTGGCCGAGTCGCACCTGTCCTTCTACCGGAAGAACATCTTCCAGGACATGGCGGCCGCGGCGTACCTGCGCGGCAAGCACTTCGCCGACCGCGAGGACCGCCGCCGGGGCTGCCGCATCTGGAAGCTGGGCTTCGACTTCTACAAGGGCAACACGGACCTGAACCGCGTGGTGGCCTTCTGCTCCACGCAGGCGCAGAACGCGCTGTCCGGCGTGGGCAGCTGTTCGGACCTGGCGGCGGTGGAGGACTACGCCGTGCCGGGTGACGGCATCGCGGAACAGGTGAATGCGAAGAAGGCCGAGCTGAAGTGCCGCTGAGCGGCGCTCGCCAGCGGGGCTTCGTGGACAGGGAGCGGGAGGCGCGCTAGGGACGGGGGATGGCCGACACCAGCCCCCCGCGCTCCGAGCGCCGCCTGGCGCTCTTCGACGCCTCTGGCTTCATCTTCCGCGCCTACCACGCCATCCCCCCGCTCACGACGAGCAAGGGGGTGCCCACCAACGCGGTGCTGGGCTTCACCCGCATGGTGCTCAAGGCCCTGCAGGAGCTGAAGCCCACGCACGTGGCGCTGGCGTTCGACAAGTCGGGCCGCGTGGAGCGTCAGAAGATCGACCCCACGTACAAGGCGAACCGCAAGGCGCCGCCGGAGGACCTGACGCCCCAGTTCCCGCTCATCCGCAAGGTGGGGGACGTGCTGAACCTGGCCTCGCTGGACGCGGAGGGCTGGGAGGCGGACGACGTCATCGGCACGCTGGCGATGCAGGCGAAGGCGGAGGGCTTCCAGGTCCTGGTCGTCACCAGCGACAAGGACTTCATGCAGATTGTCGACGAGGACATCACCCTCTTCGACCCCGCGAAGAACAAGCGCATGGGCATCGCGGATGTGCAGGAGAAGATGGGCATCCTGCCCAAGCAGGTGCGCGACTTCCTGGCGCTGGTGGGCGACGCGGTGGACAACGTCGCCAAGGTGCCGGGCGTGGGCGACAAGACGGCCGTGGAGCTGCTCCACCAGTTTGGCGACGTGGAGACGCTGCTCGCCCGCGTGGAGGAGGTGAAGAAGCCGAAGATCCGCGCGGCGCTGGAGTCCCACCGCGAGAGCCTGGTGCGCGCCAAGCAGCTGGTCACCTTCAACACCGGCCTGCCCCTGGGCGTGAAGCTGGACGACCTGATCCGCCGCGCTCCGGACGCCACGCGCGCGCGCGACCTGTTCACGGAGCTGGAGTTCTTCGCGCTCCTGCGCGACCTGCCCGCGGAGGAGCCCGCGGCCCGTCCGGACGTGGCGCCGCTCTCGGTCACCACCACGCTGGTCACCACGGAAGCGGAACTGAAGGCGATGGCGGACGCGGCGAAGGCCGCCGGGACGCTCACGCTGGTGCCCGCCTTCGAGGGCATGCCCTTCGCGGCGCCGCTGGTGGGGCTGGGCGTGGCGCTGCCGGATGGCACCACGCGCTACGTGCCCTTGAGGCACCAGCAGCTGGGCGCGACGCAGGTCCCGGTGGCGGCCTTCACTGCGGCGATGAAGGACGTGCTCGCGGACGCGGCGGTGAAGAAGGGCGGCCACGACCTCAAGGCGCTCACGCTGGTGCTGGCCAATGAAGGCCTGACGCTGGAGGGCGCGCACGACGACGTGGAGCTCCTGAGCTACCTGCTCAACCCGTCCCGCCGGGAGCACGCGCTGGAGGACCTGGCGCGCGAGCGGCTGCGCTCGGAGCTGCCCGCGCTGCCCGCGTCCGTGGGCGGCAAGAAGGGCAGGGCGCTGGCGGACCACGGCCCGGACGAGGTGGCCGCGGCGTACGCGGTGCGCGCGGACGCGGCGCGGAGGCTGGCCCCGGAGCTGTGGAAGGAGCTGGAGCTGGGCGGGCTGGCGGAGCTGGCGCGCACGCTGGAGCTGCCGCTGCTGCCCGTGCTCGCGCGCATGGAGCGCGAGGGCGTGAAGCTGGATGTGACGGAGCTTGGGCGCACCTCCGAACGCGTGGACGTGGAGGTGAAGGCGAAGGAGGCCGAGTGCCACCAGGCCGCGGGCCACGTCTTCAACCTGGGCTCCAACCCGCAGCTGGCGCAGGTGCTCTACGAAGAGCAGAAGCTCCCCATCCTCAAGCGCGGCAAGACGGGCCCGTCCACGGATCAGGAGGTGCTGGAGAAGCTGGCGGAGGAGCACGACAGCGTGCTCGCGCGGGCGCTGATTGAGTACCGCGGCCTGTCCAAGCTCAAGAGCACCTACCTGGACACGCTGCCCACGCTGGTGGCGAAGGACGGGCGCATCCATACGACGTACCACCAGGCGGCCACCGCCACGGGCCGGCTGTCCTCGTCCGACCCGAACCTGCAGAACATCCCCATCCGCTCAGAGCTGGGCCGGGAGATCCGCCGCGCCTTCGTGGCGGAGGCCGGGCACCAGCTGGTGAGCGCGGACTACTCGCAGGTGGAGTTGCGGCTGCTGGCGCACATCGCGGAGGACCCGGTGCTCATCGAGGCCTTCCGCAACGATGAGGACATCCACAGCCGCACGGCGGCGGAAATCTTCGGCGTGGACCCCAAGGACGTGGACCGCGAGCAGCGCCGCGTGGCGAAGACGGTGAACTTCGGCATCGCGTACGGCCTGTCCGCGCACGGCCTGTCCACGCGCCTGGGCATCTCCCAGGAGAACGCGCGCGACGTCATCGAGCGGTACTTCACCCGGTACGCGGGCATCCGCCAGTACCTGGAGGACACCGTGGAGAAGGCGCGCAAGGTGGGCTACGTGGAGACGCTCTACGGCCGCCGCCGCCTGATGGGGGACCTGCTCTCCAAGAACCGGGGCGTGGCCCAGGCCGCGGAGCGGGCCGCCATCAACATGCCCATCCAGGGCACCGCCGCGGACCTGATGAAGAAGGCCATGCTGTCCGTGGACGCGGCGCTGCGCGAGCAGAAGCTGAAGACGCGCGTGCTACTCCAGGTGCACGACGAACTGCTCTTCGAGGCGCCGGACGCGGAGGTGGACGCGGTGAAGGCCCTGGCCGTGAAGAGCATGGCCTCCGTCGCCGAGCTGAAGGTGCCGCTCAAGGTGGACGTGGGCGCGGGCAAGAGCTGGGCGGACGCGCACTGAAACAAAAAAATGCGGGAGAGCGCCCACCCCCGTAG
>NZ_RAWK01000346.1 GCF_003612165.1 Corallococcus aberystwythensis | reverse complement strand
CCCCAGATATCTCAACCGCTCGATAAGAGGGAGTGAGCGGCCCGCGAGCGGATGGAGCGGGTGGGTGATGACCACCGAATCCAATGGCGACTTCGTCTTCAAGGGGGTGCGTCGATAGGGGCTTGCCCGAGCCTGTGTCGAAGGGCATCGCGGCGACGATGACGGTGGTGCTCATTGCCTACCTTGGCATCGACACGGTGTGGAACCTCATCCAGGGCTGGATTGAGTTGTCCGAACAGGCACGGGTGGCGCGGACGTTCGATGAGCTCCGGGACGCGGGGGAGGAGTACGGCGAGGTGATGGGGAAGAACGCCGCGCGGGCGTTCGTGATGCTGGCGCTGGCGGCGGTGGGCAGCACGGCGGAGACGTTCGCGGCGAAGGTCGCGACGCTCCCGGGTTCAGGGCAGGCCGCGTTGGTGGCCGCGGAGGCGGGTGGCTTCCGGCTGGGCGCGGCGGCGCAGGTGGAGTCCGCGGCCGTGTCCTCCGAGGGCGTCATCACCCTGGTGCTGCCGGCGAACGCGGTGGCCATGTCCGCTCGGGACGACAAGGGGCCCGTCGCGAGTGGCGCGGATGCGGAAGGACATGAGCACCACATCGCATCCAACAAGTGGTGGAGTGCCACGAACCGTGGTGGCCCGTGGTCTCCCCAGTTCCAGAAGATCTTCGACAAGGCGGGGATGTCGCTTGATGATCCCGCGAACAAGGTTCGTGTGCCGGGACACAGGGGACCGCATCCAGAGGCGTACCATCAGTGGGTATTGAGGTCCCTTTCCCGAGCAACGAACAAGTGCCGCAGCATGGCGCAATGCAGGGCTCTGCTGACCGATGAGTTGAGAAGTCTTGCCAGTCAAATCACCAGAAAAGGGGGCATCATGAATCGGTGGGTGACTGGCCTTGAGTGATGCGGCAAACCCATGAGGACCATGGAATACTTCGACCTTCATGAGGATGTCGCGGAAGGATTCTGGTGCCTGGGGCATCCGCTTGACCTCCAAGGTCGCGAACTCGACGATCCCTGGCAGTTCACGGGTGGAGAACCCGCGCACTTCAAGGACCCGATTCGGCTTCCGCTGGACCTGGAGGGGGAATCCCGTGACTACTCACATGCGGCGTTCGGTACCCCGGTCATCAACGCGAGGCTCGCGGCTCTTTTTCAGGAGTTGGCTCCGAACGACGTGGAATTGATCCCCGTCAAGGTCGACTCCCACGCAGGGCCGTACTTCATCCTCAATGCCCTCCGCACCATTCCGTGCGTCGATATCGAGGCTTCGGAAGAGGCCTACTTCTGGACCGAAGAGGATGAGGTTCCGGAGAAGCTCGGCACTCTCAGGTCCATCTACGGCATGCGCATCGACCCGTCGAAGGTGGGCGATGCGAAGGTGTTCCGCCCTTCGGAATGGGATGTCGTTCTCATCGTCTCCGAGGACATCAAGGAGGCGATGGAGCGTGCTGGCATCACGGGCGCGGTGTTCGAATCGGTCTCGGGGCCGCCGACCTTCGACCCCGTTCGCCGCGCGGAGACGAAGAGGCGTGGCGAATTGTGGGATCAGGCTCGCCGTGCCCGTGCGGCCGTGTGGCGCGAGCTCGGCACCATGTCTGACGACTTCTACATTCCTCCGGTCGTTGGCGGCCCATGGCCCGGCGAACGGCAGTGGTGGGAGGCCATGCGCCGTCCTGATGGCGGCATGCTCATCGTGACCGACGGCCTGTCCGACCCGTTCAACGACATCCTGGACCGCCCCACCGCGGGCTTCGGACTGGAGCTCGCCATCGAGACCCCGGAGCCGCTGGGGGAGGTGTGGAAGAGCTGGCCGGTTCAGCTCCTCGAACGCGTCGCCTATGAAGTCGCCGAGTTCGAGAGGCTCCGTGCCACCCTGTCCAAGGGCACGCTGTCCATGGAGGTCCATGGCGTGGGCCTTCCCGAAACCCTCATCACTCCCGAAGGCCGCGTGGCCGTGCTCATCGGCATGGAGACGGACTCGCTCCCCGCGCGCTTCACCCTTCCCGGCGGGGAGGTCCGGCTCCTCACCGTGAAGGTGCTGATGCCCGCGGAGCTGGCGTGGTTCCTCCGCCAGGAACGGGGCGCCGCGGCGGAGCTCATCCGCCGCTTCAACGAAGCGGGAGAGGGCCACCTCTCCCGCTCCTGGCGCCAGCCCGTCGTCAGCTAACGCAGCCGCCAGATGCCCGTGGAGCGCGCGGGCAGGCTCGTCTTCCACGCTCCCGTGCCTCCACTGAGCGGCGTCACTCCGGAGTCCAGGAACAGCGGCTCCGCCGTCGTGGCCTCCACGTCGAACGGCCCCATGGATTCCTGCGCGGTGGAGAAGTTGTGGACCACCAGCACCTGCTCGTCGCCCAGCGTCCGCACGAACGCGAGCGAGCGCGACACGCCCGTCGTCGCCGTGAACAGCCGCAGGCCTCCGTTGCGCAGCGCCTCCGAACCCTGGCGCGCGTGGATGAGCGACCGGTAGCGCGACAGCAGCGACCCCGGGTTGCTCCGCTGCGCCTCCACGTTCGCCGTCTCCCGGCCGCTGGAGAATGCGTACCAGGGCGACCCCGTGGTGAAGCCTCCGCCCGCCGCGGCCGTCCACGGCATCGGCGTGCGCTTGGACTCGTCGTTGTTGGCGTTGCCGTTCCCCAGGCCCACCTCCTCGCCGTAGTAGAGGAACGGCGCGCCCGGCAGCGTCAGCACCACCGCCGCCGCCAGCCCCAGCTTCCCTCCGTCGTTGGAGAACTGCGTCGCCAGCCGCACCATGTCGTGGTTGGTGAGGAAGGGCGCGTCCGCCACCCCGGCCGGGTAGTTGTTCTTCATCTCCAACAGCTTCGCCGCCACGCCGCCGGCGTTGCCCGCGTTGATGCCTTCAATCACTCGCGTGGACAGGGGGAAGTTGAAGTTGAGCGGCAGCTCATCCCCGCCCGGCACCGTCGCCGTGGAGCCGTAGTACTTCGCCACCGACGGCGTCTCGCTCCAGTTCTCACCCACCAGCACGGCTTCCGGCTTCACCGAACGCACGTGCGCGGAGAACTCCTTCCAGAAGGCGTGCGTCTCCGGCGTGTCCGCCTGACTCGCGCCGCCTCCCGTCTCGATGAGGTAGCGCGCGGCGTCCAGCCGGAAGCCGTCCACGCCGCGCTGGAGCCACAGCGTCGCCAGACGCTTCATCTCCTCGCGCACCGCGGGCGTCTGCATGTTCAGGTCCGGCATGCCGCCCCAGAAGACGCCGTAGTACCAGCCGCTGTCCTCACGGTGCCACGTGCCCGTCGTCGAGTAGATGTCCCACGGCTGCTTCCAGCCCGGATCATTCGCTCGCCACTGGTACCAGTCCCGCTTCTGCGACTGCGCCGAGGACGCCGAGTCCACGAACCACGGATGCGACGCGCTGGTGTGGTTGATGACGAAGTCGAGGATGACGCGCATGCCCCGGCGGTGCGCCTCGTCACACAGCCGCTGCAGATCCTCCAGTGAGCCGTACGCCGTCTGGATGCGCTCGTAGTCCGTCACGTCGTAGCCGTGGTAGCTGGGCGATGCGAACACCGGCATCAGCCACAGCGCGTCCACGCCCAGGTCGTCCGTCGTCGCGGGGTTGCCGTCGTTCAGGTAGTCCAGCCGCGAGATGAGCCCCGGCAGGTCGCCCACGCCGTCGCCGTTGGAGTCCTGGAAGCTGCGGACGAACACCTCGTAGAACACCGCGCCCCGGTACCACGCGTCTCCCGCGGGCGCGGCGAGCGTGATGTTTCCGGGCGGGGACGGCGTGGGAGCGGGCGGAGGCGAGGAACCGGCGCAGGCCGACAGCAGGGCCGCGCTGCAGAGGGAAAGGCCGCGGAGGGGTCGCATGGCTTCCCCCTCTAACAGCGAACGTTCCACCCCGGCCAGCGCGGGGCCCGGATGAAGCGCGTTCACGCGGACGGTAGGCTGGTGACCAACATGTCCCACGCCGCGCGCCGCCTCCATTCCCTGCATATCCGGCAGGGGCACCCGGACTTCCTCGACCTTCCGTGGGAGCTGCCGCTGGAGGCGTGGACGGAGCGTTCACCGCGCGTGGTGGAGGTGCCGCGCGGCCTGTCCCGGCACGTCGTGGTGTTCGTCAGCTACGGCGCCACCATCTACGCCTTCAAGGAGACGCCCGCGCGCGTGGCGCAGCGCGAGTACGACCTGCTCCGCGGCCTGGAGGAGCGCCGGCTGCCGTCGGTGTGTCCCGTGGGCCTGGCGGTCCAGACGGAAGAAGGACTGGAGTCCTCGCCCGGTGACAGGCCCGGGCTGCTCATCACCCAATACCTCGCGTCGTCGCTGCCGTACCGCGCGCTGTTCATGCACCAGGGATTGGAGCGCTACCGGTCGCGGCTCCTGGACGCGATGGCGGGCCTGCTGGTGCGGCTGCACCTGGGCGGCTTCTTCTGGGGCGACTGCTCGCTGTCCAACGTGCTCTTCCGCCGCGACGCGGGCGAGCTGCAGGCGTACGCGGTGGACGCGGAGACGTCCGAACTGCACGAGCAGCTCTCCTCCGGCCAGCGGGAGATGGACCTCCAAATCATGGAGGAGAACGTCGCCGGAGGCCTGGCGGACCTGGCCGCTCGCGTGGAGCTGGCGGAGGAGCTGCCCCAGGAGCTGGAGGCCTGGCAGGAGACCGCCGCCAGCATCCGTCAGCGCTACGAGCGGCTGTGGGCCGAAATCAATCGCGAGCTCATCCTCCAGCCGCACGAGAGCTACCGCATCCACGAGCGGATCCGCACGCTCAACGACCTGGGCTTCTCCGTGGGCGAGGTGGAGCTGCTCGCGAGCGGGCAGGGCAGCCAGCTGCGCATGCGCACCATCGTCACGGACCGCGAGTACCACCGGCACCAACTGCACACGCTCACCGGCATCGTCGCGGAGGAGCGTCAGGCGAGCCTGCTGCTCAACGAGATGCAGGAGATGAAGGCCACGCTCACGCGCAAGCTGGACCGCAGCGTGCCCTTGAGCGTGGCCGCGTTCCGCTGGCTGGACGAGCGCTATCACCCCACGTTGTCACGGCTGCAGAAGGACCTGGGCCGCGCGGCGGACACCGCGGAGCTCTACTGCCAGGTGCTGGAGCACAAGTGGTTCCTGTCCGAGCGCGCGAAGCGCGACGTGGGCCTGGACGCGGCCCTCCAGGACTACGTGACGCTCACCCGCAAGCAGCCCGGCATCGCGCCGCTCGTGGAAGACACGGCGCGGCCCTCCAAGGACCTGTAGCCCCGCCGGTCACAAGAACCCTTCACGCTGTGGCACCCGATGTCACAGGTTCACGGCGGGGCCGGTGCGCATGCCTGGGATTGTGAGGCTCCGGGGTTCACGGCGAGTCGTTGGCATGTTGGATGAAGGCGGGCGCTGGCCGTCTTCCAGGGATTTTCCCTGGAACCTGTCAGGAGTCCCCCCGCATGCGTCTGTTCCGCCGTCTTGCCCACTCCAGCCTCGCCACGTTGTTCGTCCTGGCCCTTCCGCTCGCGGAGGCTCGGGCGGAGGACTGCGTCCAGTTCGCGGTGATGAAGCACTGCGCCTCGGGGGGCGCGAAGCTGACGGTGGACGTCAAGCAGGAGGAGCTGCTCGTCGAGTTCCCGGATGCGTCCGCGAAGGGCGGCGTGACCGTGGACACCGAACACGCGAAGGGCTGGAGCGCCGGGCTGGCCCACGAGCCCTCCGGCGAGGCCCGGGAGTCGACCATCAAGACGGTCGTCTCCGGCGGCAAGGTGGTCGCCGCCTCCATCGTCACGGACACGCCTGACGGGCAGGAGTTCGCGGCGAGCTTCGTGGACGCGGACGGCAAGCCGACCACCTATTCGGCGATGGTGTTCCTGAAGGGCCAGCTCGTGGCCTCCGTGAGCGGACTGCCCAGCGGCAGCGTGGGGGCCAGGTCCATCGCGAGCCTCGGCAAGAAGTCCTGCACCACCCTCAACTACAGGGCGTGCATGAAGCTGTGCGGGGGCGGCTCCATTCAGTGTGCCTACTGCAAAGTCCCCTGCGTCGGCAGCGTGAACCAGGAGGAGTGGGTGCTCGGCAACGGCAAGTATCCCTACCTCGACTTCTCCTTCCAGACGCCCTTCGGTGCCTTCTCCGTGGGTGACTCCGCCAAGGCGGCTCCGGAGATCGTCGCGGGGGATCAGCTGGTGCTGATCTCGGACGCGCCGAGCGATGGCGCCCAGGGCATCGACCAGGTGCTCGTGCAGAGCACGGCGAAGACGGTGTCGCTGTCCAACGAGACCGTGTCCCACTAAGAGCCCGCCGGCGGCCCTCCCGCTCCGTGCCGGGCGGGAGGGCGTCAGCGGCAGACGCGGATGGGCGGCTCGATGAGGAACGGCTCGGTGGCGTCCGGGTCGTCCGGGTCGAACGCGGGTGACATGGGGCCCGCGCCGGTGGGCTTCCACTTGCGCGGCACGCGCTCCAGGCCCACGGGGTAGATGGTCAGCGCCCCGTCCTTCCCGATGCGCATGCGCAGGAAGTTCTTCCAGTCCGGCAGCGCGAGCGACCCGAAGGCCTCGTTGGAGTGCGCGCCGAAGAAGTTCACGCTCAGCCAGAGGTACACGCCCGTGATGAACGGGCCCACGAGGAAGCCGCCCACGAAGGTCAGCGCGCTGGAGAAGAAGAACTTGCCCGCCAGGTGCAGCCAGCCGTCCGCGCAGTGAGCGCCATCCGGCGTCAGCACCGGACACACGCCCAGCTTGCTCACCGTGAGCCAGGTGGCGCCCCAGGCGATGAAGAACGCCGCCACGATGTGCGCCACGCCGTGCAGTCCGCCCAGCAGCGCCCGCCATTTCCCGAGCGCTGCGTCCGCCAGCGCCGCGAGCCCGCCCACCGTCACCATCCCGAGGATGAGCGTCCAGGGCCGGTTGACCATGCTGTTGGCCACCGCCGTCACCACCTCCGGCAGGCGGGAGAGGCCCAGCGAGCCCACCTCCGCGTAGGCCGCCAGCGCGAGCAGCAGGTACCACAGGCCCGTGATGAGCCCGAACAGCGGGCTGTGGCGGATGAGCAGCAGGTTCTTGCGCGCGAGCTTCCGCGACGTGGACTCGTCCGGGAAGCTCTTGCGCAGCGTGGAGCCGTCGCGCAGCACGGGCGCTGCGGGCGCGTGCGTGGGGTGCATGAAGGCGCCGCCGCCGCCCGCGGTGATGCGGTGCTGGCCGGTGTCGTCCTCGTGCCGGCGGTAGTGGTGCAGATCCCCCGCGAGGAACACGGCGATGCGCCGCCCGAGCACCTTCTCCTCCAGGTACTCCAGGTTGTTCTCCAGGTAGCTGCCCTTGTGGCGCCGCGCGGCCGCCGCCAGCACCCATGCCGGTTCCGCGTTGCAGAGGATGACGCGGTCGTCGGGGCCCATCTGCTCCGCGACGTGGCGGAAGTACTCCACCTGGGGCACGTCGATGTCGCTGTTGAGCTGCACGTCCGTGCCGATGAGCCACCAGTTCTTCGGCAGCTTCAGCGCGAAGTAGCTGCGGCTCTGCCGCGTGCGGCGCCCGGCCAGCCAGCGCTGCGCGCAGAACAGCCGCATGAAGGCGGACAGGCCGTCGTACCAGTCGTGGTTGCCCGGGATGACGAACAGGTCCGGGTGGGGCGCCTGCGAGCGGCGCATGGCGGCCTCGTAGGGCTGCACCGTGCGCTCCTCGTACGTCTCACGGCTGGCGCCCGGGTAGACCTCGTCCCCGCCGAACACGAGGACGCGGCCTCGCGGCGTGATGTGGGCCGTCTTGCCGTCCTCTTCCGGGAGCCGCAGCTCCGGCAGCGCCAGCAGGCGCGCCACCGCGTAGGTGGAGTCCCAGCCGTCGCCGATGTCGGAGACGTAGTCGAGCCAGAAGTCGCCGTCCGCGCCGGTCTCCTCCGAGTAGTCGAAGTAGGGCTGCTGCGGACGCACCACCGCTTCGATGAGCCGGTGGTCCGCACGCGCGCCGAACACCGTGGCCACCACCGCGTCCAGGCCCGTGCGCAGCACCTGCCCGGGGTGCAGCCAGCGCACCATGTCCGCGTGCTTCTGGGGATTGGTGGCGGTGGCCGTGCCCCGTTCACGCACGAGGTGCGGCGCGGGCTTGGGGTCCTCGGCCCAGGGCGCGGGCGGTTCGTAGCGGCGGTCGCCTTCCGGACGCGTGGGTTCACCGGCCATCGCGGAGCCCTGGGACGGCGAGGGAAGGGGACGGGAAGGCGGGCGGCGCCAGCGTGGACCGGAGAGCCATGGACCCCTGGCTTAGCATGGCTGCACCGGACTCCTGGAGGGCAGGCAGGCGTGGTTTCCGTTCCCTGGCGGGACGGTCCCTGCGACCCTGCGGCGCATGTCGAACGCCTCCCTGAAGGACTTCCCCGTCGTCGTGCCCTTCCCCGTGCACTGGAGCGAGATGGACGCGTTCGGGCACGTGAACAACGCCCGCACGTTCACCTGGTTCGAATCCGCGCGCATCGCGTACATGGCCCGCATCGGGCTGGTGGGCCCGTCCGGCGCGGGGGCGGACACGACGATGGCGGACGGGGTGGGTCCCATCCTGGCGAACACGCACGCGGACTACCTCAAGCCGGTGGTGTTCCCGGTGAACCTGGTGGCGGGCGCGCGCGTCACGCGCGTGGGCAATTCCTCCATCACCTTCGAGCATGCGGTGGCGGGCGCGGATGACGGGGTGCTCTACACGCGCGGCGGCTCCATCATCGTGACGCTGCGCTACGCCACGCACGAGAAGGTGCCGGTGCCGCCCGCCGTGCGAGCGGCCATCGAGACGCTCGAAGGCCGTCCCGTCGGTGGGCAGGCGTAGTTCCCGAGCGGGCGAGTGCCATCATGGACCGAAGTCCACGGGCATCACTCCGACGTGCCGGATAGATTCGGCCGTGAGGAACTTCATGAGCCCTTCCCAGCCCGCCAACCCCCATATTCGTCCCC
>NZ_RAWK01000345.1 GCF_003612165.1 Corallococcus aberystwythensis | reverse complement strand
GTCGCGCGCGGGGCGGGCGCGGTGGACTCGGTGGCGGTGCGGCGGACGGGCGTGGGCTTGAAGGACGCGGCGACGTCCCCCGGAGGGGCTTCCGCGTGCGGAGACTTCACCTGCGCGGTGGCCGCGGCGGCGGCTTGATCCGTGCCCTCCTCCGCCTGGAGCGCACCGGCGGCCTCGCTGACGCGTGCGTCGTCGGCGCGGCTGGCCAGCTCCAGGAGGGTGCGCGTCTTCTGGCGCTTCTCCTCGAAGAGCTCGCCCATCACGGCGGTCATCTGGTCTTCGTCGAACAGCTCGGCGCCCAGCGTGGCCTCGATGGCGCGCGCCATCTCCCGGCAGGTGCCAAAGCGCTGCGTGGCATCGCGCGACAGCGCCTTGAGCGCCACCGCTTCCAGGGCCTCCGGTACAGCCGGGTTGAGCGAGCGCGGCGCGGGGATCTCCCCGTCCACGATCTGCATCATCACGGCCGCCTCGCCCGGCGCGTTGAACAGGCGCTGTCCGGCCAGCAGCTCGTGGAACATCACGCCCGCGGAGAACTGGTCACTGCGGCCATCCAGGTCCCGGTTGCGCACCTGCTCCGGGGACATGTATCCGCTGGTCCCCTTCACGGTGCCCACCTGCGTGCGGCCCAGCTTGCCGCGCGCCTTGGCGATGCCGAAGTCGATCACCTTCACGACGCCGTCGTAGGTGAGCATCACGTTCTTCGGGGACACGTCGCGGTGCACCACCGCTACAGGGCGGCCCGACGGATCCATGAAGTGGTGGGCGTAGTGCAGGCCCAGGCACGTGTCGCGAATCACGCGTGCGCTGAAGCCCAGCGGCAGCGGGTACTTGCGCCGCTCCGCCATCTTCACCACCTGCTCCAGGTTCTGGCCGGGCAGGAACTCCATGGCGAGGTACAGCTCGCCGTCCTCCTCCCCCAGGTCGAACACCTGTCCGATGTTCGCGTGCGAGAAGGCCGCGGTGATGCGCGCCTCGTCGAGGAACATCTTGACGAACTGGTCGTCCTTCTTGATGTCGGGGAGGATCTGCTTCACCGCCACGAACTTGCGGAAGCCGCCGGGGCCGGAGGTGAACGCGAGGAACAGCTCCGCCATCCCGCCCATCGAGAGTCGGGTGAGGATCTCGTATTTTCCGATGCGCCTCCCCCGGTCGGGATCGTCTCCGGCGCCACCCTGCATGCTCATGGCGGAGGGGATGTTACCCGCCGCGCCCTCCCAGGTCGATGATCGTCTTTGCAAGTAGGCCGCTCCCGAAGCCGAGAGCCCCGGGAAAGCCGCTCAAGCACCGAACCGCCGGCGCCGCACGTCGAGCATCCAGCCCTCGAGCGCGGCCACGGCCGGCGGGTGTGGCTCCAGAGGCAACAGGGAGGCCGCGTCCGCCGCGTCGAGCACCGTGAAGGCGCGCGTCACCTCCCGCTGCCACTGCTCGCTGAGCGCTTCGGTCAGTTCGATGCGCTCGCCGCGCTGCTTGCGCTCCACCAGCTCACGGGCTTCACCAAAACCATACGGTTCCAGCAGGACGGTGACGTCCGTCTCCACCTCGCCCGTGCGCAGCGCATGCGTTCCAGTGAGCGTGGTGCGCAGCACGTACAGCAACTTCTTCACGGAGCGGAACCCACTCTTCTCCCACTCGCGCAGCTGTCCCTGCGCGAAGCCGCGGTAGTGCCGGTGGATGCGCCGCGACAGCACGGCCCGCACCTGGGGCCGCAGCGTCTCCAGCTCCGGCAGGGCCCGCACGGTGATGGCGCCCAGCACCCGCTCAATGTAGTTGCCGTTGCCCTGGAGGATGCCCAGCAGCACGGGCTGCAGCTCGTTGGACGAGTAGTCCACCTCCACGCCCTCCAGCACCTCCAGCCGCTCGGCGGGGACGTGCCGGGGCTGGAGGCCGAGGAGCGCGGCGGTGGGCGCGATGTGGATGGCCTTGAGGTCCAGGTCGCTGTCGTGCGACGGGAAGCCGTACGCATGCGCGCCGGACAGCGAGATGACCAGGTGCTCGCGCTTGAGGGACTCGTCGTCCAGCACGCGGTCCGCCATCCGCTCCTGATGGTCCGTCACCCTGCCCTTCATTCCGTCCCTCCTTCCAATGCCGGAGCCTCCGGCGCGTCACGGCCCAGCGGTCCGGGCGTCTTCAAGACCCAGCGCCGTGCCACCTCGTCTCCCACGCGCCGCAACAGCCGGTCCGCGCGGGCGTAGTCCGGATGCTCCGGCAGCCGGCTCTCGCGGTGCGCGGCCTCCAGCTCCGGCGCCATCGCCTCGGCGTCGCGCAGCACGTCCTCCAGTGGCACCTGTCCGCCCTTGATGTCGAGCAGCCGCGCCTTCAACACCCCCGTCGCTTCGAAGGTCGGCACCCCGTCGCGCAGCCAGCCCGTCGCCAGCGCCACCAGCCGCAGCAGGTTGTAGGCGTTCTTGGGCCGCAGCTCCCGAGCGGACGGTGGACGCTGGCCTCCGCCGCGCGCGTACGCCGTGAGCGCGGCGAAGTCGTTCGCCGCGAGCAGTCCCTGGTCCCAGAGCGAGCGGTAGAGCTGCTTGACGTACGTCTTCGCCGCGAGCACCGCGTCCTCGGGCGTGGGCGCGGAGCGGGGCGACACGGCGGCCAGGCGCCGGGCCACCTCGTCCAGGTCCGGGGTGGGCTCCTCGCACAGCCACGCGAGGAGCAGGTCGCGGTGCTCGGCCAGCCGCTGGCTGCGGGTGAGCTTGTCGAGCTGGCTCATGGCGTAGCGCCCGAAGCTGCCGAAGATGGCCTTGGAGACGAACGCCTCGCGCGCCTCCAGCACCCACGTGCCCAGGTCATCCACCGGGGTCGCGCCGGGGACGAAGAGCGTCTCCAGCGTGTTCGGATCCGCGCGCAGCGCCTGCTCCACCGTCTTGCGGACCTCCCAGTACGTGGTGCTGCCATCCGCGCTCACCAGGTCCTGCGGCGGCTGCCCCAGGCCCAGCGTCCACGGCAGGGGCAGTGCGAAGACACCGCGAACGTCCACGTCGGAGCGCTCGTCCGCGAGCCCCCAGGCATGACTGCCCACGCGCGTCTCCAGCACCACGCACGGCCGCAGCGCGCCCCAGGCCGCCTCGCGCCGCTGGGCGAACTGCACCTGGCCCGCGCGCCGGGGCACCAACTCGTCCCGCGCGAACCACACCTCGCCCACTCCGACGATCTGCACGTCGAAGCCGCCGTCATGCGCGCGCACCACCCGGCCGACCACCCCCTGGGGGATGCGGCGCCCCGCGGACGCCACACGTTCCACGCGCGTCGTGACCTCGGTGCCATGCGGCAGGGGCACCGACAGCCGGTCGATCTGCTCCAGCCCCCGGACCCGCGCCTGCGGGGAGGAAGAGGTGTCTCGGGTGTCGCTCATCGGTCCCTCCTGGATGGGATGGTGGGCCATGGTGGACGCAGCGAAGCACGCCAGCCTGACCCTGCACGGCGCTTCCCGTCAGCGCGCGATGCGTCGCACGGCGTCGGGCCCGGAAGGCAGAGGGGGGAACAGCCCCTCCACTTCGGACGCCAGGGGGAGCGCAGCCACCGCGCCCAGCCTCGTCACCACGCGAGCCCCCACGCCCGCGGCGAAGGTCATGACAGCGACCAGGTCCTCGCGCGTCGCCCCCTCCAGTGAGCGCGCGTCGCCATACCCGCGCACCAGTCCGCTCAGCATCGCGGACACGAAGCCGTCACCGGCGCCCGTCGTGTCCACCACCGTCACCTGCGGCGCGGGAACGGAGAGGACCTCACCCTGCCAGAGGAACACCGCACCGCGCGGGCCCAGCGTCACCACGGGCAACCGCACGCCCTGGGCGGCCAGGACATGCAGGGCCGCCTCGGGCGAGTGCTCGCCGGTCGCGAAGTGGATCTCCTCTTCCGACAGCTTCACCACCGTGCACAGCGGGAGCATGCGGCCCAGGAGCGCCCGCAGCTCCTCGGGCTGCGTCCACATGTGCAGCCGCAGGTTCGGATCACAGCTCACCAGCATCCCGGACTCACGCGCCAGGGTGAGCATGCGCACCATGGCTTCACGCGCCTCCGGCAGGAGCAGGGAGTTGGAGCCGCAGTGCAGCGCCTTCGCACGCCGCACGAAGCCGCCATCCACGTCGGAGTCATCCAGCAGGAACTCCGCTGAACGCGTCCGGAAGTACGTGAAGCTGCGCTCGCCGTGCGCATCCAGCGAGACGAACAGCAGGCCCGTGCGAGCGTGGTCCACCTGGCGCAGGCGGCTCACGTCCACGCCGTCCGCGGCCAGCCGGTCCCGCAGGAAGTGGCCGAACTCGTCCGAGCCCACCACGCCCACCATCGCCGAGCGCAGGCCCAGCCGCGCGAGCCCCACGGACACGTTGGCCGGAGAGCCTCCCGGCGATGGCTTCCAGGCCTCCACGTCCCGCACGCGCGTGGCGCCCCCTGCCACGGGAAGGAAGTCCACCAGCGTCTCGCCGACACACACCACGTCCAGCGGTCCGGCCTCGTGCATGACACTCCCCCCTGCGGGCCGCGCGCCGCCCGTCAGTCCAGGCCCACCTGCGCCATGAAGTCCACGCTCTTGAGCTTGCGGCCCAGGTGGTGCGCGATGAAGACGTTGAGCAGTCCGCGCGCCCGAGCACGAAGGTCCGCGGGCAACGGCGTGCGCGCCCCTTCCTGCAGCGAACGAAGCCCGGCCAGCAGCGCCACCGGCACCGCCACCGAATCACGCGCGCGTCCGCCACACGGCTCGCACACCGCGCCACCGTGGCCCTGATCGAACCGGGGCCGCTCGCCGGGCTGTCCGCCACACAGCGAGCAGGAGTCGAACCGGGGCATCAACCCCGCCTGCGCCAGCGCCGCCAGTTCGAACGCGAGCAACGATGTGGGCCCGGCCTCCTTCGCGTCCAGCCGGTGCAGGTAGCCCTCCATCAGCTCGAACAGCTCCGGGTGCGGTTCGTGTTCGCGCGTGAGCTCGCGGCACAGCTCCACCGCGTACAGCGCCCGGGCGATGAGCGACAGATCCTCGCGCGCGGCGTAGAAGCCCGCGACGATGTCCGCCGAATCGATCCGCACCGTGCTGCCGCGCGTCTCCACCAACTGCACGCGCAGCCGCATGAACGGCTCCAGCGCTCCCGCGAAACGGCGCTTGCTCTTGCGCGCACCCGCGGCGAACGCGGTCAGCTTGCCGTGCTCGCGCGTGAGCAGCGTCACCAGCCGGTCGGACTCACCATAGTCGACCGTGGACAGCACGAACGCATCGTCGGCGTACCGCTCCATAACCCCTCTTCAACGCGCGGCGGGGGGCGGAAGCTTCCCGGTCAGCACCAGGAACAGGCCCGCGCCCAGGAGCAGGACCGCCAGGAGCACGGCCAGGATGACGTACGCCCGCTTGCGCCGCGCCTTCTCGAGCTGCGCCGGTGAAGGCGCGGGCACCGCCCGGTCCACCTCCTCGTAGCGCAGCGCCGCTTCCTCCGGCGACAGGCCGATGACCTGCGCGTACGCGCGGATGTAGTTCAGCACGAACACGCGCTCGGGCAGCCGCTCCACCTGCCCCGCCTCCAGCGCCGCGACGAGGCTGGGGGGAATCTTCGTCTCCCGGGAGACGTCCTCACGCGACAGGCCGCGAAGCTCGCGCTGCTGGCTGAGGTATTTGCCGAAGTCGACGTGGTCCACGGTCTTTCGGGGCCCCCGCGGCTAGAGGTGGTCCAGCAGTGAGCGGCAGTCGTCCTTGAGCACCTGCTCGGTGGGCTGGGCCTTGGACTCGCAGCCCGCGAACGCCTTCTTCGCCTCCTCCACCCGCCCGAGCTTCGCCTGGCACACGCCTTCGCGGCGGTAGGCGTCCGCCACGTCCGGGCACTTCTCACGGTAGTTCCCGAACTGCCGGCACGCCTCCTCCGTCTTGCCCGTCTCGTCGTAGATGATGCCCAGGTTCTTGTAGCCCAGGCAGAACTCCGGGTTGAGGGTGATGGCCGCCTTGATGTTCTGCAGCGCGCTCACCGTGTCGCCCTTCTTGTAGAGCGCCCAGCCCATGTTCCCCTGCGCGGAGTAGCCGTAGCGGTACTGCATGTCGTTGAGCGACTGCTCGTACAGCTTGATGGCGTCGTCGTAGCGCCCCTGGTCCAGGCGCAGGTTGCCCAGGTTGGTGCGCGCGTCGGAGAAGGACGGCCGCAGCGCCAGCGCCTTCTCGTAGTGGGACGACGCCTCGTCGAGCCGCCGGAAGGACAGGTGCAGCAGGACGCCCATGGCGTTGTGCGCCTCCGGGTTGTCCGGATTCTGCTCCAGCGCCTTCTGGTACTCCCCGAGCGCGTCCTGGACGTGGCCGTGCTGCTGGGCCTGGATGCCCAGGTCGTAGTGGATCTCCGAACTCTGGCGCTCCTTCTCCGTGGGGACGTGCGCGCAGCCCGCCGACGCGAGCGCGAACGCGAGGAAGCAGGAGGAAGTGATGCGGGACATGGGTGCCAATCCGGGGTGGAGGTTCAGAACGCGGCCAGGAAGCGGCCCAGGGTGGTGGCGACGTTGCGCTTCTCTTCGGCGCGGGCCTTCACGGCGGGCACGAGCGTGGGCTCCCGGAAGAACACGGGCAGCGTCTTGAGCCACTCGTCCTGCTGCGCGGGGGCCGCGGCACGCCAGTTCGCGTTGTCCATCATGAAGCCCAGCGACTCCACGAACGCGAGCGCGTCGTCCTCGTCCTCCCGCAGTTCGTCCGCGGACTGGATGCGCCGGCCGGACACGTACACCGCGCAGTCCCCCTCCTCCACGAGGTACAGGTACACGAAGACGCCCGCGCCCTGTCCGCCGCGAAGCCCCACCACGAAGGCCTGCGCGGGTCCGGCCTGCTTGCCGGGAATGGCCACGTGCGGCGTGTTGAGGGGCAGGTGCAGCGCGAGCACCTGCTCGCGGTTCGCGGGGAGCCCCCGGTAGCGCTCGTCGATGGTGAACACCGTCGTCTCCCTTCCCGCGCGCACCCTAGCGGGTGGTGAGGGTGAACTCCTCGGTCGCGTCCTGCGCGTCCGCAGCCGTCTTCTGGAAGCGGATGAGGGGCGTGTCAATCATCACGTTGCCGCCGCCCTCGTTGCCCTCGCCGATGATCACCTTGAAGACGTTCGCGGGCGACGTGCTGCGGCGGCTTCCCCCCGCCTGCTTGCGGGCAATCAGCGTCACCGCGTTCGCACCGGGACGCAACTGGCTGGTGATGTCCACCACCACCTGGTCCTCGTTGTTGCGCAAACGACGCAGCCAGCGCGAGTTCACGTACACGTCGATGTCGAAGTCCGTCATGCCCGGCGTCGTCTGCTCCGTCACCAGCCAGTAGCGCTGCGTGATGCGCCCCGGCACGGACGGGGAAGCGGCAGGCGCGGGGGCCTGCGCGACGACGCCCGCGTCCGGGGGCGCGGAGGCCGGAGGAGTGGCGGTGGATGGCGGCGTGGGTGTGGGCGTCACGGTCGTCACGCGGGCGGCGTAGCCCGGCGCGTCGATGTGGACGTTCCCCTCGCCGTCAATGCGGACGGTGGCTTTCTCGAAGCGCTGGTTCGTCACACCATCGATCTTCACGCCGTTCAGGAAGACCGAACCGGCCAGGGCCAGCATGGGAACGAGCGAAGCCGCGACGGTGAGTGCGATGCGGGCGGACGGACGGGGCATGGGGGGCATTCCTCCTGGGAATCCTCAACAGTCCCGGGGGCTTGCAACGACTTAGCGCACCCGGGGGAGCGGGACAAGGCGGGGACGGCCCCACTTGGAGCGCTCCGCCGCCCCGAACATTCACCTGGGGGCCCGTCTTCCAATCCAGCCGCGCGGGCCCTCAGGGCGACGCGGTCGGCGTCTCGTCGGGTGTTGGCGGAGGCGGGCCGCGCTGCGCGAGCGCCCAGTCCCCGCCCAGGCCGTGGCCCTCGCGGAAGCGGCGGAAGTCGCGCCTCACGGCCCGGGGGTAGCGGCGGAACTTCTCCAGCTCCCCGGCCTTCATGGCGTCCCGGATTCGCGTGGGGCCCGCGTTGTAGGCCATCAGCGCCAGGTCCAGGTCGCCGCCAAAGCGGCCCTGCAGCGAACGCAGGTAGCGGATGCCCAGGCGCACGCAGACGGCGGGGTCGGCCACCACTTCCTCGCGCGACAGCCTCAGGCCTTCCTTCTCCGCCAGGAAGTGCAGCGTGCTGGGCTTGATCTGCATCAGGCCGCGGGCGCCCTTCTCGGAGACGGACTCCTCCTCGAAGTCGGACTCCACGTCGATGAGGGCCAGCACCAGCAGCGGGTCATAGCCCGTGCGGCGCGACTCCTCGTCGATGGCCTGTCCCAGCCGCCGGCGCAGGGTGAGCCCCAGGTCCGGGGCCCGCTTGGCCAGCACGGCGTCGATGAGCGCCGCCTCCTCGGAGACGGCCTCCTGCGCCACCACCTCGGGGACCACGGACTGGGGGGCGGACTCCTCCAGGAGGGGCACCACCCGCGCGGACACCACGAGTGCCACGCCCGCGAGCAACGGGAGCCGGGAGCACCCGCTGCTCAGGGCGTGCAACCCCGCGAAGAACCGCGTTCCCAGCGACCTGCCGCCCGAGGCGGCGGGTCCTCTCACTTGCGGTGCTCCAGGGCCTGGATGCGTTCGTTCAGACGCTCCAGGCGGGCACCAAAGGCCTGCAGTTCCTCGCGGCGGGGCAGCTTCAGGAGCGTCAGGGCCGTGCGGACCCGCTCCTCCACGTTGTGCTCCAGGTCCTTGCGGTGCCCCGTCAGCCGCTCCGCGAACTCGCGGGCCTGACGCTTCACCTCGTCCTGGCTCCAGCCCGCGACGGACGCCACGCGCTGCACGGCGCGGGAAGCCTCTTCTTCGGCCGTGTTCACCGCCAGGAGCGCCTGGCTCCAGATCCGCTCGAACGCCTCCGCCACGGAAGGCTTCTCTCGGGGGGCCTCGGTGTTGTTGTCCATGAAGTCGCTCCGGGAGTGACCCCGGGCCCTTCCGGTGGAAGGAACCCTGGGCATTCAAAGGGGTTTGCGACCTAAGCACACCCCATGGGTGATGGAAACGCTGCTCAGGCCCGCGGAGAAGACGCCGCGCCGCCCGAATTCTTGGTCGAAGGGTGGGCGCGCCG
>NZ_RAWK01000344.1 GCF_003612165.1 Corallococcus aberystwythensis | reverse complement strand
CATCACCCACCCGCCGCGCCAACCCATGCCGCACCCCTTCAGAAAGGCCTGGGAGGGAGGGTGTGTCGCGCAAGTTGATGCGCCAAGTGCCCCCAGGTCGGGGCGTGCCTGCCTGCTTGGAGCGACGCGGTGTACGGCGGGGCCCCGCACGGCGCGGTCGGTATACTGCGCATCCTCATGAAGACGGACACGTTGAAGGCGCAGCTCAAGCGCACGTTGCGGCGCGATTTGTGGATCGCCGTCGCTCCCGCGGCGCTGCTCATCGCGGTGGCATTCGCGGTGACGTTCTATTTCGTCAAGCCCGCGCCGCCCAAGACGCTGGTGATGGCGCTGGCGCCGGACGAGGGCGGCTTCAACTACATGGCGAAGCGCTACCAGAAGTTCCTCGCGCAGCAGGGGGTGACGCTGGAGCTGCGCACCACGAAGGGCTCCGTGGGCAGCGTGGCGCTGCTGGCCGCGGAGGACAGCGGCGTGGACATCGCCTTCGCGCAGAGCGGCACCACCGGCGGCAAGGGGCAGGAGGTGCCGGAGCACGTGGCGTCGCTGGGGAGCCTCTCCTACGTGCCCCTGTGGGTCTTCTACCGGGGCGAGCCCGTGGACGACGTGCGCGGCCTCCAGGGCAAGCGCATCGCCGTAGGCCCCGAGGAGAGCGGCACGCGCGCGCTGGCGATGACGCTGCTCCAGGCGAACAAGGTGGACGCGGCGCCCACGGAGCTGCTGCCGCTGGAGCGGGACGCGGCCATCGACGCGCTGACGCAGGGCAAGGTGGACGCGGTGTTCCTGGTGTCACCGGCGGAGTCGCCGCGCATCCAGAAGCTGGCGGCGGTGAAGGACGTGCGGCTGCTCAGCTTCACGCGCGCGGAGGCGTACACGCGCCGCTACCCGTACCTGTCGCGCCACGTGCTGCCGCAGGGCGTGTTCGACTTCGCGAAGAACGTGCCGGACCAGGACGTGGTGGTGCTCGCGCCCAACGCGCTCCTGCTGGCGCGGGACTCCCTGCACCCGGCGCTCGCGTACCTGTTGATGCGCGCGGCCAGTGAGATTTCCGGTACGGCGGGCCTGCTGGACAAGACGGGCGAGTTCCCCGCGCCGCTCGCGGCGGGCTTCCCGCTGAGCAGCGAGGCGAAGCGCTATTACGCGACGGGCGTGCCGCTGCTCCAGCGCTACCTGCCGTTCTGGGCGGCGAACCTGGTGGACCGGCTGTGGGTGATGCTGGTGCCCATCATCGCGGTGGTGGTGCCGCTGGGCCGCGCGGTGCCCGCGGCGCTCCTGTGGCGGGTGCGCTCGCGCATCCACCGGTGGTACGCGCGGCTGAAGGAGATTGAAATCCAGCTGGAGGAGGACCCGGACCAGGAGATGCTCCAGGACATGCTCAAGCGGCTGGAGGAGGCCGAGCGCGAGGTGAACCGCATCGCGGTGCCCATCGCCTACGCGGAGAACCTGTACTTCTTCCGCGAGCACGTGGACGTCGTGCGGCGCCGGCTCACCCGCAGGCTGGCGGGCGCGCCCGAGCACAAGGACGCGCACCCGATGCAGGTGCCCGCGTAGCGCGAAGACTTCAGGGCGCCAGGCCGAGCATCTCGCGGATCTGCCGGGCCATTGCAATCTCGGCCTCGTGCACCTGGCCGTCGCCTGCGATGAGGGTGTGGACGGCGTCGAGGACGGCCCGCGGGTCCTCGCGCAGCACGCTCAGGTTCGGAGGGGGGAGCGGCTTGCCCTCGTGCAGGCAGCGGGTGAGGACGCTGAGCTCCGTCAGGGGCACGCTGAAGCCGCGCGCGGTGTCGATGATGGAGTCGATCTCCTCGCGGGTGACGCGGCCGTCGCTGGTGGCCACCTGGAGCAGGAGCTTGATGACTTCGATGTGGAACTGGGACTCAGGGGGCAGCGGGGCAGCCATGGGGATTCAGGTCCTCCGGAGCGGTCCAGGCTGACCTGCCAGGGGGGGAGCCGTCCAGCCCGACGTCACCGCCCCGCCGGGAGAGGCCCTGTGCCCGACAGGTTGTCCATACCTCTTTGGAGGGATGGGCCCCGTTTCCGCCCTCTAATACTTGTTGGGTATTGGCAACGGGGGTGTACCCATGGGCAAGGCACGGAAGTTCCTGTCGCGTGAGCAGGCGTTGATTTCGGAGCTGAAGGAAGCGCTGGGCAACGCCCGGACCCTCGAGGACGTCTACGAGGCCCTCTCCTCCGCCCTGCTCAAGCTCTGCGAGGCGGATCACCTCGCGGTCGGCTGCGCGAATCCGGACGGGACTGCGGGCCTGCAATGGAAGACGGACACCGTCCACCCCCTCCTCAAGGATTACGCCGAATGGGTGCAGGAGGACTTCGTCTTCCGCGCCACGGTGGTGCAGCCCAACGTCGTGCTCAGTGATGTCCAGATGCTCCAGGGGCAGCCCCTGTCGGAGACGGAGACCTTCCGGCGCAGCCAGGGCGCGGGGCTGAAGCTCAAGCGCGTGCTGGCGTCGCTGCTCTTCACGGAGCAGGACCTGAAGGGGGGGATCGCGATGTACCGCGAGTCCTCGCGGCCCTTCTCGGTCCGGGCGCAGTGGTTCCTCCAGCAGATCCTCCCGTACATCTCCCGGGCGGTGGCCCGGCTCCAGGAGTTCTACGCCCTGCGCTTCGAGCGGGACCTGCTCAAGGCCCTGGCGATGGGCTCGAGCCCCGTGCTGGTGCTCAACAGCCTGGGGCGGAAGGTCGCGGACACGGGGCCGGCCATCCCGCTGCTGGAGCGGTGGTTCGCGCCCCACGAGCTCAGCGACGGCGTGCCCCGGGCCTGGATGGAGCGGGTGATGGCGCTGTCCCGCTTCGACGTCGCGGTGGATCCCCGGTTGGAATCCCTCACGCTGGAGCGCGGCGCGGACCGGTTGGACGTGACGTTCAGCCCGTCCGCCGTCAGCTGGGGCGGCCGCAACCTGTGGCAGGTGCGCATGCACGAGCGGGCCCACTGGATGCGCCCGGACTGGAAGGAGAAGTTCACCGCCCAGGAGTCGCGCGTGGCGGACTGTCTCCACGAGGGCCTGGCGAACAAGGAGATTGGTCCCCGGCTCGGGTGCTCCGTGGAGACGGTGAAGGTCCACATCAAGTCCCTCTTCGAGAAGACCGGCGTCCACAGCCGCGCGGAGTTCGTCGCCAGGGGCCGCCGGGAGTAACCCGTGAACTTCACATCGCGCGAGCTGCGGTTGATCCGTGAGATGGAGCGGCGCCTGATTGGCGTCAGGACCTTCGCGGACATCTACAAGGCCATCGAGGACGTGATGCTCCTCGTCTGCAAGGCGGAGCACCTCGCGGTGGGGTTCTCCCACGTGGACAACTCCCCGGGACTGGAGTGGGAGGCTCCGACCGTGAAGCCCCTGCTCCAGGGGTACTCGGCGTGGGCGCCCCGGTGCTTCGTGTACCAGTACACCCTGAGCCGGCCCAACCGCGCGGCGAGGGACGGTGTGATGCTTCAGGGCGTTCCGCTGGAGCGCACGGAGACCTTCGAGCACAGCGTGAGGGCTGGCTTGAAGCTGCGGCGCGTGCTGGCCACGCTGCTGTTCAAGACCCGGGCGAAGTTCCTGGGGGGCCTGGCGATGTACAAGGAATCCGCCAGGGAGTTCTCCCTCCGGGATGAGCTGCTGCTCCAGTCGTTCATCCCCGCCATCAAGGAGGCGGTGGACACCGTCCAGGACTTCCAGGCCGAGCGCTTCCGGGGTGACCTGCTGTCGGCGCTTTCAAGGGAGCCGTGGGCCGGGATGGTCCTGAACGCCCTGGGCCGCCGCGTGGAGGAGACGGGCACCGCCAGGGACGTGGTGAACGACTGGTACCCCACTCCCAGGGAACTCAGCCATGACGTGCCGGCGGACTGGGTGACCTTCGTGAAGTGGCTTTCGAGCCTGGACGGCGTCCCGCCTCCTGATCAGAGGACCCTGACAAAGCCGAGGGGCCTCGACACCCTGAAGGTGAGCTTCAAGCCCTCCACGGTGCTGCGCCCGGGCTGCACGTTGTACGAGGTCCGCATCGTCGAGGAGCTGCACTGGATGCGGGAGGAGTGGTCCCGGAAACTGTCTCCCCAGCAGCTTAAGGTGGCGGACCTGTTGAACGAGGGGGCCAGGGATGAGGACATCGCCCGTGAGCTCAAGCTCGCCCTCAATACGGTGAAGGAGCACACGAAGGAGATCTACCGGAGGACCGACACCGAGGGGCGGCTGGACTTCGTCACCCGCGGGCGCCGCTCATAGCGCGCGGCCGAAGAAGTCACGCAGCTGCCGCGCGTAGCCCTCGGGGTTCTTCTGGGCGTACTCGCCGTGGCCCGCTTCGGGCACCACCCACTGCTCACGGGGTTCGCAGGCCGCGCGGTAGAGCTGGCCGCCCAGCTTCTGGGGGCCGTCCGGGTCGCGGCCTCCGTTGATGAGCAAGAGCGGCCGGCCCTCCAGCCGGCACATCCCGTCCACGGGGCGCACCGCGTCCACGTCGATGCCGGACCGGCGCAGGCCCCAGAGCACCGCCCAGGTGCTCAGCCCGTAATGCGAGCCCATGTCCCCCGCGAGATCCGGGAACGCGCCCGCCACCGCCACCGCCTTCACCCGCGCGTCCTCCTGCGCCACCAGCAGGGCCGTGGTGCCTCCCATGGAGAAGCCGAACAGGCCCACCCGTCCCGGCGTCACGTCGGGCCGGGCGCGCACGAAGGCCAGGGCCGCGCGCACGTCCTCGCGCTCGCTGTCGCCCCAGCCCACCGCGTCGCCCTCGCTCTCGCCCTGACCGTGCAAATCGAACAGCAGGACGCCGTGCCCCGCCCCGGCCAGTGCCCGCGCTTCGAAGAGGACCCGCGTGCGGTTGTCCGCGAAGCCGTGCACCAGCACCACCGCGGTCCCATCGCGCGATGGGACGTACCACCCGCGAAGCCTCCGCCCCGCGGCCTCGAAGGACACGTCCTCCAGGCCCGTGAGCGCTTCCGTGCCGGACGGCTTCGTCACCGGGATGCGCGCCGGATGCACCAGCGCTTGCGCCGCGCGCAGGCCTCGCGCCGCCGTGACCCCGCCCGTGCCCAGCGCGCCCAAGGCGAGCCCCAGCGCGGTGATGCGACCCCAGCGGACGCGGTACTTCTTCGTGGACACGGTCAGCTCCGGACGGGCCCGCCACCCGCGCGCCAGCGCTCGACGAGGTTCTTCGCGGCGGTTCCCCAGTCGGGGTACTCGAAGGTGAAGCCCGCGTCCAGCAGGCGCCCGGGGACCACGCGGCGGCTCTTGAGCAGCAGCTCCGTGTCCGTGCGCATGAAGAACGCGCCCACCTCCAGCATCCACTTCGCCGCTGGCAGCCCCACGCTCACGTGCGCCGCCTCGCGCAGCTTCGCCATCAGCTCGCGCTGGGGCAGGGGATTGGGCGCGGCCAGGTTCACCGGCCCGCTGAGGTCGTCGCGCTCCAGCAGCAGCTGCACCGCGCGCACGAAGTCCTGGCCGTGGATCCACGACACGTACTGCTGACCACTGCCCGCGGGCCCGCCCAGGCCCCGGCGCGTCAGGCCCAGGAGCACGTCGAAGATGCCCTCCTTGTCCGGGCTCATCACCATCGCGGTGCGCAGCGCCACCTTGCGCGTGTGGGGCGTGTCCGCCTCCGCCAGCGTGCGTTCCCACGCCTGCGCGATGTCGATGCTGCGCTTCCAGTACGCCGGCACGCCGGGCTCGTCCCCGCCAATGAGGCCGGTGGCCTCGTCGTTGGGCGCGTCCAGCCGGTGCGCGTACAGCGTCGCGGTGCTCATCTGCAGCCACACGCGCGGCGGCTTCGCGGCCCGCTGGATGGCCTGGCCCACCACCCGCGTGGAGTCCACCCGCGAGTCCATCATCTGACGCAGGTTCTCCTCCGTGTAGCGGCAGTTCACGCTGCGCCCCGCCAGGTTGATGACCGCGTCGGCGCCGTCCACCTCCTTCGCCCAATTACCCAGGGTGCGTCCGTCCCACGACACCGTGCGCGCCTCGCCCTGGCCTCCCCGGCTGACGAGGACGACCTCGTCGCCCCGTGCGAGGAACGCCCGCGCCAGCAGTGCGCCCACCTGGCCCGTGCCACCCGGAATCACGACCTTCATGGATGCAGCCCCCTCGGTTCGTGTGTCGCCGGAAGGCATAGCGCGCGCCCCGTCCGCGCCGCCCGGCTCCGGAACCCGGCCCCCCAGGCCGTCCTGGTGCCGGCGATGAGCCCCGCTTTTCCCTGGCTCCGGGGCCCGGCGGAGGGGGCTTTCCCAGGATGTCCCGGGTCGGGCGGAGAAAACCCACCGGCGCGAAGGGAAAATGCGGTGCGTCACGCAACCGGGGGCGCGTCTGGACGAAAATGGGTCATCCCCCACCTCGAAGTCCCGAGGGCCGTCCATGATCATCCCGTCCCGCCCGCTCTCCGTGTCCCGCACCTCGACGGCCGCCACGCCGGCCCCGGCCTCCACGGCCCGCACCCCGAAGGCGTTCTCTTCGGTCTCCACGTTCGAGGCCCGCGCCCCGTCGAAGACGCCCACGACGCCGGTGCCCGCGCCGCAGGTGCCGGTGGAGGACGTGCCGCCGTCCAAGCCGGACCCGCGCTACGACGGGTTGAAGGACCAGGCGCTGATCAACGCCCTGCATGACGCGGTCAGCAAGCACAAGGACCTGGGCTACAACCAGGCGCGCAAGGTCATCTTCACCACCCTGGACAACCACGACGGCGTCGTGACGTGCGTCTACACGGGCAAGGAACTGAAGACGAACAAGATTCCCAGCAGCAACGTGATGAACACCGAGCACACCTGGCCCCAGTCCAAGGGCGCCACGGGCGCGGCGAAGGCGGACCTGCACCACCTGTTCCCCACCGACAGCAAGGCCAACTCCATCCGGGGCAACTACCCCTTCGGCACGGTGAAGAACGTGAAGTGGGAGGAGAACGGCGCCAGGTTCGGCACCGACGAGAAGGGCCGCACCGTCTTCGAGCCGCCCGACGCGCACAAGGGAAACGTGGCGCGCGCGCTGTTCTACTTCTCCACCGTCTACAACAAGCACATCCCGGCGGACGACGAGGCCGTGCTCAAGCAGTGGAACACGCTGGACAAGGTGGACGCCGCGGAAGTGAAGCGCAACGACGTCATCGAGACCTACCAGCAGAACCGCAACCCCTTCGTGGACGACGCGTCACTGGCCGACCGCATCGCGGACTTCTAGAGTCCGCGGAATGTCCCGTCCGCTCGCGCCCCTGTGGGCGCTCGTCCCTGGCCGCACCGGTGTCCCCCTCTTGAAGGTGGGGGGCACGCCCGAGGCCCCGGGACCCCTGGAGTGGCCCGCCTGCGCCATGTGCGGCGGGCCGCAGCGCTTCCTCTTCCAGTTGCCGCACGTCGAAGGACGGCTGGACCTCACGCCACACGCGTCGGTCCACGTCTTCCAGTGCGAGAACCCCGACACCGTCTGCTTCCGGTGGGACCCGGAGGAGGGCGCCAACGCGGCGGTGCCGGTGCAGGCCGGCGCGCCGTCCGTGAGCGCGCCCCCGGGGCCGGTGAAGCCGTACGCGGAATGGACGCTCGGCTTCGAGCCCGCCACCGAGGACACCGAGGCCCTGTCGGTGGACGTCAACGACGCCACCGAGGAGCAGCTCACCGCGCTGGACCGCGCGCAGGAGGAGGCGCCGGAGAGCAAGGTGGGCGGCGTGCCCGGGTGGCTCAACGGCGAGGCGACGCCGGAGTGCTGTGACGCGCCCATGCGCTTCATCGCGCAGCTGGCCGCGATGCCCTTCGGCCTGGACTTCGGCGACAACGGCCGGGGCTACCTCTTCCGCTGCACCCGCGAGGACTGCGTGCGGCCCTTCCGCTTCCTCACCCAGGGCGCCTGAGCGGCGTCAGGGCGAGGTCAGGTTCTTCAGCCGCTTCGCCCTCCGCGGGCGGGCTCCTGGGCGACCGCGAGGGACGAGCATCACCGCTGCATGGCCTTGAGCAGCTTCTGGGCGTCCTCCGCGCTGAGCTTGCCGGCCTCCACCAGGTCCAGCACGCGGCGCATCTCCTCGTCGGGGATGCCCCGGGACTGGGGCGGCTGGGGTGGCATGGGCGGCTGCGGCCGGTGGTGGTGACGGGCGCCCGGGCCCGCCCAGGACGGCGCGCCCCACGAGTTCGCCCACGCATGGGCCCACTGGTTCGCGTGGCGCTCCGCGCGGCGCTGCCAGCGCTCCGCCTGACGCTGCCAGCGCAGCGAGTCCTCCTCCCAGCCCTCCGCCTCCTCGCGGGCTGAACGGCCCGACTCGCGGATGCGCACCGAGCCCAGCTCCGTCTCCATCAGGAGCGTCGTGGCTGCCTGCGGGTTGGACGGGTAGCGCGTCTGCGTGGAGCCCAGCGACGTGTGGGCGGAGATGTTCACGTCCAGCCCGGACACCAGGCGGATCTCCACCGCGCCCACCTGCGTCCCGATGCGGTGCTCGCCCACGTCCAGCGCGTCCACGTCCAGCTTCACCGCGCCCGCGGCGGCGTGGACGTGGAAGGTGCCACCCACGCGCTCGCCGATGATGCGGCCCGCGCCGGTGCGCAGGGTCAGCTTGCCGTGCACGTCGCGCAGGCTCGCCGTGCCCGCGTCGGTGGACAGCTCCAGCTCGCAGTCCTTCAGGCCCGCGATGCGCACGGCGCCCGCGTCCAGCTGGAGCTTCGCCTTCACGTCGGGCGGCACGAACAGCTCCGCCTGTCCGCCCTGGCGCCAGAACAGCGACAGGAAGCCCGCCTCGCGCGGCACCAGCTCCACCTTCGTCAGGCGGCCGTGTTCCTGGATGCGCGCCTCCATCCGGCCGTGCGTGACCAGGTAGGGCTTCTCGCCCTCCGGCAACGCGGACACGACGAGCGTGGCGGCGAGCGCGTGCAGCTCCAGCTCCGCGTGCTGCCCCCACGGAATCGCGTGGCGCTGGGAACCGTCGCGCGCGGACGACGAGGCGTCGGAGGACGGCGTGGCTTCAGGGTCCATCATGGTGGTTACTCCCGTGCCTTCTTGAGACGTTGAGCGGCCTCGTCCGCGTCGATGAGCCCGGCCGCGAGGTCATCGAGAATCTGCGCCCGGCGCGGTGAGCCGCGCTCCCGGGACGGAGGCGGCGGCGGGGCAGGG
>NZ_RAWK01000343.1 GCF_003612165.1 Corallococcus aberystwythensis | reverse complement strand
CCCCCAGCCCCCAGGCGGCCAGCTTCCGCAGGAGCGGGCGGTGGCGCTCCACGTCCTGCAGGAGCCCCCGGCGCCCCGCCCACAGGCCCAGCAGGAAGCGGCCCAGGATGATGGACAGGAGGATGGGGCGGCCCGGGTTGGAGAGGCCCGTCCATCCGTAGCGCACGTTGGCCTGCTGGCTGGTCACCACCGAGTCGCTGGACAGGCCGGCGAGGAACGCCGCGCGGCGCGCTGCGTCCTGCTCCCGCGTGACCTTCTGGGCGCGCTCCGTCTCCGCCGCGCCGTCCATCAGCACGGGGAGCATCCGCTGCCCCATGGAGTAGACGATGGGCACCACGAACAGGAAGACCGCCGCCCAGACGAGCACCGTCTTCCCGGAGGCCTTGCGGAACGCCAGCAGCAGGAAGCCCACCAGCGCGTAGGTGCTGAGGATGTCCCCCACCCAGATGGCGAACATGTGGACCAGCCCGATGCCCAGCAGCACGAGCAGCCGGCGCCGGTACACCGGCACGATGGACGTGCCCCGCCCTTCCGCGCGCGTCATCTGCAGCGCGAACCCCAGCCCGAAGAGGAGCGAGAAGAGGGTGACGAACTTCTGCTCGATGAGCAGCGCGAAGAGCGAACTGACCGCGACCTCCAGCGGCGACGCGGCCAGCGCCAGGGCCTGCTCTCGCGGCAGCATCGACCGGCCGTTGAACCAGTTCAGACTGTTGGAGACGAAGACGCCCAGGAGCGCGAAGCCGCGCAAGGCGTCCAGGGTGTGGACGCGCTCGGCGTTGTCGATGGGACCGGCGGTAGAGGGGGACTCGGACATACCGGGCACTACACGCTGGCGCCCTCGGCAGCGTCAAATCACGTGGATCAGTGCGCCGTGCGCGCCTCGTTGGCGGGCGTGAGGCGCATGGGCTGGGCGCGGCCGTAGGTGAGCGAGCGCCACAGCCACTCCACCGGACCGAAGCGGAAGCGGGCCAGCCACCAGTGGCTGAAGGCGACCTGCGCCGCGAAGACGCCCAGGCACAGCAGCACCGTGCGCGACGGCGGCGTGTGGCCCACGAGCCCCAGCCCCCAGCCGTCGTACAGCCCGATGCTGATGACCGACTGCATGAGGTAGAGCGTCAGCGCCATGCGGCCCGCGGGCGTGAGCACGCCCAGCACCTTGCGCCAGCGCTCCTTCTGGAAGAGCAGCGCGAAGGCCGCCGCGTAGCCCGTGCCCATGAAGAGGTAGCCCACCTCCCGCAGGGTGCGCATCCCCACCATCCACGCCGGAGGACTCAGCTGTCCCAGGGGGCCGCCGCCGGGAACGTTCCGGTTCATCAGGTTGAGCACCAGCGACAGGGTGGCGACGGCGCTGCCCACGGCCAGGCCCCACGCCATCACCCGGACGAGCAGCTTGCGGTGGCGCTCCACCTCCTCCAGCACCCGGTTGCGCCCGGCCCACAGGCCCAGCAGGAAGCGGCCCAGGATGATGCACAGCCAGATGGGGCGGCCCGGGTTGGGCAGGTTCTGCCAGGCGTAGACGGCGTTGGCCTGCTGGGACGCCAGCACGGAGTGGCTGGACAGGCCGGTGAAGAACGCCGTGCGGTGCGCGGCCTCCTCCTCCTTCGTGGCCTTGGCGGCGGCCTCCGCGCCCTCCTTGCCGTGTAGCAGCTCCGGGCCGTAGCGCTGCGCGATGGACAGCGTGAGCGGCAGCACGACGAACAGCACCGCCACCCACGTGAGCACCGTCCGGTCG
The DNA here is from genome assembly GCF_003612165.1 of Corallococcus aberystwythensis. Taxonomy (GTDB): domain Bacteria; phylum Myxococcota; class Myxococcia; order Myxococcales; family Myxococcaceae; genus Corallococcus; species Corallococcus aberystwythensis. The sequence goes on along the minus strand of NZ_RAWK01000343.1, from coordinate 7,452 downwards.
GAGCGCCCGCGGAACAGGAGCAGCACGAAGCCCACCAGCGCGTAGGTGCTGAGGATGTCCCCCACCCAGACCGCGAACATGTGGACGAGGCCCAGCCCCAGCAGCACCAGCAGCCGGCGCCGGTACACCGGCACGATGGACGTGCCCCGGCCTTCCGCGCGCGTCATCTGCAGCGCGAAGCCCAGGCCGAAGAGGAGGGAGAAGAGGGTGACGAACTTCTGGTCCACGAAGAAGGCGTAGAGCGAGTTGACCACCGTCTCCAGGGTGGACGCCGTCAGCGCCTTCGCCTGTTCGCGCGGCAGCAGCGACCGGCCGCTGAACCAGCTCAGGCTGTTGGAGAGGAAGACACCCAAGAGCGCGAAGCCGCGCAGGGCGTCCAGCAGGTGCACGCGCTCGGAGGCTTCGACGGGACCGGCGGAGGAGGACTCGGGCATGGGGCGCCACTACACGCCCGCGTGCTCCGCATCGTCAACGCGGCGGTGGGGCGGATTTCTCCGGACCGGGCAGAACCTCGCGCAGGCAGCGCTCCAGGCCGCCCCGGTGGCGCCACTGCATGGGATAGCCCAGGGAGACCTCCTCGAAGCGCACGCCGTCACGCCACAGCGTGGCGGGCATGTGCAGGTGCCCCGTCACCACCACCTCCGCGCGGTAGCGCGTGTGCCAGTCCTCGGTGAGGCGCGTGCCGCACCAGATGGAGAAGCGCGGGATGCGCGGCAGCCGCACGTGCTCGTAGCGCAGCGGGTAGTGGTTGATGAGGATGGTGGAGCACCCCTCTGGCAGCCGCTCCAGCCGCGCGCGGGTGCGCTCCACGCGCGCGTGGCACCAGGCCTGACGGGTGGGGTAGGGCTCCGGGTGGAGCAGCACCTCGTCCGTGCACATGATGTCGTCCTCCCAGGCCCACTCCAGCGCCTTGTCCGCGGGCACGGTGTCCGGACGGAAGGTGTAGTCGTAGCCCAGGAACATGGGGACGACGACGCGGTGCGGGCCCTCTCCCGGCCAGCGCGGGTACGGGTCCTCCGGCGTGAGCGCACCGTAGCGGTGGCACAGGTCCACCATGCGCAGGTAGCGCGCCTCGCCCTTCAGCGGTGGCTGTTCGGAGGGCATGGTCCACAGCTCGTGGTTGCCCGGCACCCAGACGACCTGGCGGAAGCGCGCGGTGAGCGTGCGCAGCATCAGCTCCATGTCCGCGAGCGTCTCGCCCACATCCCCGCCGACGATGAGCCAGTCGTCCGGGCGCGGCGCGAGTGCCGCCAGCGCCTCGTGGTTCTCCTTGTGCCGCAGGTGCAGGTCGCTGATGGCGTAGAGCTTCATGGTGTGCGCGCGGGAAGGCCCTACCTTAACGCGCACGGCCGCGCGCGCCATGGGAACGCCCGGCCGCCGGCTCCGGCCGTCAGCCCAGCGACGCCAGGAGCGCCAGCACCTGCTGCGGCGGCGCGGCGCGGTCCATCCAGGTGATGCCCTTCTCCCGCAGCCCGCGCGTGGGCGGATGCGAGGTGTGCAGCGCGCAGGCGGCGCGCGGATGCCGGGCGCGCACGCACGTGAGCAGGCACAGCCCGTCCCCGTCCGGCAGGCCGTAGCCGCTCACCACCACGGAGGGCGCCGCTTCCCCCATCAGCTGCTCCGCTTCGCGCACGCCCTGGGCGAAGCGCTTGTCTCCGGGCAGGTGCCTGGCGAGCCGGCGGAGCGCGGCGAGCGCGCGCGGATCCGCGTCCACGAACAGGAAGCTGGGAGGGGTGGAGGGCTCTTGCATGAAGGCACTGGGTGGTGCGGACGGGCTTGACGCAAGAGGTTGTGTCGCGAAAAGCCTACCCCGGAAGTTCTTGGAAGCCAACCTCTCAAGTCATATCGACATGGGCGAACCCGGTAGGTTAACGACCCCATGGAAAAGACCCTCGCATCCCGGCTCGGAGGTGCGGCCCGCGTCGCCCGCACCCGCCTGAACCTGACCCAGGCGGACGTGGCGGAGCGCATCGGCATCGCGAGTGAAGTCTATGGGCGGCTGGAGCGCGGGCACATGCTGCCCAGCATCCAGACCTTCCGCCGGTTGTGCGTGGTGCTGTCCATCTCCGCGGACGAGGCGCTGGGGCTCAAGCCATCGCAGGACGTGAAGTGGGCCGCGGAGCCTCCGTCCGACTACGGCGAGTCCGCGGAGTTGCGCCGGCTGTTGCGCCGCGCGAAGCAGCTGGACCGGGGCTCCATCCGCATCCTCAGCGTGCTGGCCTCGCAGTTCAAACCGCGGAGCTGAAGCCACCCCGGTGCTCATCCGGCCTCCGCCGCGCCGTCCCATCGCGCCAGCCGCTCCCGCAGCTTCCGGACGGACGGAAAGCCGTTGAAGAGCACCACCTGCGGGTGTTCCTCCAGCACCTGCCGCTCCGCCGACTCCTTCGCCAGCGCCCGGTCCACGCCCAGCAGCAGCCCTGTGTCAGGGCGCGCGCGCAGCTCCGACAGCCGGCGTGACAGCGGCGCCGCGTGCCACGGGTGGAACAGCTCCAGCGCGACCTCCTGGCCCGTCTTCCGGTGGCGGAAGGTGAGGTCGGGCACGCACAGGCCGGCGGCGCCGGTGTGGCGGGGCAGGGGCGTCAAGTCCAGCTCCCAGGCCGCGTCCTCGAACCCCTCGGCCAGCGCGGTCACCTCTGGCGGCACGTGCCCCAGCGCGGCGGGCAGCGGGGACACGAGCGGATCCTCGTGGGACAGCTGGAGCGTGGACTGCTTGCGCGCGTCCTCCAGCACCGCGGAGAGGTCCCAGCGCTCCAGGATGGGGACCACGGAGAGGAAGCTCGCGAGCTGCAGGCCGTACTTCTTCTGCAGGGACAGCATCGCGCCGGGGCCCTCGACCTCCAGCGACCAGTCCTCGCCGTCGCGCCGCACCTCCGCCACCAGCCGGCAGAACTTCAGCCAGCGCAGCAGCTTGCGCACGCGCAAGAGCTCCGGCGACCGCGCGCGCAGGGTGAGGCGGCGCGCGTTGAGCAGCGGCCCCTGCGCGAGCGCCAGGTTGTAGCGGTCCAGCAATCCCTGCGGCGTGAGCGCGTCGCCGTCCCAGCCCAGCAGCTTCCGGTTGCCGGGCAGGTCCGAGTACAGCGCCTCGCGCGTGTCCGGCAGCGGCGCGTCCAGGGCCTCGGTGAGGCGCGCTTCGTAGGCCTCCAGGGTGGTGTCCGGAGCAAGGGTCCGCAGCACCTTCGCGCCCACGAGCAGCGTGCGCCAGCGTGTCTCCGTGGCGCCTTCACCGGCTTCATCGAAGAGGAGCCGGTCCAGGAGCAGCTTCACCAGCCCGCGCGCGACCTTGGGGCGGCTGAACGCGCCGGCCTTGAGGCTGAAGGCCTCCTCCACGTCGTCGCGGCTCTGACCGCGCAGGGCCTCCGCGTCCGCGAGCAGCTCCTTCGCGAGCGCCTGGAGGGACGGGTCATGCGTCTTCACGAAGGAAGGACGCAGGATGCCTTCGCGCACGCGCGAGGCGAGCAGCTCACGCGTCAGCATCGGGTGGGCCCTCCGGTTCCTGGTAGGCGCGGTGCTGCCTGCGCCGTTCGCTGATGCCGCTCTCCGCCGTCTGCGCGGAGCACACCTCGTAGAGCAGGGCGCGCTTGCCGGGGCGCTTTCGCAGGATGCGGCCCAGGCGCTGCACGTGTTCGCGCACGCTGCCGCTGCCGCTGAGCACCACGCCCACGCGCGCGTCGGGCACGTCCACGCCCTCGTTGAGCACCCGGGAGGTGAGCAGCACCGGCAGCTCCGCGCTGGAGAACGCGGCCAGCAGGGCCTTGCGCTCCGGCAGCGGCGTGTGGTGCGTGAGCGCGGGCAGGAGCAGCTTGCGCGCCAGCGTGTAGACCGTCTCGTTGTCGTCCGTGAAGACGATGACGCGGTCCTCGCGGTGCTCCAGCAATATCTTCCAGAGCGCGTCCAGCTTGCCGCTGGAGGTGAGCGCGATGCGGCGCTGCTCCCGGTAGCCCCGGTACGCCGCGCGGCCTTCGTCGCTGCGCTGGCTCTGCGCCAGGAAGCGCGCCCAGCCCTCCGGCGACGCGAGCGGCACGCCCAGCCTCCGCACGAACGTGAGGTAGCGGCCTCGCGCCTCGTCGTAGCGCGTCTTCTCGTCGGGCGTCAGCGGCACCTCGATGCGGCGGACCTCGTAGGGCGCCAGGTACTGGCCCTGGAGCTCGTCGATGCCGGTGCGGTGCACCAGCGGCCCCAGCAGCTCCTCGCACACGCGCTCGCCGCCGTCCGCGCGCTCCAGCGTCGCGGTGAGCCCCAGCCGGTAGGGCGCGAGCGTCCCCTCCGCGATGAAGCGATAGCTGGGCGCGGGCAGGTGGTGGCACTCGTCGCAGATGAGCAGGCCGAAGCGGTTGCCCGTGAACTCCATCTGCATCGCCGCGGAGTCGTACGTCGTCACCGTCAGCGTCTGGCGGTCGTTGACGCCGCCGCCCACCATGCCCACCGGGCCGGAGAAGTGCTTCGCCAGCACGCCCTGCCACTGCGCCATCAAGTCCAGCGTGGGCACCACCACCAGCGTGGGCCGCTTCACCCACGCGATGGCCAGCACCGCCAGCAGCGTCTTGCCCGCGCCCGTGGGCAGCTCCACCAGTCCCCGGCCCCCGGCGCGCGTCCACGCGTCCAGCGCCGCGCGCTGGTGCGGGAAGGGCTCGATGGGGACGGTGAGGGGCAGCTCCACCGGCTCGAAGCGCTTCGCGCGGTCCTCATAGGGCAGCCCGCATTCGCGCAGCCGCAGGACGACGTCGCGGTAGTGCCGCGCGGGGGCGCGGAAGACACCCGTGCGCCCGTCCTTCTGGAAGAGCGCGTGCAGGCGCGCGTCGTCAGGCAGCGTCGGGGCCACCAGCGTGCCGCTGTCGTAGTGCAGCTCGGTGAGGGGGGAGGGCAGGGGCTCGATGGCGGAGGCTCGGGACTGGGGGAACCGACGTGAGGGGGGACTCGCGCGGGAAGGGAAGTAGCGGGTTGGAAGGCGCTCCGCCACTCTGGTCCGCGCGGTGGGAAGAAGCCACGGGCGCGGACGTTCGGCTGCCTGGAGGCACTGCATGCCTTCTGGACGCCGGAGGGATTGCTTTGAGGGGGGACCGGGCGTTACCTGCTCCATCCATGCCCTGGCCCCGCCCCGCCGCTGCTCGCCGTGTTCCGCCCGCCGGCTGGAGGCCCGTGTCCTTCCGGGCATCGCGCTGATGCGGGTCCTCGTCGTCAGCCCGCATCCGGCGTCCCGGGCGCTGCTCAGCCGCTTCCTGGACTCGGAGCCCGACGTGGAGGTGTCCGCCACGGGCGAGCCCGATGACGCCTTCGCCTCCATCAAGGAGAACAAGCCCGCGCTGGTGGTGGTGGACCTGCGCCGTCCGGATGAGGACCACCCGCTGTTCCTGGGGCTCCTGCGCAAGCGGCACCCGTCGCTGCCGGTCATCTCGCTGGTGCCCGGCCGGCTGCGCATCTTCGACGGCCGCTCCGAGCGCGTGCGCGAAGCCCACGGCGACACCGCGGAGGCGCTGCACCACCTGATGGGCTCCGTGCTCCAGGCCACGCGCGACCTGCTGGCCCAGCACCTGCTGCGGATGTTGCGCCCGCCGGTGGGACGGGCCTGAAGCACCCCGCGGCTACAGGCGCAGCCGGTAGCCCACGGCCGCGAGCACCGCGCCCGTGTTCATGTCTCCGGTGGTGAGGAAGTCCACCGGAGCGAAGTGATACTTCGCCTCCAGGAAGACGCCGCCAGGGCCCAGGGGCAGCTCCGCGCCTGCGAGTGCCTGGAAGCCCAGCCCGCTGCTGCTCTCCGAAGTGGTGCTGTCGAACGACTCCACCGTCACGCGGTGCAGGTACAGGCCGGGACCCGCGCCCACGTAGGGCGTGAGCGGCCCGAGCGCACGGGGGAAGCGGAACATGGCGGACAGCTGGATGGCCACCTCGCGGTCGGCGAGCGTGTACGGGGACTCGATGGGCTGGCCCAGGTTGTCCAGCCGCGGCCCGCGCAGCGTCCCCGACGTGGAGGGCCGGTGGTAGTTCACCTCCAGCACCAGCGCCAGGCGCCGCTGGAGCAGGGGCGTGAGGTAGCCCACCTCGCCGCCCAGGAAGAGGTCGCCACCGAGCGACGTGAGGGGCTTGCTGAAGCCCACCTTGGGCGCGATGAAGAAGGGGCCCTCGCGGTCCTTCTTGTTGGGGGCGGAAGGGGCGGCGGCCAGCGCCGCGGCGGCGAGCAGGGCGAGGGCGTTCATGGGGAGACCGTGAAGCCGGAGGACGCGGGGAGGGTTCCGAAGGCGCCGCTGGGATCCGCGACGATGAGCCCGTAGGTGCCGGGCACGATGCCGCCGGGACACGTGGGGTCCGTGACGGGCCGCGCGTCGAAGCCGGAGCACGTGGGCACGGTGGCCTTGAGCTGTGTCGAGGAGACGTAGGTCACGTCGTACAGCGGGATGTTCACCGTCTGGCCGGGGTCCGTCTTCACGGGAGCGACGAGGTACACCTCGTGGGTGCCGGTGCCATCCGTGAAGGCCGCCGCGGTGCTGGTCAGGGTGACGGCGGTGTCGCTGTTGGCGGGGCCGCCGCGAGGCGACACGGAGAGGGTGCCCAGCGGTGCATAGGCGACGGTGAGTGCCTGGGGCCGGGTGACGGCGCAGCCCTCGGGGTTGGTGAGGGTGACGGCGTAGGTGCCTTCCGGCGTCGCGGGGGGCACCTCGGTTTCGATGCGCGTGTCGGAGACGACAGTGAGGGTGAAGAGGGGCTGGTCCTCTTCGCCTTCGCGCTGAAGCACGATGAGCGGCAGCGCGTCCGAGCGGAACCCGCTGCCTTCGATGACGAGGGGGCTGCCGGCGCTGTAGTGGAAGCCCTGGGGCGCGGTGATGCTCGTGATGACGGGCGGAGGCACGACGCGCAGGGCGCCCTCGAGCTCGGAGGTGCCGCCCAGTGGGTTCGTTACGGCGACGGTATAGGTGCCGGGCGGGAGCACGTTCGACGGCGTGCTGTCGCGGGTGGGCAGGTCCATGCGCATGAGTTCGGTGCGCGCGAAGAAGAGGTGGTCCTCGGGAAGCGTGTAGTCGCTCGGGCCGCTCAGCGAAATCCGGGGCAGCTCCACCGAGGGCGTGTCGGTGAGCGCGTCGCGGGGCACGGGAGTGAAGCGGCTGCCGATGAGCTCCAGGCGCCATCCCGCCGCACCGCCTCCGGCATTGCAGACGCGCGCGGGGGTGACGAGCCGCTGCAGCGGATTGATGAGCCCCTCGAGCTTCGGGGTGGTGCCTTCGGTCGATTCAGTGCAGGCGACCAGGCTGAGCAGTGCGGCGGCGACCGGAAGGCGCACGGGTTCCTCCATCATCCCGTCAACAAGGCTGTCACACGTTAGGCCGGGGCCCTGGAGGGTCAGGAGTTTTTTCCGGCTCCGAGCCCACAGCCCTGTCCGTCCAGGCGTGCCAGATGGCGCAAACGCGCGATATCGCAGGGGAATATCCCTGCGAGTAGCCTCGGCACGGCGAATGCTAAGGC
>NZ_RAWK01000342.1 GCF_003612165.1 Corallococcus aberystwythensis | reverse complement strand
CTCGGACACCCCACGCACCCCGAGCCCCACCACGATGAGCGGATAGGTCACGGCGTTCGGGATGAGCCGGCGCAGCACGTCGGTCACCACCGCAATCACCAGGGCCACTCCCAGAATCGTCCACAGTGCGAGCTGAGCAGGTGTCATTCGGCACCTGCTCCCACGGGCAGCAGGCGACCCCCATCAAACAATGGAGGCCTGGAGCCCGTCAATTCCTGAACAAGGCCATCGCACCGTGGGGCCCTGCGTCATCCCCATTTCAGTGGATGACGAGGCGGATCTTCTCGCTGCAGATGAAGTACTCGTCCCCGTCCTCGACCTTGCGGCGCTTGATGCGCTGCTTGTTGAACCAGGTCCCGTTCGAGGAGCCGAGGTCTTCGATGTAGAAGTCGCCGCCGTCGCGGGCGATGACGGCGTGCTCGCGCGACACCTTGCCGGAGTTGATGACGAAGTCGCAGTGCTTGCCGCGGCCGATGACGTAGCGGTCCTTGACGATCTTCTCCTGCTCACCGGACTCCAGGACGAGGTAGAGCGCGGCGCCCTCCTCCTCGTCCGCCTCCTCCATGGGCTCCTCGTCGGCCTCCTCCGGAGCCTCGTCCTGCATGTCGTCGAGCGGCGGGTCCTCCTGCTCCGGCAGGGGCTCCTCCTCGTCCTCGATCATGTCGTCCGCAGAGGGCGGGGGCGGCTCGTTCTTGCCCTTGATGAGCCGCTCCAGCTCCGCGGCCGTCTCCAGGACGCGCTCGGCGACCTCGCGGCGGACCGGATCATTGTCCAGTCCGTTGGAGGAGGGACGCTCCTCCGGCGCGTTGCGCGCCGCGGGGCGTGCCGAGGCGGGCGCGGGCGCCAGCACCGGCGGTGCGCCCTTGGCGGCGGCGGCTGGAGGAGGAGCGGCGGCCGGACGCGCCGTGGGCGCGGGCGACGGCACCGCCGCCACCGCGGGCTCCCCCTTCGTCTTCACGTCGATGAAGCCGTTGAGACGCGCGAACATGAACAGCGCCTGGTTGATGAGCGCGTCGCGATCCGACCCCATCTGCTGGGCCATCTCTTCGTACGTCTCCCACAGGTGCTCGGCGATGCCGACCTTGCGTGCGGGACGGGAGTTCTGATCGATCATCGGTCTTGGCTCGGGAAATGCTGGACTTAAAGGGACGATAACAGAGCCTGCCGGGCGCGCCCAGTTACTGGAACGCCCGGAGATACGTGAGGTTGTCCACGTTGTCGCTGATCGACTCCAGGGCCACCTGGAGCACGCCGTCCGCGGAGGGGTAAGCGATGAAGGCCAGGCTGGCGCCGTCCACCTCCGTGGCCACCACGGAAGCAGGCAGGGTGTAGACCGCCAGGTTGCTCTGCGGGCTGGTGTCCACGCGGAAGACGAAGCGGCGGAAGCGCGGCAGCAGCGTCACCACGAAGCGGTCCCCCGCGGCCAGCCGGGCTGGATCTCCCAGCGTCGGCGTGAGCGTGAGCGTGAGCGGCGCGGGCGCGTAGGTGGTGGGCGACTTGGGCGGGTCCAGCCCCAGGTCGAAGCCGTTCGGGTGGTAGTAGTAGTCCAGGAAGTTGGAGACCGTGTACGCCTCGCCCACGTTGAGCCGCTGCACGTACGTGTCGCTGCGCTCCTCGCCCGCGAAGAGCACGTAGGGCTTCACGGCCGGCCCCGCGCGCACGGAGAAGAGGGGATACGCGGCGCAGGCCGCCGCCCCGGTGGCGATCTCCTCGTTCGACAGGTCGGGATAGAGCCGGGTGAGGCCGTCGCCCTGGTCCTCCACGCGGAGGATGGGGATGGTGGTCGGGCAGACGCCCGCGTTGTTCGCCAGCACGATGGAGTCCCCGGCCACCACGCCACGCGCCGTGGCCAGGGCGGTTTCGATGAGCAGCGGCGGATCCTCCACGGTCAGGTCGCGCGACAGGCCGACCAGTCCGGGCAGCGCGCCCTGGAAGACGAAGCGCCACGTGCCGTTGGGCACCGTCCCGTTGCAGAGGAACGCGGTGGCGTTGGTCGCGTCCACCTGGGGACAGCCCGGCTCCACCACGGTGATGCCGCCCTGGACCTGGTCCGTGCGCGCGAGCTCGTTGCTGTCGCGCAGCTCCGAGACCACCGTCGAGCTCAGCGGCCCCGTGGTCGGGTCGCGGTCCAGGTTGAACGCCCGGCGCTCGTCGGCGCGGAACAGGGTGATCTCCCCGCCGGACGACGGCACGATGCCCAGCAGCGGGATGGCCGTGAGGTAGGCCACGCCGTCCGACAGGAGCTCGCGGACCTCCAGGCCCGTGCGCAGCGTGAGGCCCGTGGGCAGGCCCGCGGAGGGCTTCAGGGTCAGCATGGGCGCGCCGGTGACGTCGCGTGCGAGCACCGGCGCCGCGGACGGCGCCAGCGGATCCGGTCCGTTGTCGAGCGCGATGACGCCCTCGCAGTCCGACGAGTTGCACGTCAGCTCATCCAGCACCACGTACACGAAGCGGCCCGCGGGCACGGTCTCCGTGTCAGACACCTTGAAGCTGGGGTGCGTGGCCACGAGCCGCGCCGGGATGTCCACCAGGTCCGTGTACGTGGGCACCACGTAGGGCGCCGGGCGGGGACGCTTGTAGGGGATCTCCACGGAGGCCCCGTCCGCGACGGCGCGCACAAGCCGGCTGGTGCCGGACACGTTGCGGATGGCGAGCACCAGCGAGTCCGTCACGTTGGCCCGCGCGGGCAGCGTGATCATGGACATCACCGTGTCCGCCGGCTTGAGGCAGAAGACGGGCAGCGCGGGCGTCAGCGCGGCCGCGTCGAAGCCCTCCGGCCCGGGCAGCTCCTGGCGCATCACCACGCCGCCTCCAAAGGGGCCGCACAGCTGTTCGGCGGCCTCCGGGCGCGTCTGGAGGGCGTAGTACAGGACGCTCGGCGCGCCTTCCGCAGCCGGGGCGTGCGCGGCGAACGCGGTGATGAGCTGGCCGGTCGCCAGGCGCGTCACCTCGTTGAGGCGCGCGCGGTCCGAGGCCACCACGGAGATGTCCCGGCCGCCGGAGCTGCGCGCGTAGATGTACGGGCCGGACACGTCGTTGCCGGTGGCGTCGTAGCCCACGTCGCGGGTGAGCGAGTCGGGCCGCGCGATGACCGGGATGGCCAGGGGCTCCAGCGGGTTGGGCGCGGGGATGAACTCACGCGGCGAGCGCGTCAGGTCCAGCACGCGCAGCTCATCCCGGTCCTGCGAGGTGACGAAGACGAGCTGGTTGGAGAGCACCACGTCGTACGTGCCGGACAGGCCGGCGGCGCCCGCGGTGGAGGTGGTGTCGGAGCATGCGAGCGCGAAGCTCGCGCCGCTCAGCAACAGGGCAGCAAGGTAGCCGCGCTTCAAGGTCAGTTCTCCTGGCACACGCTGGTGCCCTGGTTCGGATCGCGCTGCTGCTGCGTGCCCAGCCTCGCCACCACCCTGGCGTCCTGGGGACGCGCGAGGTCGGGGATGTCCACGAGGGTCACCTGTCCGTCACCGAAGTTGGTCACGAACAGCCGTGCCGCGTTCGTCCCGGCCGGGTTGTCCACCGTCAGCCCGAAGGCCTGCGACGGGTTGCTGGTCTGGTTGAGGGAGTTGACGAGCGGCACCTGCGCCACGACCTGCCCGAGCGCCTCGTCGTAGAGGGACACCGCGCTGTCTCCGGTGCTCGTCACCGCGATGATGTTGGTGTTCGCGTTGGACGTGCCCGGGGTCCGCGAGATGAGCTGCATGTCGCTCACGCCGTCGGGCATGGGCACCGCGGAGACCACCCGGAAGAAGGGCTGGGTGGAGGCACCGCCCGGGGGCGCGTCGTATTCCAGGTCCAGGGTGAGCAGCGTGTCGGGGCCGCGCGCCAGCATGTACAGCCGCTCGCGCACGAAGTTCGGACGCACCGCCAGCTCCTCCGCCGTCACCGGCCGGGGCACCACGCGCGCCGCGCGCGCCTCGCGGATGCGGTACTCCGACTGCAGCGCGGGCTCCAGGATGATGCCGGGCTCGTTCTTGTCCACCAGCCGCAGCACGAAGTTGCCGGCCACCGTGCCGTTGATGCCGGCCACGAAGTTGCGGCCCGTCACGTAGAGGTAGCCCGCGCCCACCGTCACGGAATCCGAGCCGCCGTAGAGGTAGCCCTCGGGCGACAGCGGGATGAAGCCCAGCGTGTCACGCGTGGGGTTGTCCAGCTTCACCGTGGCCAGGTAGTTCTCGAAGTTGCTGCTGGACTTCGCCGGCGAATCCGCCGCCTCCGAGTGCGTCACGTACAGCGTGCCGCTCGCCTCATCCACCGTCACGCCGATGGGTGACGGTGCGCGGGGATGCCCCGGGGCGCTTTCCGTACCGAGGGACGCAGGGATGTCCTCCGTGAGCGACAGCGCGCCGTTGCGGCAGTCCACGCCGCCCTGCACGCAGGTGAGCACCGGCGCGCCGTTGGCTTCCAGGCTCACGTCCACCGCGTGCAGGTTGTTGCCCTCCGCGCGCGAAGGCACGAACAGGCGCGGCAGCCCGGTGGCCGGGTTCACCCACATGCCCAGCTCGCCCGCGAAGCTGCGGATCTGCACGAGCGACTCGTCCGCGGACGCCAGGTCCTCGAAGGCGAGCGTGGAGTCCGGGAGCGTGCCGCCCAGGTGGGGCACCGTCACCGCCTGCCCGTCCACCTGCGTGCTCAGCGTGTCCAGGTTCAGCGCCACCACCGAACCGGAGTCGTAGCAGTTGTCGAAGTTGGCGTTCGCGACGAAGAGGTAGCCGTTGCTCACCGCCGGTCCCCCCGCCGTCGGAGGGCGCCAGAACGCCACCCCGCTGGGGTACACGAAACGGGTGGACGGAGGCGGGTTCGGTTCGGATTCGAGCGAACACGCACCGAGGAGCAGCAGCGCGGGGGTCAGGAAATGGAGGCGCATCAGAGGGGGGCGGAGTGTAGGAACGGCGCCCTGCCCCGGGCAACTGAATAGGGCTGCCGCTATTCCCGGTCGCCCTCCCGCCAACATCCACCCCGCACGCAAAGGGCGTGCGCCGCTCCCCTGGAGGGGGAACGGGCACGCTCTGGCGCTCAAGCGGCCGTCAGGTCTCAGGCCGCCGCGGCGGTTTCCGCCTGGATCTTGGAAAAGTCCGCCACCTGGTTGAACAGGGCGCCAATCTCCGTGAGGAACCGGATGCGGTTCTCCCGCAGGTCCTTGTCCTCGGCCATGACCATCACCTTGTCGAAGAAGGTGTCCACTGCGGGCTTCAGGCCGGTGATTTCCTTGAGCGCGCTGGCGAAGTCGTCCGCGCGCACGTGCACGCCCACCTTGTCGCGCGCCTGGGTGAAGGCGGTGTGGAGGTTCTTCTCCGGCTCGTCGGTGAAGCGCTGCGGGTTGGTCTGCCCGCCGGCCACGTCCTTGCCCTGCTTCTCCACGATGTTGACCACGCGCTTGAACGCCGCCGCCAGCGGCTGGAAGTCCGAGTGGCCCACGAGCACGCTCAGGGCCTCCAGGCGCTTCTTCGCCGCCACGAGGTCGTCGAAGCCCACGGCCAGCACCGCCTCCACGACGTCCGTGCGGTGCTGCTCGCCCCACAGCGCCTTGAGGCGGCCGCGGAAGAACTCCAGCACCTGTTCGCGCGGGGCCGCCTCACCCGGCTTGCGCTTCACGTTGGCCAGCTTGGGGGCCAGCAGGCGCAGCGCCTCATCCACCGCGGCCGACAGGCTGAAGCGGTAGCCGCGCCCCAGCACGATGCGGATGATGGACAGGCACGCGCGGCGCAGCGCGAACGGATCCGCCGCGCCCGACGGCGCCTTGCCGATGGCGAAGATGCCGCACAGCGAATCCAGCCGGTCCGCCAGGCCGATGAGCGCGCCCGCGTCCTGGGACGGCAGCGCGTCCTCGGCGCCGCGGGGCAGGTAGTGCTCGAAGATGGCCAGCGCCACCGCGTCGGGCTCGCCGCCCGCCTTCGCGTACTCGCGGCCCATCACGCCCTGGAGCTCCGGGAACTCGCCCACCATGCCGGTGACGAGGTCCGCCTTGGACAGCGTGGCGGCGCGCTCCACCGTGGCCGCCTCCCCTGCCCTGCCCGTGGCCTGGGCCAGGAAGCCCGCCAGCGCGCGGAAGCGCTCCACCTTCTCCAGGTACGTGCCCAGCTGCCCCTGCCACACCACGCGGCCCAGCTTCTCCACGCGGTCGGCCAGCGGCGTGCGGCGGTCCTCGTCGAAGAAGAAGCGCCCGTCCGCGAGCCGCGCCGCCAGCACGCGCTGGTAGCCGCGCAGGGACAGCTGCTCGTCGCGCACCGGCGTGTTGGACACGGCGATGAAGCGCGGCAGCAGCTTCCCGTTCGCGTCCGTCAGCGAGAAGTAGCGCTGGTGGCTCTTCATCTCCTGCACCAGGACTTCCGGGGGCAGGTCCAGGTGGCGCTCCTCGAAGCTGCCCACCACGGGGCTCGGCAGCTCCACCAGGTTCGTCACCTGGTCCACCAGGCCATCGTCCTCCAGCAGCTGCGCGCCCGCGGCCTTCGCGGCGGCGTTCACCTTGCGCAGCAGCTCCGCGCGGCGCTTCGCGACGTCCGCCACCACGTGCGCCTTCTCCAGGGCGGCCTCGTAGTCCGCGGGCGCCTTCAGCGTGATGGCGCCCGGCGCGAGGAAGCGGTGGCCGTAGGTCGTGCGGCCCGCCTTCACGTCGCCCAGCACCACCGGCAGCTCCGTGTCGCCCAGCAGCGCCACCAGCCACTGCACCGGGCGCGCGAAGGCCGTGTCCACGTCACCCCAGCGCATGGACTTCTTGAAGCTGATGCCGTGCACCGCCGCGTGCATCGCGTCCTGGAGGATGGCCTCCGCGGGACGGCCCTTCTCCTCCACGCGCGCGGAGACGTACTCGCCCTTGGCCGTGGTGGTGCGCCCGAGCGCGTCCACGGACAGCTTGAGGCTTTCGGCGAACTTCTCCGCCGCCTTGGTGGGCTTGCCCTGCGCGTCGAAGGCGGCCTTGGCGCTGGGCCCCAGCACCTCCTTCGTGATGTCCTCGCCCGTGTCCGCGACGTCGCGAACCAGGACGGCCAGCCGGCGCGGCGTGCCGAACGTGCGCACCTCGCCGTGCTTCAGGCGGGCGTCGGCCATGCGCTCGGCGAGCACGCGCTTCAGGTCCTCCAGCGCGGGGACGATGAACGACGCCGGGATCTCCTCGGCACCGACCTCCAGCAGAAGATCACGCGCCACGGGCCACCTCCGTCTTCTCCTTCTTCTCCACCGGCTTGTTGAGCTGCACTGTCTTCCAGTAGTCGCTGGCGGGCTTGCCCTCCAGCACCGGCGGCTGCTCCCCCACGGTCCACGGCGTCTTCGTCAGCGGGTAGCCCAGCCGCTCGCGCATCTGGAGATACCCTTCCGCGCACAGGCGCGCGTTGTCACGCACGCGCTTGATGAAGTTGGCGCGCTCGGTGACGGAGATGGCGCCGCGCGCGTCCAGCAGGTTGAACGTGTGCGAGCACTTCAGCGCGTAGTCGTACGCGGGCATCGGAAGGTGGCGCTCGATGAGCCGCTTGCACTCCTTCTCGTACGCGTCGAACAGCGTGAAGAGCATCTGCGGGTCGGACTCGTGGAGGGCGTACTTGCTCATCTCCACTTCGTTCGCGTGGAAGACCTCGCGGTACTTCACGCCCTTGACCCACTCGATGTCGTAGACGTTCTCCACGTTCTGCAGGTTCATGATCAGGCGCTCGAGCCCGTACGTCAGCTCCGCGGACACGGGGCGGCAGTCGAAGCCGCCGCACTGCTGGAAGTAGGTGAACTGCGTCACCTCCATCCCGTCACACCACACCTCCCAGCCCAGGCCCCAGGCGCCCAGCGTGGGCGACTCCCAGTCGTCCTCGACGAAGCGGATGTCGTGCTCCAGCGGATCCATCCCCACCTTCCGCAGCGACTCCAGGTACAGCTCCTGGACGTTCTTGGGCGCGGGCTTGAGGATGACCTGGAACTGATGGTGCTGGAACAGGCGGTTCGGGTTCTCACCGAAGCGGCCGTCAGAGGGTCGCCGCGAGGGCTGCACGTACGCGACATTCCAGGGCTCGGGACCGAGCGCGCGGAGGAACGTGTACGGGGCCATCGTGCCCGCGCCGACTTCCGTGTCGTACGACTGGGTGACGATGCATCCCTGGTCGGCCCAGTGCTTCTGGAGCGTGAGGATGAGGTCCTGGAAATACATGATGGCGAGTCCTTCTCGCAGTGCGTCGAAGGCGGAGGCAGAACGCGGCGGACCCTAGTGAGGGGGTCCAGGAGCGTCAAGGACGGCCATCAGTCCGAGTAGGCCGGGAGGTCGGCCAGTCGAATCTGCAGCTTCGTCACCTCGCCCGGACGGATGGGAGCGGACAACAGCTTGCTCGTTCCGCCCGGGTCCTGCGGGTCCACCACGCGAAGACGATAGGTCCCGATGGGCAGAGGGAACCTCGTCAGCGGGGACGTGCCCAGCTGCGTGGCGCCGTCGAACACCGCCGCGTTCTTCGGCACCGTGTAGATGGTCAGCCAGCCCAGGCCCGCCTTCGCCGCGCCCTGCGGGGTGGAGGTGTCGAGCACCTCCGGGTTCTCCGTCTGCGTGACGGTGGTGACGGGCTCCGGGGGACGCTCCGAGGGCTCGGGCTTCGCGGGGCGCGGCTCCGCCTTCGCCAGCGCGGGCTTGTCCGTCGTGGCGGCCGGAGCGGTGGGGGCCGGCTTCGTCTTGCGGCCCCCCTTGCCCGCGGGCGTCTTCTGCGTGTCGGCAGGCGTCGTTCCCACCACGGGTTCGGGCGTGGGCGGCGGCTCCTCCACCGGCGCCTTCTCGGGCTCGGGGGCCGTCTTCTGCGCGAAGCCTGGCGGGGGACCGGAGGGCTTCGGCGGCCACTGCCCGTTCGCGGCGGGATCCACGGGCGGGGCCGGATCCATCTCCGCCTTCACCCACTGCTTCGCGGAGTCGACCGCGGGCATGAACAGGCGGCGCACGGGCTCCAGCGTCAACAGGTAGCCCACGCCGCCCAGGAGGAGGAGCAGGAACAACCGCATGCCCCAGCCGGAGCCCTCACGGGCGGGCCTGGGCTCAGGGGGCGCCTCGGCGACGTCCTCCTCCGCCTGCCGTGAGGGCCTCGCGGAGCCCCGCACCGGGCGGGCCCGGAAGCGCTGTGTCTGCAGCTCGCTGGGCGGATCCATCAGCCCTTCGTCCTGCGGCGCGGCGCGGGCTTCGGCGGCTTCGGGACGCGGCCGCGAAGGCCGCACGGCGGAGGCAGGAGGACGGACCACCCGGGGAACAGGCGGCGCGTCGGAGGCCAGGGGCCGCTGTGCCCGTGGCGTCACCGTCGGCGTGTTGACGCGCGAGGCGCGGGCT
>NZ_RAWK01000341.1 GCF_003612165.1 Corallococcus aberystwythensis | reverse complement strand
ACCATCCGCTTCACCATCTGAGACTTGAATGCATCCGTGTACGGCACTGCGTCCTGCCTGCTCTCGCCCCCAAGGCGTGGTCATCCCGGCTATTCAGCCGAGGCGACAACTTCCCTGACACAGGGGGGAGCGGCTTACCGCCCGTCGTTGTGACGGCGTGAACCTTCGTTGAAAAACCTCCTCGAGAACGCCCCAGAGCATTGCTTCGGACCCCCCTTTTCCGCCCGAGGCGTCCTGGTGCGCTCGGACGACGGAGGCATCCGCGAGCGAGCCGCGCTCATCCACTTCAAGCCGCAGGGCCTTGAAGATGGCTTCCCATCTGCCAGCCTGCGCCCAGCGGTGGAAACGGTTGTAGACGGTCTTCCAATGGCCAAACCGCTCGGGCAAGTCCCGCCACTGCACGCCCGTCTTCACACGCCAGATGACGGCGTTGATGAAGTCGCGGTCCCCTCGCTTCGAGGGTGGGCCGCTGCGAGAGCCCAGCAGGGGCTCAATGCGGCTCCACTCGGCATCGCTCAGTTCATGTCGGCGCACAGCCAGCGTTGATCACGTCCGACGCTGACTGGCAACCTTCTGAAGTTGGGTCCAACTCGGGTGTTTGATCCACCAGGTTGATTTTCGGGCCGGAGATCAGGGACAGCCCCTAGACTCAATGATCCTACCCATCGAAGGGCAAATCACTGAAGAACAAGCCTTTGCCCTCAACGAAGCCCGTCTTGACGCCCTATTCAAGGCACGAGACAGCGCCATGAAGTACCGGCGACAGATGATTGAAACAGCCTGCAAGGAGGCCGCTTCTAAAATAGAAACCGGAACTCTGCATTGAGCCATCGTGAAGTCGTCTGCGGGTCATCCGTGACGACCGGGGTCTTCAAGCCCATCACATGTCCCGCATGCTGACGTATTCAGACTGCTCGGCTCCACTTCTACGGTTCCCTTGCCAGTGTTTCTCCGAAACCCTTGGCCCGGCTCTGGCGCCAGTATCCGGCATGGTTGCACTCTATCGAACGCACTTGCCGGCTAGGAAGGCGGCATACTCCAGTGGAGGCCACTCCTGACCCGTGGCTCTTTGCCTCCGAGAACAGGCCGTAGCCATGCGCATCCACGCTTGCATCGCGATCCTGCTGTTCATTTCGGCCTGCGCGACGACGGAGCCCGCGGTCCGCGGCCCGCGGATGGCCAACCTTCAGCGAGCGTCGGCGCTGCCCTGGAGCGACGGTGGGCGGTGCGTTGTTCGCGAAGCTTCCCAGCCCTGGCCCGTGTTGGTGGAGCGCTGCTATCCGGCCCTCGATCAGGACCGGCTCGAGTTCCACGACACCACGGGAAGGTGCACGGTCGCCTCCGCTGGTGCCGCTGCCGTAGGGCTCGGGTTCTGCGTGCTGGCGGCTCCTGAGATCGTCGTGGGGGCTGTGATCGTCCTTGGCGTGGTGGTGGTCGCCGTCGCCATCAAGGAGGAGTTGGAGGCGTATGAGCTCCGCCACCTCTACCCCGAGGAAGCAGGGACCTCGCGAGGAACGAGGGCCGCGCCTCGGGAAGTCGCAGCGGAACGGAAGCCCAAGCTGGAGCCGGAGCCAGCCGGGAAGGACTGGCAGCCCCCTTTGCCACCCGTGCCGCTGGGCCGAACGGGCCGCGCCAGTTGTGAGCCTGTTCCAGTGCCGCATGCAGGCGAGGACGATGCGCATAACGAGTGCGCCGACGAGTTCCCGCCGAACCGCTTTCCCGGTCACGACGTACTCGTGAACGGCAAGCGCTTTGATGCGCTCCAGGTCGGCGTGCGTGTGCTGTGGGAGATCAAGACGTATCAATTCGATACGTACAGTGATTACCTGCGGGAACGAGTGATAGAACAGCAGGTGGACGAGTTCCTGGAGGATCGGAAAATCGCGGAGGCATGTGGATATCGCTTCGTCGTTGGCGTGAGCAGTGAAGCCCACAAGGAAGCGCTGCTGCGAGTGGATTCCAGCCTCCAAATCGTCGTCACGGGATGCAAACGATGACCACACGAAAACGCCTGGAGCTGAACGTCTACGCGCCTGCTCTCGTGAGGGACGACGGTCGGACACTCGCTGTCGTCCGGGGTGTGGAGCTGGCATTGCCCGGCTTGCGCCTGGAGTGGGAAATAGACAAAGACGGGCGTCCCATCGCTGTACCGAAACGTGAGGTCTTGCTCGCCGAGGCAGCAACACGCGGAAAGCTCCCGTTGCTCTGCAACGGCGACGAGAGCTACCCCGTGACGATTTCCGGGCTGCGGCGATTCGCCGGTGCGAGCGCTGGGGGGCAACCACAGTTCCAGGTCCATGCAAAGTTGCCACTGGACGCGCCCGTCATCGCGGCAGCAGCGGATGTGCTTGAAGCTGTGACAGAAGGCTCACGCGCCTACTGGGGACAGGCAACGCCGGACGGCGCCGCGCTGGACATTGCGTATCAGATTGCCCCCACACTGGAGGGGCCGCCGTCTCCTCGCCGGGGGCTGCCCGCCCTGAAGCTCTTCGAGCACATCCGCTCGCCCGAGCTTCCCTATTACCTCGGGTGGCTGAACTACTGGTCGGCCGCCGCTGCTCGGGCCATCGGGTTCCCGGATCCTGTTCGCGACACGGAGTTGCTGTCGCGGGCCCGGCGCACGGCATCCGGTGGGTGGGTCGTGCAGCTCACGGAGACGCCGCTCGACCTGGATGACCCTGCCCACCTGGAAACGCTCAAGCGGGCCTACGAGCGCTTCCCAGAGATCGGCGGACGCATTGCGCCTCGCTGAAACCAGCCTCCTGGCATGAGAGGGATTGTCGGACATCGCACGCCGCATCGGCCGGGGCTCCAGGTGCGGTGGTCCGTCCTGGGATGGACCCTTCCTCCGAGGAGACACCGCCATGGCCGACCAAGCGCTCACCACGCAGTGCTGCATCGCGGGCGGGGGCCCGGCGGGGATGATGCTGGGGTTGCTGCTTGCCCGGGCCGGCGTGGAGGTGATGGTGCTGGAGAAGCACGCGGACTTCCTCCGCGACTTCCGGGGCGACACGATCCACCCGTCCACGCTGGAGCTGATGCACGAGCTGGGGTGGCTGGACGAACTGCTCGCCCTTCCCCACTCGGAGCTCCTGGACCTGCGCTTCCAGGTCGGCCCGCACGACGTCAAGGTGGGGGACTTCCGCCACCTGCCCACGCACGCGCGCTACCTGGCGTTCATGCCGCAATGGGACCTGCTCGACCTCATCGCGCGCAAGGCCGCCCTGTATCCCGGGTTCCAGCTGCACCGCCGCACGGAGGTGACGGACCTCGTGCGCGGCGAACAGGGCCAGGTGGTCGGAGTCCGCGCACGGACGCCCGAGGGCCCGCTGGAGGTGCGCGCATCGCTGGTGGTCGCCGCGGACGGCCGGAGCTCCACGCTGCGCGAGCAGTCCGGCCTGAAGGTGCAGGTCCTGGGCGCCCCCATGGACGTGCTCTGGTTCCGCGTGTCGCGCAGGCCCGAGGACCGCGACCCGCCCCTGGGGTTCTTCGAGCCCGGACAGCTCCTCCTCCTCATCAACCGGGGCGAGCAATGGCAATGCGGCCGGGTCATCCCCAAGGGAGGCATCGCGTCCGTCCACGCGCGCGGCCTGGAGTCCTTCCGGGATGACTTCGCGAAGCAGGCGCCGTTCCTCGCCGACCGCGTGAACGAACTCCGGACCTGGGACGACGTGAAGCTCCTGACCGTGCAGGTGGATCGGCTGCGCACCTGGTACCAGCCCGGCCTGCTGTGCATTGGCGACGCGGCACATGCGATGTCGCCCGTGGGCGGCGTGGGCATCAACCTCGCGGTGCAGGATGCCGTGGCCACCGCCAACCTGCTCACGGGCCCCCTGCTCGCCCGGCACGTCACGACCCGCGACCTGCGCCGCGTCCAGCAGCGGCGCGAGTTCCCCACGCGCCTCACCCAGCGAGCCCAGGTGCTCATCCAGAACCGCGTGGTGGCTCCCGTGTTGCGCAAGCACGCGCTCGGCAACGGCCGGCTGCCCCTGACCCTCCGGCTGGTGCGGGACTTTCCCGCGCTGCGCCGCATCCCCGCGCGCCTGATTGGCCTGGGCATCCGTCCCGAGCACGTCCACACGCCGGCCGCTTCGCCCCCGCACTGAGGGACGCCGGACCGCCAGTTCCTCCGGCCCGGTTCCGGGCAGGGTTGTCCCGGGGCCCTCTGGCCCAAAGCTTCGCGAGGAGTGCCTGACGCACGTGCGTCACCCCCTCCGCGTCAGGCCCGGAGGAACCATGCCGAGCTCACGAACGACGGCCCTGCGGGAGGCCCCATCCCAGGCAGCCGCCTCCCAGGAGGACCTGCTGACGAAGCGGTGGGGCCCGGCCGCGTCGACGGTGGTCGCGGCGACGCTCATGTCGTTGGGCTTGAGACGCCGCTCGCTCGGGGGCACGGTGGTGGCCCTGGCCAGCGGCGCCCTGCTCTACCGGGGCCTGCACTCCCGGCGGCGCTCTCTTTCCACGGAACGTCGCGCGTCGACGGGCGAGGAAGCACGGCGCGTCCAGTTCACGCAGGTGGAGCACACCCTCACGGTGGGCCGTCCGGCGGACGTGCTCTACCGCCTGTGGAGTGAGCCCTCCACGTTGAGCCTGCTCATGGCGCACTTCGCGGAGGTCACGCCCACGGCCGGCAACGGCCGGCACTGGCGGATCCACGGGCCGTTCGGACGGGAGGTGAGCTGGGACTCGCGGCTCGTGGAGGACCGTCCGCCGGAGCTCCATCGCTGGGAGTCCACGGAGGACAGCCCCATGAAGACGCGGGGGTGGGTGCGCTTCAAGCCCGCCCCCTCGGACTGGGGCACGGAGGTGACGCTGCACCTCGAGTTCGCGCCCCCGGGCGGCGCGGTGGCGGAGGCGCTGGCGAAGCGGATGCGCGGCATCCCGTCCATGCAGGTGATGAAGGCGCTGCGCCGCTTCAAGAGCCTCGCGGAGACCGGAGAGATTCCCACGCTGGACCACAACCCTTCCGCTCGCGTGAGCGCGGACTGATTCGGGAGCACGAAGCCATGCGAGCCCTTTGTTGGAATGGAGTGAACGACCTGCGGGTGGAGACCGTCCCCGATCCGGAAATCGTCAGCCCACACGACGCCATCCTCCGCGTCACGATGTCGACCACGTGCGGCTCCGACCTGCACTTCATCGACGGATACCTTCCGACGATGAAGGCGGGCGACATCATCGGCCATGAGTTCATGGGCGAAGTGGTGGAGGTGGGGCGCGACGTGAGGAAGGTGAAGAAGGGGGACCGGGTGGTGGTGCCCTCCTTCATCGTCTGTGGCAACTGCTGGTACTGCGACCACCAGCTCTGGTCGCTGTGTGACAACACCAACCCGAAGCCCGAATACCAGCAGGTGGCCTTTGGCTACCCCTCGGCTGGCATCTACGGCTACACGCACGCCTTCGGCGGCTACGCGGGCGCCCACGCGCAGTTCGTCCGGGTGCCTCACGCGGACAACGACTGCTTCCTCGTGCCGGGAGGCCTGCGCGACGAACAGGTCCTGTTCCTCTCCGACGCGGCGCCCACGGGCTACATGGGGGCGGACTTCTGCGACATCCAGCCGGGCGCCACCATCGCCGTGTGGGGCGCGGGCGGCGTGGGGCTGATGGCCATGCGCAGCGCGTACCTGCTGGGCGCCGAGCGCGTCATCGCCGTGGACCGCTTCCCAGAGCGCCTGGCCATGGCGGAGCGGTTCACCGGAGCGGAAGCCCTCGACTACAGCCAGGTGGAGAGCGTGGTGGACGTGCTCCGGGAGATGACCGGAGGCCGCGGGCCGGATGCGTGCATCGACGCGGTGGGCATGGAGGCCCACGGCACCGGACCGGGCTACGCGTACGACAGGGCGAAGCAGGCGCTGCACCTGCATTCGGATCGGGGACAGGCGCTGCGCGAAGCCATCCTCGCCTGCCGCAAGGGCGGCACGCTGTCCGTGCTGGGCGTGTACGGCCTGATGGACAAGTTCCCCCTGGGCGCCATCATGAACAAGGGCCTCACGCTGCGCACCGCGCAGCAGCACGGGCAGAAGTACATGCACCGCCTGCTGGAGCACGTGGTGAAGGGCGAACTGGATCCGTCCTTCCTCGCCACGCACCGCTTCTCCCTGGAGGACGCGCCCAGGGGCTACGAGCTCTTCAAGAAGAAGGAGGATGGCTGCGTGCGGGCCGTGTTCACTTCTTGAGCGGACGGCGCGTTGCTGGTCGCGGATGACGCCAGCAACACGCTCTGGAAGGTGACCGCGAAGCGCTGAAGGGCAATGCCTAGCAGCCCATGCAGACCGGGCGGATCAGCTTCCACTGACCGCAGCCGTTGTCGCCGCAGCACGTCTGGTAGAGCGTGCCGGGCCGGCCGTAGTCGCCGTTGTGCCAGCTGCCGTCGCCGCCCACCTCGCGACACGCGGAGCAGGTCGAAGACCAGATGACCTGCTCCGCCAGGTAGCTGCCAATGGCACAGTTGGGCGTGGAGCCAATGCCCTGCTCCACCTGCGAGGCCTCGCCCGCGGGCGCCGCCTCCTCCAGCTCCGACGCCGGGCCACACGCGGACAGGAGCCCCACGGAGAAGCTCGTCAAGACCAAGGCACGGATCATGTTGCGCATGCGGAATGCTCCAGGTGACGGAGGCGGAAATGCCTCGCGCCCCGCAGTCCGGCAGAATGCGATATCCTGCGCAACCCTGGCGTTTGACTTCGCCCTGGCTGTTCCTTTCCTGCCCTGGTGATCGCAATGGCTCTCTTTCGTGCACAGGCGGTGGTCCATCCCCTGACGCGGTGGTGCTTGTGTCTTGCCATGGTCACGGCGGCGGGCGCGTGCCGCTCCGAGGGCAAGCCTGAAAGCCCGCGGGCGGAAGCCCCCCGTGCCCCCGCGGAGGCCGCCGCGCCAGAGGAGCCCGCGGACCTGCATGGAACAGGAGGCGTCGAAGGCGTTGATGCCGCGTATGACCAGTCCCGTCAGCCCGCCCGGTTCATCGCCGCGTTGGGAATCGGTCCGGGGCAACGCATCGCGGACGTCGGAGCGGGCCAGGGCTACTTCACGCAGCGGCTCGCGGATGCGGTGGGCCCCACGGGACGGGTGGTCGCCACCGACATCAACGACGAAGCCATCCGGCGGCTCCGCGTGCGGGTCCTCGCGCGCAGGAACGTCGAGGTGCGGAAGGTGGAACCGGATGCTCCGGGCCTCGAAGCGGGAGCGTACGATTTGATCCTCCTCTCGGAGGTCGATCACTTCTTCTCGGACCGGGTGGACTACCTCACCCGGCTGCGTGCCGCGCTCACGCCCCAGGGCCGCATCGCGGTGACGCACCTGCGGGCCATGCGCCCCCCGCTCGTCGCCGCCGCCCAGGCCGCGGGCTACACCGTCGTCGCCGAGGTCAACGACCTGCCGGACCACTACCTGCTCTTCCTCCGCCCCTCCGCCCGTCCCTGACAGCGGCCCCAACCGTCCAGAACCCAGGCCTCCACGCGAGGGAGCGTCCAATCCCAAGCAGAACCCGGCCTGGGGCCGTCGACAGGACCGCCGCGCTCCAGCGAGCGCCCTACCCTTCCGCGGCGCGAACGCAAACGGACGCGGCAGGCCGCCGCGTCGCGCAGGGGAGACGAACATCATGGGTATCAGCAAGGGCAGTGCGCAGTGGAACGGCGGATTCAAGGACGGCAAGGGCACGATGAAGCCCGGCCACGCCTCGGAAGTCCCCTTCTCGGTCGGCACCCGCTTCGAGGGTCAGCAGGGCAGCAACCCCGAGGAGATGATCGGCGCGGCGCTCTCCGGGTGCTTCTCCATGGCCCTGTCGGTGGGGCTGGAGAAGGCGGGCCTGAAGCCCACGCGCATCCAGACGAACGCGGACGTGAGCCTGGACAAGCAGGGTGAGGGCTTCGCCATCACCACCATCACGCTGAGCACCGAGGCCACCGTCCCCGGCGCCGACGACGCCCGGTTCCAGCAGATCGCCGAGGAAACCAAGAAGGGCTGCCCTGTCTCCAAGGCGCTCGCGGGCGTGAACATCACGCTGAAGGCGAAGCTCACGACCTGACGGGCCTTCAACGCCGGCATCAGCCGCCGGGGCACGCGTCACGGCAGTCCAGCCGGCACGCGACGACCTCGGGCGTGTTGCCCACGCAGGTCGCGTAGCACTGGCTCAGGCACGGCGTGAGGTCATGCTCCGCCGCGCCGGGCTCCTCCGCGGCCGGGTCCTGCGCCTCCCCCGGACGGTCCTCTTCCAGAGGGCTGTCCGGCGAGGGGACGTCCGCGGGGCCACAGGCCGCCAGGAGGCACCCCGCCGAGGCCAACGCCACCACCCAATTCCGCCGCATGCGGCCCCCCTTTCACCGGACGGTGAAGG
Source organism: Corallococcus aberystwythensis (assembly GCF_003612165.1). Classification (GTDB taxonomy): domain Bacteria; phylum Myxococcota; class Myxococcia; order Myxococcales; family Myxococcaceae; genus Corallococcus; species Corallococcus aberystwythensis. Next base: position 945 of record NZ_RAWK01000341.1, on the reverse strand, counting down.
CGCTACTCTAGCCCGCGAAGCCGAGGGGAAGAATCCTGGCCCGTGGCCGATTCGCCCCCAGGAGGTCTTCTTCGCAGGTGGGTGAGACGGACGAGGTCACGGACGCGGTTCGGCGCGCGACGCAGGGAGATGCGTCCGCCTTCAGTGCGCTGTACCGCCTCACCCGTCCCCTGGTGGCCCGGCTGGTCGCGGGTTTCGGCACATTGGATCCCGACGAGGCGGAGGACGTCCTCCAGGAGGCCTACGTGCGGGCGTTCCGGGGGTTGCCCCACCTGAAGTCGGCGGGGGCCTTCACCCCGTGGCTGTTGACCATCGCGCGCAACCGGGCGCGCACGAGGCTGGAGCGCCGCAACCTGCTCCAGCGGATGGAGGAGGAACGGGCGGACCCGACACCGGAGACGGTGCCGGCCCTGCCGCCCACGCTCCAGGTGGAGCGGGACATCGAGGTGGTGCGGCAGCTCATCGCGGAGCTGCCCGAAGGCGAGGAGAAGAAGACCGTGCAGCTCTTCTACATCGAGGGTCAGCTCTCCGCGCGGGAGATCGCCGAACAGCTCGGCGTGGGCAAGAGCACGGTCACCATGCGGCTGGATCGGTTCCGTGGGCGCATCAAGCGCGAGCTCCTTCAACGGGTGCTCGCCGGACGGTGGGAATGAGCATGAGACACCTGGATGCCACCGCCATGGCCGAGCTCACCGCCCGCGACGCCGCCGCCGTCACCTGGTTCCGTGAGCACCTGGCCTCGCCCTGTGAGGTCTGTGAGACGTTCCTCGCCACACACACGGATCCGCTCGACGGGCGCACGGACGCCCTGCTCCTGGCGCTCGTGGGCGACGCAGGAGAGAGGCCCCTCGAGGAAGAGCTTGAGCGGGGCGAGGCCGCCTTCGACCGTCCGGAGGAATCCGCCCCGCCCGCGGGCTTCGCGGGCCGCGCGGTGGGCATGCTCTC
>NZ_RAWK01000340.1 GCF_003612165.1 Corallococcus aberystwythensis | reverse complement strand
GTCCTGGTCCGTGGGGGAGGGCAGGACTAGCTTGCCGCCCGCTTCCTCCCCAACCCCGAGGTCCCCCGATGACGTTGAAGACCCGACTGCTGGTCGTCTCCACGGCAGGCCTGTTCGCCGCCGCGCCCGCCATGGCCAAGCCGCTGGATGGCGCCAGCACCGACGTGATGATCCAGGGCTTCCACTGGAACTCCGCCAGCGCGGGCGGGTGGTGGAACACGGTGAAGAACAACGCGGCCACGCTGAAGTCCGCGGGCTTCACGATGATCTGGCTGCCGCCGCCCTCCGACGCGGCGTCCACGCAGGGCTACCTGCCCCGGCAGCTCAACGTGCTCAACTCCAGCTACGGCACGGAGGCGGAGCTCACCCAGGCGCTGGCGGCGCTCAACGCGCAGGGCGTGAAGCCCATCGCGGACATCGTGGTGAACCACCGCGTGGGCACCGCCAACTGGGCGGACTTCACCAACCCCACCTGGAGCGGCTGCAGCGCGGTGGCCGCGGGTGACGAGTGGACGAGCGCCTGTGGCAACGCCGACAGCGGTGAAGGCTACGCCGCGGCGCGCGACCTGGACCACTCGCAGGCGAACGTGCGCGCGGATCTGAAGACGTGGATGAACAGCCGCCTGAAGGGCGTGGGCTTCGCGGGCTGGCGCTTCGACTTCGTGAAGGGCTTCGCGGGCAGCTACGTGAAGGAGTACGTGACGGCGACGGACCCGTGGTTCTGCGTCGGTGAGTTCTGGCCGACGAACTACTTCGACGCGAACAACCCCAACAACTGGAAGCAGCAGATCACCAACTGGGTGGACACGACCACGGGCACCTGCGCCGCGTTCGACTTCGCCACCAAGGGCCTGCTCAACGACGCGCTCACCAACAACAACTACGCGCGCCTGAAGGCCAGCGACGGCAAGCCCGCGGGCGGCATCGGCTGGTGGGCCAGCCGCCACGTCACCTTCGTGGACAACCACGACACCGGCCCCAGCGAGACGTGCGGCAACGGGCAGAACCACTGGCCGGTGCCGTGCACCAAGGTGATGCAGGGCTACGCCTACGTGCTCACCCACCCGGGCATCCCCACCGTCTACTGGGCGCACTACTTCAACTGGGGCCTGGGCAGCTCCATCAAGACGCTGATGGACATCCGCAAGAACGCGGGCCTCACCTCGGAGTCCACCGTCAGCATCCAGCGCGCGGAGAGCGGCCTGTACGCGGCCATCATCGGCGGCAAGGTGGCCATGAAGATCGGCAGCGGCTCCTGGAGCCCCGGCACCGGCTGGACGCAGGCCGCCTCCGGCACCGACTACACCGTGTGGACGTCCAACGGCACCACGCCGCCTCCCACCACGGCCAACGTGGAGTTCGTGTGCAACAACGGCACGACCGTGATGGGCCAGAACGTCTACGTCGCGGGCAGCGTCGCGGCGCTCGACAACTGGAGCCCCACCACCACCAAGATTCTCAGCCCCACCGCGTACCCCACCTGGCGCGGCACCTACGCGCTGCCCGCGAACACCACCGTGCAGTGGAAGTGCCTCAAGCGCGACGGCAGCGGCAACGTCGTGTGGCAGGGCGGTAGCAACAACACCGTCACCACCCCCGCGGCAGGCGGCAGCATCACCGCCACCGCCAGCTTCTAAGACGCCGAGACAGGCGCCCCTGTTGCATGTCTCTCCAGGGGCGCTTGTGTTTCAGCTGTTGCTTGAGTTCCCCTCTTCAAGCTGTCACAGGGGCCGCCTCACTCCTGGGGCGGGTCCCTCCCGCCCTCCTTGAACGAAGGCGGAAGCGATGAAGCGCGGAACGGCAGTGCGAAGCGCGGTGGTGTGGATGTCCGCGGTGGGCCTCCTGGGCGCCTGCGGTGGGCAGCCGGAGCAGGCCCCCGCGGGCGATGAGCCGGTGACGACGGCGACGCAGTCGCTGGTGCCGGCTCCGCCCGCGCCGTTCGACAGCTACCTGTACATCGCGGGCAACCTCCCCGTGGGCGGCGCGGTGTCGTCGAACACCGGCACGTCGGCGAACTACGAGGGCTTCAAGCTCACCGTCGCGGCGCATACGCAGGTGGCGCTGGAGGTGACGCACCTGGGCACCGGCGTGGGCGTGGACACCGGCCTGTACGTGTACGGTCCGAAGTCGCAGAACGGCAGCTACGGCTACTGGCCGCTCTACGGGGACGACGACTCCGGCTACGGCGAGCTGAGCAAGATCCCGCTCGCGACCTTCGACCAGGCGGGCGAGTACCTGGTGGTGGTGGGCTGGAGCAACGGCCTGGCCAAGCAGTACCGCCTCCAGGCCTCCTGCGTGGGCGGCGCGTGCGTGGCGAACCCCACCCCGGCGCCGGCCAACACCCCGGTGACGCTGGCGGCGTTCCCCCTCAACGGGAACCTCCAGGCCCTGCTGAACGGAGCCAACGCGTACCGCGAGGACATGTACTCCTTCCTGGACCGGTATGACTTCGCGTGGCCGTACTCGACGCCCGCGACGCTGGACGCCGCCGTGGCGGCGGTGCTCGCGCGCAGCGAGTACCGGGGCTACCGCAACGATCCGTCCCCGGACACGTACACCTACGCGGCATTCCAGTCGCAGATGTACAGCCAGTTCCAGCCGCTGCACCAGGCCATCCTCGACACCTACGGCGAGGACGCCGCGAACGCGCAGGTGAAGAGCTACTTCCGCGAGTTCAGCACCGGCCCCAACGGCGACAACTGGCGCACGCTCAACATCATCCTGCTGCCCGTGTCCCGCCACGTCCTCGTGTACGAGCAGACCGCCCACGAAATCTGACGCACTCGCGAGCAGTCCCCGAAAACACCACCGCCCTCCTCTTCGCGTACCGGAAGGGGAGGGCGGTCTGTTTTTGAAGCGCTGCGCTTCGAAACGTCAGCTCACGGCGCGTGGGCCGGGGCCGGCTCGTGCGGCGTGGGCGTCTCCTCCTCACCGCTGGACCGCGTCGCGTTCCCACGCACCTTCTGCATGAGGACGTAGAGGCCCGGGATGAAGATGAGGTTGACGATGGTGGACACCAGCATGCCGCCGAACACCGCGGTGCCCAGCGAGTTGCGCGCCGCCGCGCCCGCGCCGGACGCCGTCATCAGCGGCACCACGCCCAGGAGGAACGCGATGGACGTCATCAGGATGGGGCGCAGGCGCACCTCCGCGGCCGTCACCACCGCCTCCAGCGCGCTCTTGCCCTGTTCGCGCAGCTGCTCCGCGAACTCCACGATGAGGATGGCGTTCTTGGAGGACAGGCCCACCAGCATCACCAGGCCCACCTGGCAGAACACGTCGTTGGCGAAGCCTCGCGCCACCTGCAACCCCAGGGCGCCCATGATGGCCAGCGGCACCGACAGGATGATGACGAACGGGAGGCTGAAGGACTCGTACTGCGCCGCCAGCACCAGGAACACGAAGAGGATGCCCAGGGCGAAGATGATCATCGTCTGCCCGCCGGACTCCTTCTGCTCCAGGCTGATGCCCGTCCATTCCGCCGCCATGCCCTGCGGCAGCACCTGGTTGGCCACGCTCTCCATGGCCTCCAGCGCCTGACCGGACGACACGCCGGGCGCGCCCTGGCCGTTGATCTCCACGGAGCGGAACAGGTTGTAGTGCTTGATGACCTGCGCGGAGACGATGGGCGTCACCTTCACCAGCGACTCCAGCGGAATCATGTCCCCGGCTTCCGTGCGCGCGTAGAACGAGCCGATGTCCTGGGGGCTGTCGCGGAACTGCTGCTCGGCCTGGACGTACACGCGGTAGGTGCGGCTGGCGTAGTTGAAGTCGTTGACGTACTGGCTGCCCATGTAGAGCTGCATCACGCCGAAGATCTGCTCAATCGGCACGCCCAGCGCCTTGGCCTTCTGGCGGTCCACCTCCACGTCGAGGATGGGGGTGTTGGCGTTGAACGGGGTGTAGACGCCGCGCAGCCGTCCCTCCTCGTTGCCCTTCTGCACCATCTCCTGCGTGGCGTTGGCCAGGTCCTCCAGCGAGTGGTTGCCGGCGACGTCCTCCACGATGAACTGGAAGCCACCCACGCTGCCCACGCCTCGGATGGCCGGGGGCTGGAAGGGGATGACGCGCGCGCTGCCAATCTTGCCCAGCGGCCCGCGCAGCCGCTCCACCATCGCGGCCACGGACTGGTCCTTGCCCATGCGCTCCTCCCACGGCTTGAGGGCCGTGAAGACGGTGGCGTAGTTGGAGCCGTTGCCGCTGGGGGAGAAGCCGCCGATGGCGAACATCACCGCCACCTCCGGCTGGGCGTTGAGCACCGCCTCCACCTCCTGGAGCACCTTCTCCGTCTGGGTGAGGGACATGCCCTCCGGCCCCTGCACGGAGATGATGACGTAGCCCTGGTCCTCGTCCGGGATGAAGCCCGTGGGCGCCGACCGGAAGAGCATCACCGTGGCGCCGATGCAGGCGAGGAACGCCACCAGCACCAGCAGGGGGTACGCCAAGAGCTTGCGCAGGCCCTTTCCGTACGTGTCACGCGTCCAGTCCAGCACCTGGTCCACCTTGCGGAAGAACACCCACTTGGGGCCGTGGTGGTGCTTGAGCAGCCGCGCGGACAGCGCGGGCGTGAGCGTCAGCGCGCAGAAGGTGGACAGGGCCACCGACGCGGCGATGGTGAGCGCGAACTGACGGTAGATGGAGCCCGTGGTGCCCGGGAAGAGGGCCACCGGAATGAACACCGCCACCAGCACCACGGAGATGGCCACCACCGCGCCGGCCACCTCCTTCATGCCTTCACGCGCCGCCTGGAACGGCTTGAGCCCGCGCTCCGCCATCAGGCGCTCGATGTTCTCGATGACCACGATGGCGTCGTCCACGACGAGGCCCGTGGCCAGGGTGAGGCCGAAGAGGGTGAGCGTGTTGATGGAGAAGCCCATCAGGTAGACGAACGCGAACGTGCCGACGAGCGACACCGGCAGGGTGAGCGCGGTGATCAGCACGCTGCGCCACCCGTGCAGGAACAGGAAGATGACCAGGATGACGAGCGCGATGGCTTCAATCAGCGTGTGGACCACCTCGTTGACGGAGGCGCGCACTGCGAGCGTGGTGTCCGTGCCGACGCGGTACTCCAGGCCCGGCGGGAAGGCCCCGGACAGGCGGTCCAGTTCCTTGATGACGCCGTCGCGCACGTCCAGCGCGTTGGCGGTGGGCAGCTGGAAGATGGCCAGGCCCACGCCGGTGCGGCCGTTGAAGCGCAGCAGGGTGCTGTAGTTCTCCGCGCCCAGCTCCACGCGGCCCACGTCCTTCACCGTGACGGCGCGGCCGTCGTTGTTGCGCATGAGGACGATGTCGCCGAACTCCTCCGGCTCCACCAGGCGGCCCCGGGCGCGCACGGCGATCTGATACGGCTGCGCGTCGCTGGACGGCGGCTGGCCCACCTGGCCCGCGGCCACCTGGAGGTTCTGCTCCTGGAGCGCGCGCACCACGTCCTGCGGCGTCATGTTGCGCCGCGCCAGCTCTGACGGATCCAACCACAGGCGCATGGAGAACTTGCGCTCACCGAAGATGCGCACCTCGCCCACGCCGCGCACGCGCTTGATGGCGTCCTTGAGGTTCACGTCCGCGTAGTTGGAGAGGAACTTCGCGTCGTAGCGGTTGTCCGGGGAGGACAGGCCCACCGTCAGCAGCATCTGGCTGGAGGCCTTGTTCACCACGATGCCCGTCTGGTTCACCTGCGCGGGCAGGCGGGCCGCGGCGCGGCTCACGCGGTTCTGCACGTCCACCGCCGCCACCTCGATGTTGCGCGTGGGGGCGAAGGTGACGGTGATGGTGCTGGTGCCGTCGTTGCTGCTGGTGGAGGTGATGTAGCGCATGTCCTCCACGCCGTTGAGCTCCTGCTCCAACGGGATGGTGACGGCGGACTCCACCACCTCGGCGCTCGCGCCGACGTAGGTGCTGGTGACGGTGACCTGCGGCGGCGCCAGGTCCGGGTACTGCGCGATGGGCAGCGTCGGGATGGCGATGACGCCCACCAGCGTCAGGATGATGGAGCAGACGATGGCGAAGACAGGCCTGCGGATGAAGAAGTCGACGAACACGGTGTGGCGCCTCTCTGGAATCGCCTGCTAGCGGCTGCCGCCGGTGGTGCCGCCGCCACCGGACGCGGTGCGGGGCGGCTGGGGGGATTCGTCGTTGTTCAGGGTGACCTGCTTGGGGATGACGGGCATGCCGTCGCGGAGCATGTGCAGCGACGACACCGCGACGAGGTCGCCCTGCTTCAGGCCGCCCTCCACCACGTAGGACATGTCACCCAGCGTGCCCAGGGCCACCGGGCGGCGCTCCACCAGCGTCTTGCCGTCCTTCTTCTCCACCACCATGGCGAAGGGCTGGCCGCTCTGGCGCACCACCGCGAGCGCCGGAATCTGGAGCGCGTCCCGCGTGGAGTACACCAGCCGCGCCCGCAAAAGCTCACTGGGGCGCAGGCCCACCGTGTTGCGGAAGGCGGCCTTCACCTCCACCAGCTGCGTGCGAGGGTCCGTCTGCGGCGCCACGTAGAAGACGGTGCTGGAGAGGATGACCTTGCCCTGCTGATCCAACAGCTCCAGCTGGGTGTCCGGCTTGAGCGACCGCGCGCGGAACGCCGGCACCGACACGCTGACCTCCAGCGCGTCCGCCTGGGCCACCGTCGTGAGCGTCGTGGTGGCGCCCACGAAGTCACCCACGCGCACCAGCACGTCGCCCATGGTGCCCGCGAACGGCGCGCGCACCACGTGGAACTGCAGCTGCACCTGGCGCTGCGCCACCGTCGCACCGGCCGCGCGCGACGCGGCCTCCGCCGCCTTCACCGCCGCCTGGGCGCGCTCCAGCTCCTGCACGCTGGCCAGGCCCTCGCGGTTGAGGGACTCCGTGCGCGCCAGGGTGCGCCGCGCCAGCTCCAGCTCCACCGTGGAGGAGCTCTGCTGGGCCTGGGCGCTGTCCAGCGCCGCGGTCTCCTGACGCGCGTCCACTTCAATCAGCGGCGTGCCGGCCTCCACCTTCTGGCCGGGCTTCACCAGGATCTTGCGCACGTAGCCGTTCACCTGCGGCAGCACCGTCACGCTCTGCCGCGACAGCAGCGAACCCAGGTACTCCCCGGTGTCCCGCACTTCGTGCGGCGCCAGCGCCACCACCTGCACCTCGCGCGGCGGCGGGGCGGCCTTCGCCTCCGGCTTGCTCGAACACCCGGCCACGCCTGCCACCAGCGCCGCGCCCAACACCGTCCTCGTCATCAGCGCCTTCAGGGGGCGTACCCTCGTCACCAGTCGCACCGGGCCTCCGTCAGGAACGCGTCCAGGCGGGCCTGGACGAGCTCGAATTCCCTCAAAACCAAAGCGAGCTGGGCCTGGCGGAGGGCGGCTCCACTCTGGACCAGCTCCAAGCTGCTACCTCGCCCTACCTCGAAGGCCCGGCGCGTGAGCCGGTCCGTCCGGTCCGCCAGCTCGAGGGACTCAGCGGCGGTCTTCAACAATGCTTCGGCCACTTCCACTCCACGGCGCGCGCGGGAAATTTCCACACTCACGTCGCGGCGGTTGGCCTCCAGCGTCTGGGCCGCCTGCTGTTCAATGCCTTCGCGCTCACGCACGAGCCCACCGCGCTGACCGCCCTCCCACAGGGGGACGGACAGGACCGCGGACACGTTCCAGGTGGCGAAGCGGCCAAAGCCGGGGTCGGTGGTGAAGCCCAGGAGGGTGGTGCTCAGTCCCAGGGTGGGCAGGTAACCGGCGGACGCCTGGCGCCGGCTCTCCCGGGCCGCGTCCACGTTGGCCCGCTGGGCCACCAGGTCCGGGCGCGCGCTCAGGTCCTGCAGGGGCGCGCATTCCTGGTGCGTCTGGTCCACCAGCCCCGCGAGGTTGAAGCCCGCGTTGACGCCCACGCCGTGGTCCTCGCCCAGGGACAGGCCCAGCGACTCACGCGTGCGGCGCAGCTGCTCGTCCCCGGCCACCAGCGACTGGCGGGCCACCGCCACGTCCTGGCTCACCCGGACCACGTCCAGCTGCGTGCCGGCGCCCAGCTCGAACGAGCGCTGGGTGATGGCCTGGCGCTCCAGGGCCTGACGCAGGCCCACGCGGTTGATCTCCGCGGCGCGCTCGGCGGCCACCGTGGCCACCAGCACCTGCGCCAGCCCCTGGGTGAGGCGGCGCTGCACGTCCTGGAGGTTGGCCACCGACGCGGACTCGGTCGCCTTCGCGGACGACAGGCCCCGCCACGCGCCCACATCGATGATGGACTGGGTGAGGGTCGCGGACAGCGTGCCCAGGGGCGCGCTGGGGACCTTGGCCCCGGTGCCGGTGTTGATGCCGCCCACCACGCCACCGCCCGCGGTGGAGGGGACGTCCGGGTGGAGCACGTCCACGCCCGCGCCCGCGTTGGCCCGCGCGTTGGGCAGGAGCAGGCCCAGCGACTGGCGCCACCGGCCCTGCGCCCGCGTCACGCCGGCCTCCGCGCTGCGCAGGTCCGTGGACCGCTGGCGCACGCGGGTGAGGGCTTCGTCCCACGTCTTCACCTGCTCCGGCGCGGACGGGACGGGCGTGAGCATCGGGTCGTCCACCTTCGGCTGGAAGGGGACGGCGGCCGGCGCGGAGGCCGCGGCGCTGGCATCCGGCGTGGCGGGCTGCTGCTGCTGCGTGGGAGTCGAGGAGGCCGGAGTCTGCGGCGCGGCGGCGAGGAGGAGGACGAGGAGGGCGCTGGGGGTGGCCATACTCTGGAGCGGCAGGTCTTTCCGGCAGGAGCGGGTGGTGGTACCCACCCCGGGATCCCTGCGCGCGGTCAAGATGTAATTGACAACCGTTGTTGAATGCAATCATCTCTTACGCCCATGACCCTCGCTGAGCAAGTGGCATCGACGCGACGCGCAGTGGTCCGGCTGCTCACCCTGAAAGTGGGGGAGCAAACGGATCGGCCGATGATGCAACTGCTCGTTCTGAAGAACATCGGCACCCACGGCATTCACAGTCAGGCCGTCATCGCGGAGCGGCTGCTCATCGACGCGCCCGCCGTGAGCCGGCTGGTGGACCGCCTGGAAGAGGACGGGCTGGTGGCGCGCCGCGCGGGGGAGAACCGCCGCTGCGTGCGCCTGGAGATCACCGACGCGGGGCGCCAGGAGATCCACGCCCTGGAGCGCGCCGCGGAGTGGGTGGACGTCCAGGCGCGCACGTACCTCACGCCGCCGGAGGTCGAGGAGCTGTCGCGCCTGCTGGACAAGCTCCAGACGGGGCTGTGCCAGCTCTTGGGCACCGAGCCCGCCGCGCCCCCCCGCAACGACAACGGGTGACGACGGGAGGAGGAAGGACGGGTCCCTGACCCACC
>NZ_RAWK01000033.1 GCF_003612165.1 Corallococcus aberystwythensis | reverse complement strand
CGCCCCACACCGCCGCGACCGCCGTCAGGCCCCACCACCACACGACGGACACCACCACCGCGGTGAGGAACTTCACCGTGGCCTGGATGTCCAGCTCCGCGCGCTTCGCCGCCATCCGGGGCAGCGGATACGGAAGGCCGAACATCGCCAGCCCCAGCGCGAACAGCGGCAGCCCGAACACCAGCCGCAAGAGCGTCTTCACCGCGAACGGCACCACGTTGCCCGGGCGGTACTCCACGGACAGCTCCTCCGGACGCGTGGCCTGCACCAGCGACATCCGGTGGCCGAACGAGGACAGGTGCTGGCGCAGGCGCTCATAGCGCTCCGGCTCCTGCGTCCGGAACAGCCGCACCCCGCGCGCCCACAGCCGCAGCCGCTCCGCGTCCAGCGCGCCCTTCTGGCGGAAGGCGTAGAGCTGCTCCGCCACCTGCACCACTGGAAGGTCCGCCCACTGCTCCAGGTTGAGCGTCACCGCGCGCAGGCCCTCCGCCACCCGCTCCGTCAGCGCGCGCACCGCGTCCTGCTCCGAGGTCGCCGTGTCCTTCGGCAGGAAGGCCTGCACGTCGATGGGCGCCCCCTGCTCGATGAGCACCTCGCTGCGGAAGAGGTTCTTCGCCGCGTAGGTGAGCCCCACCGGGACGATGCGCACCGGAGCGCCCTCGCGCGCGGCGTTGAGCGCGATGCGCGCCGCGCCCGTCTTCAGCTCCGCGAGCTCCGGCTCCGAGTGGCTCTTGCCCTCCGGGAAGATGGTGATGGCCCGCCCCTGCACGAGCGCGCCCTTCGCCGCGTCCAGGGTGCCCTCGTTGCGCCCCATCTGCGCCGGATCATCCTGCTTGCGGTACACCGGCAGCGCGTTCAGCCCCTTGAGCAGCCAGCCGATGACGGGCAGCTTGAACAGCGGCGCCTTGGCCATGAACGTCACCTGGCGCCGCGTGAGGATGAACACCAGCGCCGGGTCGATGAGCCCGTTCGGATGGTTGCCCACGAAGAGCACCGGCCCGGAGGGCGCCTCGCCCGGGGCATTCACCTTCACCCGGTAGAAGAGCCGCAGCGCCAGCGCCACCACCGCCCGCACACATGCGTAGAACACGCGACGGACTGTATACCGGCGCCCCACCCCGGGCCTGCCCCCGCTCCAGACACTGTCACCGCAGGGGCCGGAAAGACCCTCTTCCCCGACAGCCCTCCGGGTTCAGTCACTACAGAACAGTCCGATGAGGCGGCGATCCACGCGCGGACTCCCGGGTCACACCTTTTTTGCGCGCGGCCCCTGGAAGGCCGCCGCACACCTGGGGGAGCACTTCATGAAGCGTTTGATGTCGCTGGGCTGGGCCGCGGCCACCGCCGCCGTCCTGGGCTGTGGGGGAAGTCCCTCGCAGGACGAGGGCTCGAAGGCGGAGACACAGCCCGCCATCACGTCGGCCTCGCGGTCCATCGTCACGGCCACGGCAGCGACTCCCAGTGCCTGCAACGCGCTCTATGCGTCCAGCGCGACGCAGGCGGCGCTCAGCCAGGCGGTGGTGGATCCGGCGCTGCACATGGACGGCTCGGTCCGCACGCTCATCCTCTCCTTCAACACCGCCAACGCGACGGGCGGAGTGCTGAACCTGGACGCCGTGCTCGGCGGGCTGACGCGCACGCTGGGCGGGCTGACGCAGGGCCTGGGCCTGGGCAACGTCCTGGCGCTCAAGTCGCTGCCCATGGTGGCGCTGAAGGTCCCGGTGACGCCGAAGCTCATCGCCTCCCTGCGCCAGGAGCTCCAGCCGCTGGGCCTGCTCTCCATCTACGAGGACAAGCCGCTCCAGTACTTCCTGGACACCAGCGTGCCGTACATCCACGCGGACACGGCGCGCACCGCGTATGAGACGACGGGCGCGGGCATCGGCGTGGGCGTCATCGACTCCGGCCTGGACGGCACGCACGGCGACTTCCCCAACGTGGCGCGCAACGTGAAGGTCGTGGCGTCCCCGCTGGACCTGGGCGTGGGCGGCGCGCTGTACATCGACACGCCGAACAGCGACCTGACCAGCGGCCACGGCACGCACTGCGCCAGCATCATCGGCGGCTCGGGCGCGCGCTCGGGCGGGCGGCACCAGGGCGTGGCCCCCGGCGCGAAGCTCGTGGGCGTGGGCACCGGCGACGCGCTGAGCATCCTGTTCGCGCTGGAGGGCTTCGACTTCCTGCTGGACCCCGATGTCCGCGAGACGCACAACGTGCGCGTCATCTCCAACTCGTGGGGCACCAGCGGCAGCCACTTCGCGCCGTTGGATCCCATCTCCATCGCGACGAAGCGCGCGTACGACCTGGGCATGGTGGTGGTGTTCGCGGCGGGCAACGAGGGCTCCGACCCGGACACGCTCAACCCCTACAGCGCCTCGCCGTGCGCCATCTCCGTCGCGGCCGGCACGTCGCGCGACACCACCGCGGCCACCAACCCGCTGCTCAGCCAGGACAAGGCCGGTGAGCTGGCGTCCTTCTCCAGCCGGGGCATCCCGGGCGACGCGTTCCACCACCCGGACATCACGCTGCCGGGCGTGAACATCGTGGCGGCGCGCGCCATCACCGGCGCCATCATGCAGCCGTACCTGGGCCTGGACCTGCTGCACCCGGAGCCCTTCTACGCGGCCAACTCCGGCACCTCCATGGCCGCGCCGCACATGTCCGGTGTCGCCGCGCTGCTGCTGGAGGTGAACCCCGCCCTCAACATGGACGGCGTGCTCGCGGCGGTGCAGGCCACGGCGCGGCCCATGTTCACGACGGACGCGGCGGGCAACACGCGCCAGCTGGAGACGTGGGAGGTGGGCGCGGGCTACGCGGACGTCTACGCGGCGACGAAGCTGGTGAATGACGCCGTGGGCACCCGCTACACCACGCAGACCACCGCCTTGCCCGGCTGGACGGGCACGGTGAAGACCGCCATCAACCTCCCCGTGCTGGACCTGTCCCTGCGGGCCGCGCAGCACGAGCACACGCTCACCGTGCCCGCGGGCGCCAACGCCCTGCGCATCAAGACGGACTGGGGCAACCCGGCCTACGACCTGGATTTGTATGTCTATGGCCCCAACGGGGAGCTCGTCGCCACCAGCGCCGAGGGCACCTCCACCGGTGAGGCCGTCACCCTCACGAACCCTCCCGCCGGGACGTGGCGCGTTCAGCTCAAGGGCTTCCTGAACGTGGCCACGCAGTACACCGGCACCGCGGAAGTGGACCGCCGCGTCCCGCGTCCGTAGTCACTCACGGACCCCACAAGGCACGGCAGTCCCCGCCCCCCTCCAGTGTTCGCACGGGAGGGGGGTTGTTCGTTGTGGAGCGAAGCGATGCGAAACCGCTCAGCGCGGCTTTAGCGTCACCTGCGTGTCCGCGAAGGTGCGGCCCTGCGCGTCCGTGAAGCGCGCGCGCACCGGCACGGGGCCCGTCAGCCATCCGCCCTGCACGGGCGTGCTGAAGGGAAGCGGGACGTCCACGCCCGCGGCGACCTCCGGGGCCGCGCCCTCGCTCGGGAAGAAGCGCAGCGCTTCACCGCCGGCCTGGGGCAACCCCTCCAGCGACAGGTGCACGCGCTCCGGCGCGGTGTAGCTGAACTGCACCGCGTTGCCCTCCGCGCACGTCAGCGTCCCACCGGGCCGGGCCTCCGCCAGCACCGAGCCCGTGGGCGCGATGCAGAAGGCGCGCACGCCCCAGGCCCCTTCGCCCGGAGCCGACGCACGCGCCTGCCACTCCGGCGCGCCCTGTTCCTGGCGCTCCAGTGTGGGCGCCACGGCGAGCAGCGCCACGGACGCCGCGGCGGCACTCAGTGCCAGGGGCATGAAGAGCGGGGACGCGAACCACTTCTTGCGCTCGGGCGCCACCACCGGCCGCGCGGGGGCGGGCTGGAGCCTGGCGAACAGGGCCTGCTCCAGGAGCGCGCTCCGGGCCTGGGGCAGCGCCCGCTGCTCCAGCACCGACTCCACGCGAGACAGCCGCGTGTACGTCTCCTGACAGCCGGAGCACGTGGCCAGGTGCGTGCGCAGGAGCGCGAAGCCTTCCGCGTCCAGCCCGTCGCGGCCCTTCTCGAAGAGGGCGGCCATCGTCTGCTTCGCCCGGCGGTCGTCACATCCACTCATCGCGCACTCCGCCGCTTGAAGAAGCTCCAGCCCTGCGTCTCCAGGTCCTCGAGGTATCCCTTCGACTGGAGGAACCCCAAGAGCCTGGACTTCAACCCGAACTCGCGCCGCCGCACCTGGATGCGCGTGAGGCCCAGCGCCGTGGCCGCCTCTTCCTGGGCCACGCCCTCGCTGAAGCGCAGCTCGAACAGCCGCTGTTCCTGACGCGACAGCCCGTCCTTGAACGCCGCGAGCAGCGCCTCCACCTCGCGGTCCTCCAACAGCTCCGCCAGCCCACCGTCCTCGGGAGAGGACTCGGTGAGCCCCTCGAAGGGCTCGTCCCGGCCCACCAGCTCGCGCTCGCGCGACTGCTCCAGCAGCACGTTGCGCGCGATGCCCATCAGGAAGTGGGCATACGGGCGCGTGCCGTTGTAGGCAGCGCGCGTGCGCGGCTCGAAGGCGCGGGCGAAGGTCTCCAGCAGCGTGTTCTCCAACTCCATCGCGTTCCTCAGGCGGGTGAAGGCTCCCCGCCATGCGGCCGACTTGAGCAGGCGAGCGAACGGCTCCGCGTGCGCGCGATACACCTCCGCCAGCACCTCCGGGGTGCCTTCGCGAAAACGGCGCAGCGTGTCGTCATCCCACTCCATCCCTCAAGGGCTTACCGCGACCGTCGCGGTCCCGTCATCCGCATGTTGTCGCGAGCGGCCTCCGGTGGATTGTCGGTTGCGCCCCGTGGCATTCTTTCGCACAGCGCACCGCGCAATCCCTGATGCGAATGCCCTCTCACAGGACCCTGGCCCTGAGCGCGCTCCTGCTGGCGGGGACCGCCGCGAGCGCCGCGCCCGAGCAGGTGCACTACGCCCTCATCGTGGCCAGCAACACCGGCACCGAGCCGTCCCAGGCCCCCCTGCGCTACGCGGACGACGACGGCGCCCGGTACTACGAGCTGTTCGCCCCCCGCTCGCGCGAGGTGGTGCTGCTGAGCGTGCTGGACGCGGAGACGCAGGCCCTGCACCCGGGGCTCGCCGCGAAGACGCGGGCCCCCACCCACGCCGCGCTGTGGGAGGCGCTCGCCCGGCTGAACGGCCGCATGGCGGAGGACCGGGCGAAGGGCGCGGTCCCGGTGCTGTCGTTCGTCTTCGTGGGCCACGGCAAGCGCGGCGCCGCTGGCGAGGGTTCGGTCAGCCTGCTGGACGGGCCGCTGACGCGCACGGAGCTGTACGCGAAGGTGCTCGCGCCCAACAAGGCGTCCTTCCTCCAGCTCATCGTGGACGCGTGTGATTCGTACTTCTTCGTCCACTCGCGCGGCGCGCTGCCGGTGGGCCCGGCGTACGCGGACGCGGTGAAGGGGCTCTTGGGCAACCGCGAGCTGGAGCGCTTCCCGCAGGTGGGCGTGGTGCTGTCCACGTCGTCCGAGCAGGAGAGCCACGAGTGGAGCGCCATCCGCTCCGGCGTCTTCAGCCACATGGTGCGCTCGGCGCTGTCGGGCGCGGGGGACGTGAACGGGGACGGCCGGGTGGACTACGCGGAGCTGCGGGCCTTCGTGGCCGCCGCCAGCCAGGGCATGGCCGACGTGCGGGGACAGCCGCGCGTGTTCATCCAGCCGCCCGCGCTGGACCGGGCGTTCGCGCTGACGAACCTGGGTGACGCCGCGTCGCTGGGCTACCTGCTGGTGCCCACGGGCGTGGCGGGCCGGCTGTGGGTGGAGGACGCGCGAGGCATCCGCGTGGTGGAGCTGCACAAGGAGCGCGAGCGTCCGCTGGTGGTGTCGCTGCCCGTGGGCCGCGGCTACTACCTCCGGGCCAGCGGCCGGGAGGCGTCGTTCGCCATCACGCGCGCGTCGGAGGTGGTGGACGTGGGCGGCCTGCGCTGGAGCGACGCCACCGTGGCGGCCCGGGGCGCGGTGCAGGACGCGATGCGCGACAAGCTCTTCTCCGTGCCCTTCGGGCCGCGCTTCTACCGGGGCTACATGGCGAGCCTCGGCATCACGCCGTCGTCGGACGAGGCCGACGCGGTCCTGGTGCCATGAGCCCCTCCGCGTCCCTGCTGCTCATGCTGCTGCGAGTGTCGGCCCCCTGCGATGCGCAGACGCGCGTGGCGCTCCTGCCCTTCGAAAGGCTGGCCCTGCCGTCCGAGGACGCGCGCGAGCTGGAGGACGCCACCCGGCGCGCGGTGGCCGCGCTGCCGGATGCGTGTCTGGAGTCGCGTGAGGACACGGTGGCGCGGCTGCGCGGTTCGGGCGCGGCGCTGGCGGCGTGTGGTGACGCGGAGTGCCGGAGCGCGCAGGCCTCGGCGCTGGGCGTGCGCAGGCTGGTGCGGGGCGTGGCGCTGGGCGTGGGAGGCAAGCGCAGCGTGGCGCTCACGGTGACGGACGCGCGAGGCCCGGAGACGCGAGCGCAGTTCGAGGCGCCGGCCACGACGCCGGGCGAAGCGGACGCGCGGGCACGGCAGGCGCTCCAGCAGGTGTGGTCGCCGCTGGTGACGACGCAGGCGGTGCGGGAGTCCCGGGAGCCTCGGGGCTCGCGCGTGCTGCCCAAGGTGTTGTGGGGCGCGGGCGGCGTGGCGCTCCTCGCGGGCGTGGGCTTCGGGGTGGCGGCGCGGAGCACGGAGTCGAAGCTGTCGAAGAACGGTGGTGAGTGCGCCACGGCCGGTGAGGCCTTCGCGGACTGCTTCGCATCGCGGCTGGATGCGGGCCGCCGTCAGGCCAGGACGTCCAACGTGCTGCTGGGCGTGGGCGCGCTGCTCGGCCTCGGGGGCGCGGTGTCATTCGTCTGGGAGCTGCCATGAGGAAGCTGCTTGCCGCGCTGACGGGCGCCGTCGTCCTGGTGGTGGGGGCGTGCACGTTCGCGCCGGACCTGTCCCGCTTCGCCGCGTGCGATGCGGCCGGGAGCTGCCCTTCCGGCACCTGGTGCCTCACGCCGGAGAATCGCTGTCTGCCGGACTGTGGCGAAGGCGGGTCCTGTGACGGGCCTGGCCCCGTGGACGGTCCGGACGCGGGCACGCAGGTGGATGCGGGCACGGACGTGGACGCCGGCACGGACGTGGACGCCGGCGTGACGGACGCGGGCGAAGTGGACGCGGGCAGCAACGACCCCGACCCCTCCGCGCTCTCGCTGGAGTCCAGCCTGCCGGAGGCCGTCGAGACCGTCGCCTACTCGGCCCAACTCCAGGCCCGAGGCGGCACGCCGCCGTACACGTTCGACACCACCGGGCAGCTGCCCCCGGGCATCACGCTCGGCACCGAGGGCCTCCTCACCGGCAAGCCCACGCGCGCGGGGCAGCTGGACATCCGGGTGAAGGTGACCGACCGGAGCACCCCGACGAAGAGCGCCAGTGGAAACCTGACCCTGTACGTCCGTCCGCTGCTGCGGGTCGCGGGGCCCGAGCCGCTCGCGGACGCCCCCAGCAACCGCGCCTATACCGAGCGCATCTCCGCCACCGGAGGCAAGGGGCCGTACAGCTTCGCCCTCGCGCCGGAGCAGTCGCTGCCCTCGGGCCTGACGCTCGCGGCGGACGGCGTCATCACCGGCAACACGACCCAGGCCGGGACGAAGACGTTCACCGTGGTCGTGACGGACAGCGACACGCCGCCCCAGTCCGTCACCGGCACGCTCTCCATCACCCTCACCAACTCCACCGGCAACGTGAAGCTGTTGTCGCGCGCGGTGCCCACCGGACGCGTGGGCTCCGACTACAGCTACACCCTCCGGACGACCGGCGGCTCCGGGGCGTTGTTCAACTGGAGCGTGAAGGACGGAGCGCTGCCGCCGGGCATCCTCCTGGACACGAAGGAAGGCATCCTCTACGGCAAGCCCACGAGCGGGACGGACTTCACCTTCGAGATCAGCGTCGTGGACCTGCTGGCCAACGACAAGCAGTCCTACTCCCTGCACATCCACTGACGCCGGGGCCTCACGGGTAGCGGTCCACCACCTGGATGACGCCGGTGTTGTCCTGCACCACGGAGAAGCCCTTCATCGGGCTGGGGTACGCGATGAGGCCCTCGCCGTCCCGGTCCCAGCGCGTGTCCAGCAGCACGCCGCAGAAGGGCACGGACGTGGCGCCGCTCTCCGGCGTGAAGATGCGGTCATACCGGCCGAACACGCGGTGCTTCGTCACGTAGAGCCGCCCGCCGATGCGCGCCCCCGGCAGCCTCGCCTCCCCTTCCGCCTGCGGCAGCGCGATGACGAAGCTGTAGTTGTAGCGGGCCGGCCCCGGGTGGTCCTGGATGCTGTCCACGATGACGGGGATGCGGTCCCCCACCTTCAGCCCCAGCCGCTCCATCTGGAGCTGCGCGCCGCGAGGACAGCTGCCCTCCGGGGGCATCCACGCGGGACGCGGCACCTTCGCGGCGGCGTCCGGCCCGTGCTGACACGCGAGCGCGAACAATCCCAGCAGGGCCAGGCCCCCAACCACTCCACGGCGCGCACGGTCGGGTCGCAAGCGAAGGCCTCCGGTCAGAACGTCCCGATGCTGAAGTGGAACTGCGTGGGCGCCTCGTTGAGCGCTTCGTCGCGGTCCAGGTTGAAGCCCACGTCGAAGGCCAGCGGGCCCACGGGCGTCACGTAGCGCAGGCCCACGCCCGCCGCGTAGCGCAGCACGCCCGGGTCGAACAGCGTGCGGTCCTGCCACAGGTTGCCCGCCTCGAAGAACAGCCCCAGGTCCACCGCGGCGATGGCCGGCACGCGCAGCTCCGCCTTGGCCAGCGTGAAGAGCTCGCCGCCCTGGCTCGCGGGCACCTGTCCGGCGAGCACCGCCTTCAATTCATCCGGGCAGCCCGCGGGCGAGATGACCGCGCGGCACGCGGCCAGCCGCTGGTGCAGCCCCTCGCGCACGTCCTGCGGCAGCACGCCGTCCTCGCGGAAGCCCCGGAGGCTGGAGGAACCGCCCAGGTAGAACAGCTTGGACCCGATGTTCTGCGACCCCTGCGTCAGCGGCACGATGGTGCCCGCGCGTGCGCTCACCGCCACGCTCGCGCGGCGGCCCAGCGGCGCGTACGCGCTCACGCTGCCGGACAGCTTCACGCCGTCGATGGGGAACTCCGGCACGCGGTTGCCCGCGACGTCCGTGGGGTGGACGCTGATGCCGCGCATGAACTCCACGCTGCTGCTGAGCACCATGCCCCGCCGGGGGTTCGCCGGGTCGTCGCGGAAGTCCAACGTCACGGACGGGCGCAGCGAGTGCAGCGCGAAGTCGCCGTACGGGTAGCGCAGGCGCTCCTGGTCCGCGCGGTTGACCAGCTCCAGTACTCCCGCGCGCGAGCGCAGCCGGTTGTTCTCCAGTTCGTACTGGAGCGACACGTTCACCCACGACGCCAGCGCCCAGTCCGCGCCCAGCACCGCCGCGAACCGCGTGGACAGGTACGAAGGCCGGTGCACGCGCTCGCCAATCAGGTCCAACCGCGCGCCAATCTCCTGCGGCGCCAGGAAGGACAGCCGGGGCTGGGACAGCGCCAGGTTGCCGCGTCCGCCCAGGCCGCTGAAGCCGTCCAGGTCGGTGTCGCACGCCTCGCCGGACAGCTCACCCGTGGAGCACCCGGCCGGACGCCGCGACGACGACAGCGCCTCCGCGCTCGCGCCCGCGTAGTTCACCTTGCCGCGCGCCAGCAGGTTCAGCCCCCGGCCGTCCAGGTTGCGCCACGCCGTGTCCAGCGTGATGCGCGGACCGTCCACCAGGAAGTAGCCGCCGGACACCTCGCCGTCGATGCGCGGGCGCTCCTGCACCGTCACCAGCACGTCCTTGGAGGCCTCACGGCGGTTGGGGTCCGCCAGCGACACCTCCGCCTGACGGAACAGCCCCAGCCGCGACAGCCGGCGCTGCGCCTCCGCCAGCGCCTCCACCGACAGCGGCTGTCCGGGCTTCAAGTCCAGCTGCGCCAGCACCACGTCCGGATCCGAGCGCCTCAGTCCCTGGAGCAGCACCTGCCCCACCCGCACGCGAGGCCCCGGGTCCGTGCGGTAGGTCACCTGCGCGGAGGTGCCGTTCTCCTCCACCGACACGGAGTGGGTCACGTGCGCGAAGAGGTAGCCCTCGCGGCCCAGTCCCCGCTCCAGCGCCGCCTGCGCCTGCTCCACCTTCTCGAAGCTCAGCGGCGTGCCATTGGGCAGCAGCAGCGTCACCCAGACCGGGTCCACCTCCAGCGGCATGCCCAGGAAGATGGGCGCGCGGATCAGCGCCTGGGGCCCCTCCTCCACGTCGAAGTCCGCCTCCGCCGTGTGGCGGGCCACGTCCATCGTGAGGCCCCGGAAGGTCACCTGCGCGGACGCGAAGCCCTGCTCGCGGTAGGCCGTCGTCATCGCGTCCGCGGCCTCCAGCCACGCGGTCTCCACGTAGACCGTGGACGGGTCCGGCGGGGACATCACGCTCGTGTCGTAGCGCCGCTCGCGTCCCTCCGTCTCCAGCGGGTCCTCGCGCATGGGCAGGTCCAGCTCCGGCCACGTCTCCAGCGCCGCCACCTGGTTGGTGAGCATGGAGCGCAGCACGGACGACGACAGCGCCGCGTTGCCGTGGAAGCGCACGTCCGTCACGCGCAGCGGGGCGCCCTCCTCCACCTGGAAGCCCAGCACCGCCGCGTCCCCGTCCGGCCGGATGACCTCCAGCGCCCGCACGCGCGCGTCGTGGAAGCCGCGCCGCCGGTAGAACGCCTCCAGCCGCCGGGCGAGCCGCGCCGCCACGGACTCGTCCATGGCCTCCTCGCCGTCGTAGGCCACCACGCGCGCCAGCAGGGTGCTGGGGAAGCGGCGGTTGCCCATGAAGCGCAGGTGGAACGCGGGGCCCGCCGACACCGGCACCGCCACGGACGCCTCGCTGTCCTCCACCACGACCACGGGAGCGCCCACCCAGGCCCGCCAGTGCTGGCCCTCGCGCAGCAGCGCCCGCAGCCGCTCCAGGCCGAAGTCCAGCTTCGCCCGGTCGAACACCTCTCCCGGCTTCATCCCCAGCGCCTCCACCAGGCGCGGCAGGGGCAGCGCGGGACTGCCGGAGAAGGTCACCCGCCGCACGCGGGTGGGCTTGCCCTCCACCACCACCAGCGTCACCGCCACGCCGCCCGCGGGCACCGGCCGCTCCTCCACCTGGATGCCGACGGCGTCGTAGCCCTTGCGCTGGTAGGCCTCGCGCACCGCGGCCGCCGCCGTGTCCAGCTCCTCCGGGTCCAACGGCCCGCCCTGGAGCAGTCCGCTCGCCTCCAGCAGCTCCCCGGACGTGAGGACGTGGTTGCCCCGCACCGCCACGTGCGACAGCAAGGGCAGCGGCGTGAGCTGGAACACCAGCCGCACCCCACCCGGCACGTCCTGCGTCAGCGCCACCACGTCCGCGAAGCGCCCCGTGGCGAACAGCTGCTCCACCGACTTGCGCACCGCGCCGGGTGTCAGCGCCTGGCCCTTGCGCAGCGTGACGAGCCCCGACAGCCCGTCCGCGGCCATGCCCTCCGGCAGGTGCAGCTCCACGGCCACCACCGCGGGGGCTTCGTCGTCGTGGAGGGAGGGCGCGGCGAAGGCGGGCCGCGCGCACACGAGGAGGAGCACCGCGGTCAACGCGGCTACTCGACCTCCCAGCCCAGCTTCAGCTCGAGCCCGAGGTTTCCGAACGACGCCTGGCTGTTCTCGTTGTCCCACTGGGCCTGTGCGGAAAGACGGTCGTCGAAGCGGTACTCAGCGCGTGCCCGGGTACCTCGCCCACTCACGGGCTGGGTCATCCCGATTTTAAGCTGCTCGGACAGGAACTTCGACTCCAGTTGTGCGGTGGGCTCCGCCTGCCGGGTGGCGTCGTTGTAGGTGGTGGAGATTTGAAGGGACAAGTCCCGAAGGACGGGGTTGCTGGGAAGGAACCGGCGCACCTGCCGGTCCAATCCTGACACGTTGAAGAGGGCCTCCGCCGCCAGACCGTAGCTTGCCGACGCCGCCGTGTCCTTGTCCGCGCTCGTCACCCCCAGTGTCAGCAGCGACAGGATGTCCCCTTCCGTGAGCACCGGCTCCGACGAGAGCACGACCAGAGGGTTGGCCGGCCGCCCGAACGCGTGCAGCTTCACCACGAACTCGCGCACCGACGTCTGCGCCTGCACCTCGAACACCGGGTCGATGCCGGACGCGTCGCGGAACTCCAGCTGCCCCTGCTCGATGGTGAAGAGGTTGTTGCGGAAGAACGCCTGGCTGCCCTCGGCCGCCTCCACGCGGCCCAGGAGCCCCGGCTTCACGTCCGTGCCGGTGAGCCGCACGTCGCCCAGCAGCCGCGCCTTGGCCAGGTTGTTGTCCACGCGCACGTCGCCAAAGTGCACGTTGACGTCCCAGGTGAAGAAGGCATCCCGCGCGCGCTCGCCCCCGCCGCCCATGGCCAGCTGCGGCTTCTTCTGCATCGTCTTGAGCAGCGCTTCGATGTCGAGCGGCTTCTGGTAGCGCAGCTTGATGATGTCCAGCCCACCCGTGACGGTGGGCCCCGTGGGAGGACCCACCACCTGCAACAGGCCGGACACGGTGAGCGGCAGGTCCTCCGTCATCCGGTACGGGACGGCATCCAGTTGCAGCGTCAGCGCCAGCCGCTTGGGCACGAAGCGCTCCAGCCGGATGTCACCGCGAGCGGACACCTGGCCCTCGTTCACCTGGGCCTGCAGGTGCTCCAGCAGCACGCGCTGGCCGGTCATCTCCAGGCGGCCGGACATGCCGCGCACGGTGAGCGGCAGGTCGCGCATGGACAGCCGCACGTCGGACAGCTCCGCGGTGCCCACCACCGACGGCGCGTCCAGCGAACCCGTCGCCTCCGCGTCCACGCGCAGCTGGCCGCCCACGCGCTCCATGCCGGGCAGGAGCGGCTCCAGGAGCCGCACGTCCATGCGCCCCTCGCGCAGGCTCATGTTCATGGCGCGCTTGCTCATCCAGCCGCCCAGCGTGACGTCCACCGACGCGCCGCTGAAGCGGAAGGGCTGCACGTCCAACCGGCCGTTGACGTAGCTCAGCACCAGCGGCCCCTGGTTGCGGCCGCGCAGGTCGCCCCGCGCGAGCGACAGCTCCCGCACCGTGGCCGCCACCTGGTAGCCCTCCGGCTGCAACAGCGGGCCCTGCAGCGTCACCCGCCCCGCGAGCATGCCGGTGACGCCGGCCAGCGCGGGCACCTGGGGCAACAGCGGCTTGATTTCCGGCAGCAGCAGGTCGACCGTGGAGTCGAAGAGGTAGGGCTCCTTCACCGTCATGGACAGGGAGCCCTGCGCGTCGCGGAAGGGGCGGCCGGTGATGCGCAGCTGCTTGCCCTCCTGGTGCAGCGCGAGGTCCATGGCGCCCAGGTCGCGCGACGCGAAGGTGATGCGCGGCCCCTTCAGCGTGGCCTGGATGTCCGGCTTGTCCGCCGTGCCCGCGACGGTGCCCGCGAGCGCGAGCGTGCCCTGGATGCCCATCTCCTCCGCGGTCTCCGGGCCCACGGCCTCCGACAGCGACAGGTTCTCACCGCCGAAGCGGTAGTCCAGCGCGCCCGCCGTGAAGCCGAAGGAGCCCTCCACCCAGGTGCGCCCCAGCCGGCCGTCCAGCACGGTGCGCTCCAGCACCATCTCCTTGCCGTCCACGAAGCGAAGCCGCGCGGAGCCCGCCCCCAGCCGGCGCCCCAGGTACGTGGTGTCGCGCAAGTCGAAGGCCACCAGCCCCTCCAGCTTCTCCAGGGGGCTGTCGATTTCGACGCGTCCGGAAGCCGCGCCCGCGAACTGGCCTTGAATCACGGCGATGGACGGACTCAGGCCCGCCACCAGGTCCACCAGGTCCTCGGTGCGGCCCTGCGGCACCGTGACGTCCAGGCGCAGGTGCAGGAGGCGCGCGAAGGTGAGCGCCGCCTTGCCGAAGTACTGCGTGCGTCCCTTCTGGCCGGTGAGCGACGGGAACGACAGCAACCCGTTCGAGTACGACAGCTTCGCCTGCGTCACGCCCAGGCCGAAGCCCCAGAAGGTGAAGTCGCGCAGGGACAGGCTCGCGTCCACCTTCACGTCCGAGTACGGCCCCACGATGGAGTAGTTCGCGGAGCCCTTCCCGGACCACGGCAGCTCCGCGATGTGGCCGAAGTCCGACAGCTCCAGCTCGCCGTTGCCCTGGATGTCCAGGCCGCGCACGGTGTCGAAGTAGAGCGT
The DNA here is from genome assembly GCF_003612165.1 of Corallococcus aberystwythensis. GTDB lineage: Bacteria > Myxococcota > Myxococcia > Myxococcales > Myxococcaceae > Corallococcus > Corallococcus aberystwythensis. The sequence continues at coordinate 33,891 of NZ_RAWK01000033.1, read as the reverse complement.
CACGTCGCCGTGCACGCGCGAGCGCCCGGACTCCACCGTGAGGCGGCTGAACGACACGCGGTCGCCCGAAAGCTTCACCGCCGTCTGCGCGCGGCCCCGCTCGAAGGTGAGCAGCGTCTTGCCCGCGGTGACCGGGGCATCGAACGCGCGCGTGGCCAGCACGAAGCGGCCGGTGCGCAAATCCAACGGCCCGGACAGCGACGGCCGGGGCAGGAGCGTCCCGGTGAGGTGCGCGTTCGCCGTCGCGGGGAAGTCCACCCACGAGCCCGCCACGCCCGCGCGCTCCAGGATGCGCCCGAACGACGCGTCCTCCGTCTGGAGCGTCACGTCCACCGGCAGCTCCGGCGTGAGCCGCAGGGCGCCGGACAGCTTCACCTTGCCGGAGCCCAGCGGGGCCTCCAGCGACTCCACGCGCACGCGGTCACCCGAGTACGACAGGCGCGCGTTGAGGCTCACCGGACCGTACTGCTCATAGGCCAGGTTGCTCGCGGACAGGTCCGCGCCCACCACGAGCGCGGACGGCTTCCCGGTGATGGACAGGCGCGTCCACAGGTGGCCGGTGGCCGGACGGGGCAGCAGCTTCGCCTGGGACAGCGTGCGCAGCGGCAGGAACACCTGCGCGTCCAGCGCGAGCACCGGATGACACAGCGTCTCCACGCGGCCGGACACCGTGGCGGTGATGTCGTCGAGCGTCACCTCCGCGCGCTCCACGTCCAGCAGGCCTTCGTCCGGATCCAACGCGCCGGTGAAGCCCAACTGTCCCAGCGTCAGCTCACCGCCGCCCGGGCCCAGGCGCACCAGGCCCCGCCGGGCGCCGACCTCCAGCTCCATCACGCCCCAGTGCTCCACCCACCCCACGTCCAGGCTCTCCACCTCCACGCCCCGCCCGCCGGGCAGCGCGAGGCGCACCTCCGCGCCGGTGATGTCCAGGCGTCCCACGCCCACGCGCGTCAGCGGCGTGAGCGGACACGTGCCGTCGGAGGAAGGAGGACCTGAGGAGGGCCGGGACAAATCCAACGCCACGCGCGGATGGCGCACGCGCACGTGGCCCAGCATGAGGCGGCGGGACAGGGGCGACAGGAAGCCCAGCGTCACCTCCGCCTCGTCCGCGGCGAACAACGGCGTGTCCGTGCCCGGCGCGAACACCGACACGCCATGCAGCACCACGCGCGAGCCCAGCGGATCCAGCTCGCACCGGCCGATGCCCACGTCCACGCCCAGCAGGTCCGGCAGGTGCCTGCGCGCCACGGTGCAGGCGGCGTCCCAGGTGAACGGCTGACGCAGCAGCAGGATGCTCCCCGACACCAGGAGGAGCACCCACAAGAGCGCCTTGCGCGCTGCACTGTTGCGGCTGGGGAGGGACAAGCCGCTAGAGCTTACCGAGTCCCTCGAGGTAGCGGTCGATCTCCGCCAGGTCGATCTTCGTGTTCGCCGTCCGGGGCAGCGACGAGGCGGGCGCGCTCGCTCGCTCGCCTGCCTGGGCAGCAGCCGAGCCGCCCTGGAGTCCCAGGTTCGTCCCGATGCGGTGCACCAGCTCCGCGCTGATGCTCTCCGAGCGCACGAGGAACGCCTCGAAGAGCGCGTTGTCGCACAAGGTGTTGATGACGCGCGGGGTGCCGCCGGAGTGCTCGTGCACGGCGAGCAGCGCCTCCGGCGTGAAGGGCATGCGCGGGCAGCCGGCGAGCCGCAGCCGGTGCTTCACGTACGCCTCGGTGGACTCCGCAGTGAAGGGCTCCAGCTTGTAGCGGAGCGCCACGCGCTGGGCGAGCGGCGGGTCCAGCTTCAGGTTCTTCTCAATCTCCGGCAGGCCGAAGAAGACGAAGGAGATGAGCTTGCGCTCCGGCACTTCCAGGTTCAGCAGCCCCCGGAACTCCTCCATGATCTCCCGCGTCTCCAGCATCTGCGCCTCGTCGATGAGGACGACGGCCTTCTTGCCGGACTCGTAGATTTGCAGGAGGCGCTGGTAGAGCTGCGACAGGAGCGCCAGCTTCTCCTGCGCGGGGTTCTCCACGCCCAGCTGGAGCGCGATGCGGCGCAGCAGCCACTGGGCGGTGATGCCCGAGTGGATGATGACCAGCAGCGCGGCCTCGTACTCGGACTCCGGAAGCGAGTCGAGCATGCGCCGGGCGAGCGTCGTCTTGCCCGCGCCGATATCGCCCACGAGGATGGACAAGCCCTTCATGTAGCCCACGGCGTGCATCAGCCGGGTGAGGGCCTGCGAGTGCTGCGCGGAGTTGTAATAGAAGCGGCTCACCGGAGCGTTGGAGAACGGCTCCTGGGTGAGTTCGAAGAAATCGAGGTAGGTCGTCATCGCTCGCCGGGCCTCGTGGGGACGCGCTACACGTACCCTACTTTACGAGCCTTCGGCGCGCCCGCGGCGGGAACCGGTGCCGGAGTCGCGGGGCCCTTGCTGGCGCGAGGCAGCGGGTCCTCCTCCGGCGCGGTCACCGCCGACAGCCGCGTCACCTGCGACCCCACGTCGCGGTACTTCGCGTCCATCGCGGCCACGCGCTGGAAGTGGAAGAGCGCCTTGCCCGGCTCGTTGAGCGCGTCGTAGGCGCTCGCCAGCTCGAAGCCCAGCGCCTTGGCCACCTCGCCCGTCGCGAGCACGTTGGAAAGGCCTTCCTTGAACACCTGCACGGACTCGTCCGGACGGCCGCGCAGCGTGTGGAGCATGCCAATCATCGTCAGGCAGTCCAGCTCGCGCGGGGTGCCCACGCAGCCCTGGCGGGCCACTTCGAACTCGTGGACGGCGTCGTCCAGCAGGCCCATTTCCTTGTAGGCGATGCCCAGGTCGTAGTGCGTGTCCACGTCCTCGGGCTTCACCACCTTGGCCAGGCCCTTCTTGAACTCGGCGAAGACCTCATCCACCGAGTACTGGAAGTCCTCGTCCGCCGGAGGCACCGCCGCCAGCGACTCACCGCCCAGGTCGTCCAGCTCGCCGGCCAGCTGCGCCGCCAGGTCGAACGCGTCACCGCCACCGGCGCCGTCGTCGAGCGACGCCTCCGTCACCGGCTGCACGGAGGGCACATGCAGGGGCTCGGAGGGAGCGTCGTCCTCAGGGGCCGCGCCACCGCCGGCCTCCATCTCCTCCAGCCGCGCCATCAGCTCCCCGGCGCGCACGTGGCCCGGGAACGCGATGCCCACCGTCTCCAGAATCTCGCGCGCCTCTTCCAGCAGGCCCTGGTCGAGGAAGAACGACGCCTCGTCGCACTCCTCGGAGGCAGGCTCCTCCTCGGGCTCGGCTTCCGGCTCGGGCTCCGGTTCCGGAGCATCCGCCAGGGCCTCGGGCTCCGGTTCGGGCTCCGGCGTGTCCGCGAGCTCCTCGGGCGCGGGCTCGTCGTAGGACAGGCTGTCCATCGACGGCAGCACCATGTGCGCGGCCGTGGGCTCCTCGTCCTCCTCGTCGCCCAGCGACATGCCGCCCGTGTAGGCGGGCTCTTCCGCGGGCGCGGTGAAGCTCTCGTCCAGGCCGGCGTCGTCCAGCGCGGACGCGTCCAGGGGCGCGAGTCCCACGCGCGTGGGCGCATCGTCGTCCTCGCCCAGCGACATGCCGGGCTCGACCAGCGCTTCGTCGCCGCCGTCGTCCAGCGTCGGCAGCTGGTAGGTGTCCGGAGCGGCCTCCTCCAGCAGCGCGCGCGACGGGGACAGGATGCGCGTGGGCGGCGCTTCCTCCTCGTCGCCCAGCGACATGCCGCCCGCGTCGTCCGCGAGCACCATGGGCTCGTCGCCGCCCACGTCCGCGAAGGAGTCCTCCGCGTACGCCAGCGCGTCGTCCGGAGCGACCAGCGGCTCGTCGTCGGAAGCGTCGGCGCCGCTCAGGCCCGGCTCGTCCGCGAGCACCAGCGAGTCCTCGTCGGACCCCATCACCAGGTCGTCCTGCGGCGGCAGGTCGTAGACGGCGTTCTCGGCGGAGCTGATGGGCTCGCCCATCACCGCTTCCTCGCCGCTCAACGTGGTCTCCGCGACCTCGTCGTCGACGATTTCATCCGAGTCCGAACCGTGGCTCAGCGCCGCGAGCGCCAGCTCGTCACCTTCCGGCTGCGCGAGCGCGTCATCCGGCGGATCCGCGACGAGGATCTCGTCCTCGTTGGAGTCCACCAGGATGGCGTCCTCTTCCAGCGACTCCACGCCCGGCGCCGCCACGGGCGCCACGATGCCCCCTTCCGAGCGAAGCACGGACAGGAAGGCGGGCACCTCCGGGTGGGCCGGGTTCTCCTGGAGGATGGTCGCCAGGTACGGCTGCGCGCGCAGCACGTCCGCGCGGCGCGTGCACAGGCGCAGCACGTTGAGCAGCTGCTCCGACGCCTGCGCGCCGTTATTGGCCGCCACGTAGATGTGGTACGCCTTTTCGTGCGCGTCCAGGTTCTCCGGATCCACGGAGAAGACCTTGCGCAGGTGCTCCAGCGCTTTGTCGTGGAGCCCGTACTTCACGTAGACGTCCGTCTCCGTCAGCAGCTTGGCCAGCTGCTCGCGGCTCATCCCCGCGGGCGGAGGCGGCACCACGGCCACAGGCTGCGGGGCGGGCGCGGGACGGGACGGGGGCGCCGCGCCGACGGGCGCGCTCCACGCGGGCGCGGGCTCCTCGACGTGCGAATGCGCGGCGGCGAGCGCGGGCTCCGGCTCGGGTTCCGCGACAGGCCCCCGGCGCGCGAGCAGATCCGGGTCGTTCGGATCCAGCAGCTCAATCTGCGTCCACACGCCATCGGACTCGGCGGTGCGGCCGCGCTCCTGGTGGATCTTCGCGAGCTCCTTGTAGACGGACACCGTCTTGGAGACCTGGCCCAGCCCCTGGAACGCCTGGGCCAGCAGCGTCAGCGTCTCCACGTCGCGGCCATCCGCCTTGAAGCAGACCTGGAGCTTGGCGAGCGCGCGCTTCTGGTCGCCGCGCTGCAGGTACGACGCGGCCAGCTCCTTCGCGAGCGGGAGGTTGTCCGGCTCCAGCGAGGAGAGGCGCTCCGCGACGCGAAGCCAGTCATCCGCGCGGGCGTTGCGCTTGAGGTACTCCGCGGCGCGCTTGAACTCCTGCGCCGCTTCCTTCGTCATGTTCTCGCGCGCGTACAGCTCCGCGAGCTTGATCTTCGACGCGACGTTCTCCGGGTCGAGATCCACCATCTTCTTGAGGGTGTCGAGGCTCGACTTGGTGTCGCCCGCCTTGTCGTAGTGGTTGGCGACGATCTGGAAGTACGCCATCGCCTCCGACATCAACCCCAGCTGCTGGTGCAGCTCCGCCAGCTTGAGGTTCACCTCCAGCAGGTTCGGGTTGAGCTTGAGGACCTGCTTGTAGAGGGCGACGGCCTTGAGGAAGAAGCCGTCCGAGGAGTAGCTCTCCGCGACCTTGGTGAAGAAGTGCGCCGCCTGCGCGTTGTCGTTCTTCTTCTGGTACAGCTCCCCCATCTTCTGGAGGACCCGGATGTCCTTCGGGTCGACCTCCAGGACCTTCTGGTACTCCTTGATGGCTTTGTCGTACGCGCCCTTCGCGACCAGCTTCGCGGCGGCTTCGATGATCTTGTTCTTGTCCATCGAGCGTGCGCTTCCGGCAGGCAGAAACCCCGAGGAACTTCGCGGGTTTCAGTCCTTTTCTGGGGGGGAGCGTTGGAGGCTAACGGAATCCTCCGACGCGGGTCAAGAAACAGCCTGCCATCCCCCGGGGCTGGATCACCCGCCTGGACGCTCGTCCGCCCGGCGGGTTTTCCGCGTCTTCACGGTGAGCGCTACGGCGTCTCTTCCACGGCCTTCTTGAGCCGGCGCGAACCCGTCTCGCTCGCCAGCAGGCGCTCCACGAAGCGGGTGTCGTAGTTGCCCTCCTGGAAGGACTCCTCCGCCAGTGCGGCCCGGTGGAACGGGATGTTGGTGCGGATGCCCTCCACGACGTACTCGGAGAGCGCGCGCTGCATGCGGCGGATGGCCGTCTCGCGGTCCTCCGCGTGCACGATGAGCTTGGACAGCAGGCTGTCGTAGTGCGGCAGCACCGTGTAGTTCTCGTACGCGGCGGAGTCCACGCGCACGCCGTAGCCGCCCGGCACGCTGTAGCCCGTGATCTTGCCCGGCCACGGCGCGAACGTGACGGGGTCCTCCGCGTTCACGCGGCACTCGATGGCGTGCCCGCGGATCTGCACGTCCTCCTGCTTGAAGCGCAGGGGGTGCCCGTAGGCCATGCGGATCTGCTCACGCACCAGGTCCACGCCCATGACCAGCTCCGTCACGGGGTGCTCCACCTGGATGCGCGTGTTCATCTCCATGAAGTAGAACTCGCCGCGCTCGTCGAGCAGGTACTCGATGGTGCCCACGTTGTTGTAGCGGATCTTCCGCATCGCGGCGACGGACACCTCGCCCATGCGCTGGCGCAGCTCCGGCGTGAGCGCGGGCGACGGGGCCTCTTCAATGAGCTTCTGGTGCCGCCGCTGCACGGAGCACTCACGCTCGTTGAGGTGGATGACGTTCCCGTGCTCATCCGCGATGATTTGAATCTCGATGTGGCGCGGCTTCTCCACGTACCGCTCGATGTAGAGGTCGCCGTTGTTGAAGGAGGCCAGGGCCTCCGCCTGCGCGGTGGAGAACGCCTGCGCGAGCACGCCCGGCTCGCGGACGATCTTCATGCCCTTGCCGCCACCGCCCGCCGCCGCCTTCAGGATGACCGGGAAGCCAATCTCCTTCGCGAAGGCCTCCGCCTCGCGCGGATCCTTCACCACGCCGGGGCTGCCCGGGAGCAGCGGCAGGCCGGCCTCGCGGGCCGCGGCGCGCGCGCGCACCTTGTTGCCCATCAGCCGCAGCATCTCCGGGCGCGGGCCAATGAAGCGGATCTTGCAGTTCTCGCAGACCTCCGCGAACTCGGCGTTCTCCGACAGGAAGCCGTAGCCCGGGTGGATGGCGTCCGCGCGGGTGATCTCCGCGGCGGAGAGCAGCTGCGGCACGTTGAGGTAGCTCTCCTTGGACGGAGGCGGCCCGATGCAGACGGCCTCGTCCGCGAAGCGCACGTGCAGCGCGTGGGCGTCGGCGGTGGAGTGCACCGCCACGGTGGCGATGCCCAGCTCACGGCATGCGCGGATGACCCGCAGGGCAATTTCCCCGCGGTTGGCGACCAGGACCTTCTTGAACACGGCCGTGCTCCTAACGCGAGGGCCTTGAGGCGAGGCGCGTCCCGCCCGGAAGGGGCTGGACGCGCCTGACAGGTCAGCAAACTCAGGCCGGCTCGATGCGGAACAGCGCCTGGCCGAACTCCACCGGGCGACCGTTCTCCACGAGGACCTCGGCGATGCGGCCGGAGACCTCGGACTCGATTTCGTTCATCAACTTCATCGCTTCGACGATGCAGAGCACCTGGCCCTTGCGCACCACCGTGCCCACGTCCACGAACGGAGGCTGATCCGGCGCGGGGGTCCGGTAGAACGTCCCCACGAAGGGGCTGGTCACCTGGTGGCCCGGCTTCTCCGCGGGCTTCTCCGGCGCCAGGGCGGCGGCAGAAGCCGCGGGCGCGGCAGGAGCCGCACGGGGCGCGGCCGGGGCGGCGTACTCCACCGGCTGCGACACCGTCACCCCGGGGCCCGACGGCGCCGCGTGGTGGACGATGGTCGTCTCCGGCGCGTGACCGCGGCGGATGTAGAGCTTCTCCGGACCCCGCGTCCACACCAGCCGGGTGACGTCGGAGGCCTCCAGGATTTCGACAATCTGCCGGAGGGCTTCCACGTCCAGGGACGTGGTGCCCGCATCCCGCCCGGAAGCCGCGCCCGAGGACGTGGCCGGCCGGGTTGCCTTGCGCTTCGTTGCCATTCAGACCCCTCCGGGTCGCCAGGTGAAGGGAAGACGCCCTAGCCCGCGGTCGCCACGCGGGTGAGGTACTTGCCACCTTCACGCGTGTCGATCTTCAGCACGTCACCCTCGTTGATGAACAGGGGCACGTTGACGGTGAAGCCGGTCTCCAGCGTCGCGGGCTTCATCGCGCCGGAGACGGTGTCGCCGCGCACGCCGGGGTCGCACTTGACGACCTTGAGGTCCACGGAGTTCGGCAGGCCGACGGAGATGGCCTTGCCGTTCCAGTAGAGGACCTCCACCGGGGTGTTCTCCTTCAGGAAGTTCTTCGCCTCGCCCAGCACCTTCTCCGTGATGAAGGTCTGCTCGAAGGTCTTCTTCTCCATGAAGTAGTACTCGTCACCGGACGAGTAGAGGTACTCCATGTCCTTCTGCTCGATGTCGGGGATGCCCACCTTGTCGCCGGACTTCATGGTGGGCTCCAGCATGCGACCGCTGAGCAGGCTGCGAATCTTGGTCCGCACGAACGCGGAGCCCTTGCCCGGCTTGACGTGCTGGAAGTACTCGATCACGAACGGCTCGCCGTCGATCTCGATCTTCAAACCATTGCGGAACTCGGACGTGTCGACAAAACCGGCCATGGGGACCGACTCCTTCAGCCTGCCAGACTGACGTAAAGACGAAAGCCGGGGGTGTCTAGCCCATGCCCTGTTTCCTGCAAAGGGGAAAGCGGCGGCACGCTGCGTCGCCGGGCAGGCTCGACAAGCCCCTGCCCGGGCGGACGTGCGCGGCTACAGCTCCGCCTTCACCTGCGGCGCGGTGACGCGCAGGACATAGCGCCCCTTGCCGAAATTCCCGTCCGCGCGCAGGGCCAGCACCAGGAAGTACTCCGGCGTCAGCAGGCGCATCACGGTGAGGACCTTGTCACTGTTGACGGACACCTCGGTGACGGTGCCCGTCTTCAACGACTCGGCCGCGTTCTTCAACTGCGTGAGCAGGTTGGCGTACTCCACCCAGGTGCCGGACACGTCCAGCTCCGTGGCCTCGTCCTTCTGGAACGTGTCCACGGAGATGCCGTCGAAGCCCATCACGCTGCACGCGAGGGCCCCGTCCACCTGGTTCACCACCGCTTCAAGGTGCGTGCGGAAGGCCATCTAGCCCTCGCTGCCGGGCGGCGTGGTGACCGGGGCGGGCTTGCATGAAGCGTACATGCCGTCCTGGCCAGGCCCCGAACCGCACGGGCCCGCGGGGACGTTCGGCGCCTCGGTCCCCACGCAGTTGCGAAGCGTCACGGCGCCGTTGGCGACGTCCATGCCGAAGACGATCTCGTTGGACTCGAACTTCTTGCCGCCCGCCGCGAACTTCCCCGTGAGCTGCATGGTGACACGCAGCTGGGCCACCGCGGTCCCCGACAGGGCCGCCCGCAGGGCCGTCGTGGCTTCCGCGGTCATCAGGTTGACCACCAGCTTGTTCTCATTCGACGCGGGGTTGAGGACCGCCGTGTAGGGGACCGACCCGTCGGGGATGTTGATGTTCGGCGTCGAGGCGTACGACAGCTTCAGCGTGTCCACGAAGGCCGTGCCCGAACCGCCGACGTCGGACTCCGGCTCCAGCGGAGCGCCGTTCACCTCGATGGGCGTGGTCGTGTAGGCCGACCGGACGATGAGTCCCAGCAGGTAGCTGTTCCGGTAGGCCAGGTCGAGCGAGCCACTGGCCGAGCCGGTATCGTCGGAGCCGAAGTCGCAGCTGTCGTCCGGCTGGATGACCTGGAGGATCTGGATGACGGGGGGGCTTTCGGAGCACGAGCAGAGCCCGAGCGACAGGGCCGCCGCGAGGAAGAAGGGCTTCATTGGAATGTCTCTCCCAATCAGGGCGCGAGGCCTTAGAGGCTCTGCGCGATGGTCTGCCGGTTGAGGATGCGTGGCGTGATGAAGATGAGCAGTTCCTGCCGCTCGTCCGTCTCCGAGGTGCTCCGGAAGAAGAAGCCGAGCACGGGGATGCGGGACAGGAAGGGCACCGAGTCACGTGAGGTGCTGCCCCGGCGCACGTAGATGCCGCCGATGACGGTGGTGTCGCCATCCTTCACCAGGACCTGGGTGTTGGCTTCCTTGCGCTGGATGGACGGCTGGCCGTTGGCGCCGGTGTTGGACGGGTCCGGCTGGTTGTTCTGCGCCGCGATGGACATGAGGATGCTGCCGTCCTGGGTGATGTGCGGCGTGACTTCCAGCGACAGGCGCGCTTCCACGAAGGTCGTGTTCACGCCGCCCGCCGACGTCTGGCTGAACGGGATGGACAGACCCTGGCTGATGCGGGCCGTGTTGTTGTCCAGCGTGGTGACCTTGGGCGACGAGATGGTCTTCACCGTGCCCTCGGTCTCCGCCGCGGACAGGCGCAGGTTGAGCTGCACGGCGCCGCCCGCGGAACCGAAGGCGAAGCCCATGGCGCCACCGAGGCCCTGACCCACCGCCGCCGGCAGGTTCACGGCGAAGTTGGGCTGGGCCGGGAGGCCCGGCGCCGCGCCACCCGCGCCGCCCGTGATGCCGACGTTGCTGGGGAAGATGAGGCCGGTCGGGTTGCCGGACGCGGCCGACAGACGCGTCTGACCGCCCCACTGCACGCCCAGGGCGCGGCTGAAGGTGGTGCTCGCCTCCACGATGCGGCTTTCGATGAGGACCTGCGGCGTCTGCGTGTCCAGGCTGCGCACCAGGGCGCGCGCCTTCTCCGTGTTGGAGCGGATGTCCTTGATGATGAGCACGTTGGTGCGCGTGTCCACCGTCACCGAGCCGCGGTCGCTGAGCACGTCCTTCACCCGCGACGACATGTCACCGGCCACCGCGTAGTTCACCGGCACCAGGCTGACCAGCAGGTCCTCCTGCTGCTGCAGCGACTTCTTGCGCTCTTGGCGCAGCCGCGCCTCCTCTTCCAGGGTCTTCAGCGGCGCGATGCGGATGATGTTGCCCACCTGCTCCTGGCCCAGCTGCTTGGTGCGCAGGATGAGGTCCAGCGCCTGGTCCCAGGGCACGTTGCGCAGGCGGATGGTCACGCGGCCCGACACGTCGTCGGCCACGACGATGTTGCGCTTGGAGATCTCCGCGATGACGCGCAGCAGGTTCTGGATGTCGATGTCCTTGAACTCGAAGGACACGCGCTTGCCACGGTAGCGCGCCTGCTGGGGCGCGCCCTCCGCCGCGTACGCCGGGGCCTCCGCCGTGAAGCCGGCGGTGCGCTGGGTGACGGCCACCTCCTCCGTCTTCACGCCCTGCACGTCCAGCCGCCAGCTCAGGCTGTTGGCGCCCTGGGTGACGTTCTCCTCGATGGCGCCGTCCGCGGCGACCACCAGGCGCACCTTGCGGCCCTCACCCGGCACGCTGAAGGCGCTGATCATCTTCACCGGCGTGTCCAGCGCGCTGGTGTCCAGGCTGCGCTCCAGCTTCTTGGGCAGGCGCGCGTTCTCCAGCGTCAGCACCGCGCTGCGCGGATCCGGCCGGTCCACCTTCCACGCCGTCGCGCCGGACAGCTTCAGCTGCACGCGGCCGCCCGTGGGGCTCTCGTCGAAGGACAGGTCCTTGACCTCCACCACCGCCGGCTGCGGCGCGGCCTGCGCCACCGCGGGCTGCGGCTTCGCCGCCTCCTGCACAGGCAGGGGCTGCGGGCGCAGGGGCTCCGTCTCCGCCACCGCGTCGCGGGGCTGGGACGGCTTGGGCTTGCGCGCCACCGCGCTTCCCAGCACCACCTCCAGGCCACGCTCCGCGCGGTCCACGCGGTAGGCGGGCATGTCGCCCTTGGCCACGAGGACCAGGCGAACCTTGTCCTCGTGCGCGCCCACGCGCACGTCCTTGAGCAGGGCGCCCTTCACCTTGGGCGCCTTCGCGCTGAGGCCCACGCCGTACACGTCCACGGCCAGGCGCGGCGGGTCCACGAGCTCCAGGACCTCGTAGCGGGCGATGTCGCCGTCGGCGGCGACGCGCAGCGCGTCACCTTCCATGGACAGCCGGGTGATGCGCTGGGCCGGGTGGGCCACCTCGCGCTCATCCGCTTCCGTGGCGACGACGTTCTCACGGCCCGGCGCCTGGGACGGGGCGGACCTGGAGGAGGTCCCCTCCTCCGGCACCACCGCCACCATCGCCTCCACCACCGGCGCGGGCTTCACCGGCTCGGCGGCGGCCACCTGCGCGGGAGCGGGCTTCGGCGCGGCGGCGGGAGCCACCGGCTTCGCCTCCGCCGGGGCCTGGGGAGCCTGGGCGGTCGCGGCGGCGGGGGCCACCGGCGAGCCGTCCACGGAGATGACCACGCGGTTGCCCTCCGCGCGGACGTCGTACTGGGAGGCCTGGTCGAGCGCCACCAGCACGCGGCCCACACTGGCGCGCGCGTCGGAGAACTGGGCGGCCACCACGCCGGACACCGGACCGGTGCCGTCGTGGTGCCCCTTGATGCCGGTGGCGTCCGCGGACGACAGGTCCACCACCAGCCGCTCCGGCCCGCTGAGCCGGAAGACGGTGAAGGTGGGCGGCCGGGTCCCGGTCACCACGACCTGGGCACCGGCTCCCGTCCGGGACACCTGCAGGTCCCTCAGCGTATTGAGATCCGCGCCGTACACCTTGGCGCTTGCCAGGACGACCGCCCATGCGGCCGCCATGATCCACTTGCCCCTCGTCACAGCGCTCTGCTCGAGCATGCGTCCCCTCAACAAGTTGGATGCGGGCGACGACTGCCCGCGGGCGCGCCGTGGGGCGCTACTCCCAGTTCTTGCCCGTCATCAGGTTGTAGGCGGGGTCCTTGGCGCCATCTGCCTTGAGCTGGAGACTCACCGGATTGCTGATGAGCTCGCCCTTGGCCCCCGTGAAGACCTCGGTGACGGTGACCGAGTCCCTGAGAATCTGTGTCACCTTGCCGCCCTGGCGCCCCACGCGGGTGTTGCGCCGGACGATGTGGCCGCGCCCCAGGGGGTCCTCGACCATCGCCAGCGGGCTGGCGTCCCCCGTGACGACCGCCACCAGCTTGAGCTGGTCGAGGTCGAACACGCACAGGGGTTCGTTGCAGGCCCGTTCCGGTGCGTCACGCGCCACCGGCCCGAGCTCCTCCAGCGGACTGCGGAACGGATCCCGCTTGCCCACTGGACTGTATGTGTAGACGAAGGCATTCGCCGGCGTCGCCGACGCCTCGGTCTTCTGCTCCACCGGGGCCGGCGCGGGGGCGGCGGCCTTGCGAGGAGCGGGGGGCGGAGCCTTGGGCGTGTCCCCACAAGCAGACAGGGTCAGCGCCATCACCGCAGCAGTCATCGTGGACTTGAACGTCTTCATCCGCGTCATCCCTTGTCGCCCCAGATGCAGGGCGGATCAAGTTTCTATTTGCGCTTCTTCGGGGGCGACTCGACGCTCTTCTTCTCGACGAACCGGAACGTCGTCGCCAAGAAGCTGCTCTGAAGGACGACCTTCTCGTTCTTCAGGGTCGCGCCATCGAGCTTGATGTTGTTGACGTTCACGATGCGGCGCATGTTCGCCATCTCCTGCAGGAACATGGCGATCTCGTGGTAGTTGCCGCTCACCGTCATCTTGATGGGGATGCGCGCGAAGAACTCGGTCCCGTTGATGAACTCCTTGCCGGGCTCCACGCGGGCGATCTCCAGGCCGGACTTCTTGCCGATGTCGTTGATCTGCGCGAGCAGTTCCTCCATGTCGCGCCGCTCCGGCAGCTCCGTGAGGGCCTCCGCCAGCTTCTGCTCCAGCACGTCCATCTCACGCCGGCGCTCGTTGAGGTTCTGGGCGATCTCGCTCTTCTCCGCGAGCTCCAGGTCCAGCTTCCGGCGGTCCGCGTTGCGGCGGGCGATGTTCTCTTCCGTGGGCTGGATGGCCATGAAGAAGTTGGCCACCGTTAGCATGACGACGAGCGCCGCGAGCCCGCCGAACTTCGCCGCGGGAGGGGCCTTCGCCAGTTGATCCAGGTATTTTTCCATGACAGGGGTCCTTCGCCGCCAATCAGATGGCGTAGTTGGCGGTGAGGGTGAGCTTGAATTCGACGAACGACGCCGCGCCCGCGGTCGAGCCCGGGCCCGACGGCTTGGTCTGCACGGCGTTGGTCAGCTCGATGTTGCCGAAGAACGGCTTGATCTCGCTCGCGGAGAACTCCTCCACGCTGGCGGTCTCCGTGTTGAAGAGCTCCACGCGCGACGTCTTGGTGTTGCGGCCCTGGTCCACCAGGCGCCCCATGCCCTTGGGCGTCCACACCATTCCGCCCAGGCCGCGCATCAGCTCCGCGACCTCGTCGTGGCTGACGGCCGAGCCGTCGATGGTGACCTTGTTGGCGGCCTCCACGAAGTTCTTCAGCCAGACCTTCTTGGGCGTGGCCGAGGACAGCGCGTCCAGCATGCGCACCGGGCCGCTGCGCCCCTTGCGCAGCGTGTCCAGCACCGCGAGCTTCTTCTCTACTTCCGTCTTGCGGGCGTTGATGTTGGTCACCTCGCCGATGACCTTCTCCAGCTCCGCGATCTTCGCGCGCGTCTGGACGATGCCCTGGTTGGCCTTCTGCAGTTCGCCGTCGCGGTCCGCGTACCAGAAGTAGTTACCCACCACCGCGGCGATCAGGACCGCGGCGTAGAGGGCCAGGATCTGCCGGCCCATCTCCCGCTTCTTCACCGCCCGGACGGGCAGCAGGTTGATTCGAATCATCATGTGCGTGAGTTCCTCGTGGCCAGAGCGGTATCAACCCAGCTTGTCGCCCGGGCGCCGGAGCGCCAGTCCCACTGCCACCGCGGCCATGGGCGCCACGTCCATGATGAACGCGGGGTCGAACTTGCGGTTGTCCACTTCAATCTTCCGGAACGGGTTGAGGATCTCCACCGGCACGCCGGTCCGAGCCTCGATGGTCTTGAACAGGGCGGGAATCTTCGCGGTGCCGCCGGACAGGTAGACCTTGGTGAAGTTCGAGTCCGCGGCGGTGCCCGCGTAGAAGTCCAGCGAGCGCTGGATTTCACCTGCCACCTGCTCCGCGACGCTGGAGAGCACGCGCTCCACGTCCTGGGGAACGACGGCGTCCGCGTCCGCGCGGTTGCCGCCGATCTTCAGCGCCTCCGCCTCCTCGTAGGAGACGTTGAGCTGCTTCTGGATCTCTTCGGTGAACTGGTTGCCGCCGATGGTCACGTCACGGGTGAAGACGGTGACGCCGTTGGCGATGATGTTGATGTTCACCACGGAGGCGCCGGCGTTGATGAGGACGACGGTCTCCTTGTCCGGCAGCTCGTAGTTCGTGGAGAACATGTTCTGGACGGCGAACGCGTCCACGTCCACCACCACCGGCGCGAGGCCCGCCTCGGAGACCACGGTGGTGTAGTCGTTGATCATGTCCTTCTTGGCGGCGACCAGGAGCACGTCCATCTGACCGGTGGCGTCGTTGCCGCCGCCGTCGAGGATCTGCGTGTCGATGTTCACGTCCTTCACGTCGAAGGGGATGTACTGCTCCGCCTCCCACTGGATGCTCTCCTCGAGCTCTTCCTGGCTCATGCGGGGCATCTGGATCTTCTTGATGATGACCGAGTGGCCGGACACGCCGATGGCGACGTCCTTGCCCTTGACCTTCAGTTCGGACATCAGCTCCTGGACGGCCTGGACGATGGCCGTGGAGTTCATCAGCGCGCCGTCCACGATGGCTTCAGGAGGCAGCGGCTTCATTCCGAAGCTCTGGAGCGCGTAGCCGACCTCGCCGCGCTTGCGCTGCTCCTTGAGCATGATCATCTTGATCGACGTCGACCCGATATCCAGCCCGAGTGCCAGTTTGCCCTTCGCCATGCGTAACTCCATCGGAGAGGCGGCCAGCGTAGCACCGGCTTTATGCCCCTCCTAAAAAGTGCGTGGCGCCCGGCCGCCCTGCGGACGGGAGGGCACCGTGAAAGCCAGCCACGACCGCGCCCCCGACCCACCTTCGCGGAGGCCCGATTTTCCGGCCCCGGCGGCGTTCCGTCAAATGGCGCCGGAGGATTCCTGAAGGGTCGGCAGCTGGGCGTCTCCCCTGCCCTCAGGTCCGGGCGCCCTCCGCGTCCGGGTCGATGCCGTACTCCTTGATCTTGTACAGGAGCGCCCGGTGGCTGATGTCCAGCACCTCCGCAGCCCGGGTGCGGTTGCCCTTCGTGCGCCGCAGCGCCGCCCGGATGTAGGACTCCTCCAGTTCCCGGATGGCTCGCTTGAGCGACAGGTCACCACCAGCCTGTAGCGGCGGGGCCATCCCGGCCGGAGCGGGTGCGGAAGCCGCCCACAGCTTCTCCGGCAGGCTGCCGGGCGCGATGTGCGTGCCCTCCGCGAGCAGCACCGCGCGCTCCATGGCGTTCTCCAGCTCGCGCACGTTGCCGGGCCAGGCGTAGGCCGTCATCAGGGCCTCCGCTTCCGGGGTGAAGCCCTCCACCGGTGGATCACGGTTGAGCTCGCGGTTGAAGCGGTGGAGGAAGGTCCGGGCGAGCAGCGGGATGTCCTCGCGGCGCTCCCGCAGGGGCGGCAGGGTGAGGTTCACCACGTTGAGGCGGTAGTAGAGGTCCTCGCGGAAGTCGCCCTTCTCCACCAGCTTGCCCAGGTCGCGCAGCGTGGCGGCCACCACGCGCACGTCCACGCGCTCCACGCGGCTTTCGCCCACCGGGCGGATCTCCCCCTCCTGCAGCACGCGCAAGAGCTTCACCTGCGCGCCCAGGGGCAGCTCCCCCACCTCGTCCAGGAAGAGCGTGCCGCCGTCGGCCTCCGCGAACAGGCCCCGTCTGGCGGTGCGCGCGTCGGTGAAGGCGCCCTTCGCGTGGCCGAACAGCTCGCTCTCCAGCAGGCCGTGGGGGATGGCGCCGCAGTTGACGGCGACGAAGGGCATGGCGGCGCGGCGGCTCTGGCCGTGCAGCTCGCGCGCGATGAGCTCCTTGCCGGTGCCGCTCTCCCCGGAGATGAGCACCGTGGTGTCCACGGGCGCCACGCGCGCCACCTGCTTGAGCACCGCCTGGAGCGCGGCGCTCTGCCCCAGGATGTGCCCCCCGGACGCGCCGGGCAGCTGCGCTTCATGCAGCCGGCGGTTCTCACGGACCAGCCGCTCGCGCTCCTCCGCCTTGCGCAGGACGAGGACGAGCTCCTCCGGCTTGAAGGGCTTCTGGACGTAGTCGTAGGCGCCCGCCTGCACCGCCTCCAGCGCCTGCTCCTGGGAGCCGTACGCGCTCATCACCACCACGGTGAGGCCGGGCTGCTCCGCGAGCGCGGCCTTGAGCACCGACAGCCCGTCGCGCTTGGGCATGCGCACGTCCGTCACCAGGACGTCGTAGGTGCGCGTGGACAGCTCGCGCAGGGCTTCATCCCCGTCCGCGACGGCGCGCACCTCGTAGCCCTTGTCGGTGAGCACCAGGGTGAGGATGTGGCGGATGGACGGCTCGTCGTCGGCGACGAGGACGGTGCGGAAGAGGGGCATGGGGGATGCCCATCATATGCCGTCCGGCCCCGCCGTCAGGCCGCTGGCAGCGACAACCGGAAGCACGCGCCGCCGCCCGTGCCTTCGAGCGCGTCCAGGCGGCCCCCCATGCCCTGGGCCAGGTTCAGCGACACCGCGAGTCCCAGCCCTGTCCCCTGCCGCCCCTTGGTGGTGAAGAACGGCTCGAAGAGGTGCGCGCGCACCTCCGGTGACAGCCCCGGGCCGCTGTCCCGCACCTCCACCACGACGAGCGCGTCCTCGCGCCGGGTGGAGACGCGCACGCGGCCCTCGCCCCCCATGGCCTGCGAGGCGTTGAGCAGCAGGTTGATGAGGATCTGCGACAGGGGGCCTGGATCCGCGCGGGCCAGCAGGCCGGGCGCCACCTCCAGGGTGACGTCCACCCGGTCCAATTCCGGCCCGGCGCGCACCAGCCGCACGCACGTCTCCACCACCTGCCCCACGTCCACCGGCCCGGGCTGGGGACTGGCCGGGCGGCCCAGGTCCAACAGCCCCCGCACGATGCGGTCGATGCGCAGGACCTCGTGGTCGATGCGCTCCAGGAAGTCCTTCAGCTCCGGCCCCTCCGCCCGCGTGCGCGCCAGGGAGAGGTAGCCCAGGATGCCCGCCAGCGGGTTGCCCACCTCGTGCGCCACGCCCGCGGCCAGCTTCCCCACGGTGGCCAGCCGCTCGGAGGCGACCAGCTCCGTCTGCGCCCGCGCGAGCCGGGCGTTCGCCTCGCGCAGCGCCTCCAGCTGCGCGCGCGTGAGGGCCTGCTCCTGGCGCAGCGCCTCCGCCATGCGCTTGAGCTCGCGCTGGATGCGCGACAGGAACGGCCCTCCCTGCCCGGAGAGCGGGACGTCCAGTTGCAGGCGGCCCAGCAGCTCCACGGACTTCTCCATGGCGCGCAGGGGACGGCCCACCGCCAGGTCCAGCACCCCGTAGGCCAGGAGGGTCAGCACCAGCAGGTCCAACCCCAGCGCCAGGGGCAGGAAGGCGCGGATCCGCGACAGGCCCTCCATGTCCAGCGACCCCGGCAGGGCCAGCCGGCGCGCCGTGTCCAGCAGCCGGATCAACACCGGTTGCAGCGTCAGCCACGACAGGCCCGTGGACAGCGAGCCCAGGAGGAAGGCCACGCTGGCGATGCGCCACTTCAAGCGGACACCGGCGCCGGGGCCTTCACCGGCTCGCCCCGAGCATCATCGCCACCTCCGGCGGCAGCACGTGCGCGATCACCGGCCCCAGGAGCATCAGCTCCAGCCCCGCCAGCGCCAGCCACGGGCCGAAGGGGATGTTGGTGGGTCCGGGGACCCACTCCTCCTCCTCGCCTGTTTCGTCCAGCGGCGAGTCCGGGATGGGCTGGAACAGCAGGCACCAGGGGACGAGCACCGCCCGCTTCCACAGCGGCAGGCCGGGCTTCGTGAAGTCCCACGTCATCGTGGACTCGGGCTCCTCCGCCTCGTCCGGGGCCTCCGCTTCCGGAGCGCCGCGCGGCCCCGCCCTTCCGGTGAGCGCCAGCAGCGTCACCCCCACGATGGAGCCCTGCAGCGACGCGAAGAAGAGGATGCCCAGGAGCGACTGCCAGCCCAGGAACGCGCCCAGGAGCGCGACGAGGAACTTGTCCCCGCCGCCCAGCGCCTCGCGCTTGAACGCGCGCCAGCCCACGTACTCCATCAGCCGGAAGCTCAGGAACCCCACCGCCGCGCCCAGCGCCGCCTGCCCCACGGCGTCCGCGCCCTGGGGGATGGCCAGCAGCACGCCCGCGGCGATGCCCGGCAGCGTCAGCGAGAACGGGAGGATCCAATGTTCCAGGTCGATGAAGGTGAGCGGCACCAGCAGGAAGACGAGCACCAGCGCGGGCACGAGCGCGTACGTCCAGTCAAAGCGCTTGAGGCACGCGAGGAACAGCAGGCCCGTGAGCAGCTCCACCAGGACGTAGCGCGGGGAGATGGGCATGCCGCAGCCCCGGCACTTCCCGCGCAGGCCCAGCCACGACAGCACGGGGATGTTCTCGTACCAGGAGAGCACGTGCCCGCACTTCGGGCAGCGGGAGCCGGGCCGCACGATGCTCAGCCCTTCGGGCACCCGCGCGATGACGACATTGAGGAAGGAGCCGAAACAGAGGCCGAGGACGAACAGGAAGAGGACAAAGAGGGGCTCGGCCCAGCCCGGCGCGTAGGTGAACGTCACGGAGCCCGGAATCCTACCTACCGCTTCTGGCGCTGGCGACTTCGCATTGGGGACGAAAACCGTCAGCGTCAGTGACAAAAATTGGCAGGCTCACGGGTGCGCCATCCCCTGCCTGGGCCGCCTGCCCTGGGAATCCCAGCGGTTGGGCGAAGTGTTCGGCCTGGCACTCTTCATGCTAAGAGTTCGCACGTCGTTCAACCCCCCTCTGCCTGCTGCGGAGTCCCCAAAAATGATGAACCGTCTCTTCCGGAAGAAGGGTGGCTTCACCCTCATCGAGCTGATGATCGTGGTCGCCATCATCGGCATCCTGGCCGCCATCGCCATCCCGAACTTCATCCGCTTCCAGGCGAAGTCCAAGCAGTCGGAGGCGAAGACGAACCTGAAGGCCATCTTCACGGCCCAGAAGGCGTACTTCGGTGAGAAGGACAAGTATCAGGTCGACTTCACGGTCATCGGTTTCGACCCCGAGGCCGGCAATCGCTACAGCTACGGTCTCGTTGCCACGTGCAACGAAGCCGTCAACGTGGCTGACCGCAAGACCAACGCGGTCACCGGCTGCATCGGCCAGGACCTGGCCAAGTTCACCACGGCCCCGACGGGTGTTGCGGCCCTGTCCGAAGTCGGCGTGCTGCCGGACGTGTCGGACTGCCCGAGCTGCTTCTTCAACGCCTCGGCGATCGGCAACGTCGACAACGATCCCGAAGGTGACACGTGGGGCATCACCTCTTCTCCTGTCGCCACGGACGTGACGCTCGCCGGGACCTGCGGCGTCGACACGACCACCACCCTGGCCGACAATGTCTCGGCGGGTGAGCCGACCAACGCGTTCAACGACGTGAGCTGCGGCGGTTAGTTCGCGGCACATTGTTTCGAGCCGGTCCCGCTCGCTTCATTTGATTCACGGAAGCAAGCGCGACATGGCACAATCGACGGGACGCCCGGGCATTTCGGGCGTCCCGTTGTCGTTTCGTGAGGCCATGCGAAAGCTGCCCCTTTTGCGATTCGTTCCGGGACTGCTGCTGGTAGCCCTCCTGTCAGCTCCTCCCATCCCCGCCCGCAGGCAGGGCGGAGGGCCCCTGCTCCCCCGCCCCGACCTGCTCAAGGTGCTCTTCACGGCGCAGAAGGGGCTGGTGACGGACTACTTCTGGATCCTCATGCTCAACCGCATCGGGACCGCGGTGAGGCCGGAGGAGTACCGCTACATCTCCGACTACGCGGAGCTGGTCACGACCCTGGATCCACGGTTCCGGCAGGCGTACCTCTACGGAGGAATCACGATTCCCGTCCACGCGGGCAAGGGCCGCTACCTCAACACCGAGGAGTCGACCGCCCTCTTGCGCAAGGGGGTGGCGAACGTCCCCCACGACCAGCCCCTCACCTTCCAGCTCGCCTACAACCTGATGTTCTTCGAGCGGAAGTACAAGGAAGCCGCAGACCTGGTCCAGGAGATGTCCCGCTGGGAGGGTGCCCCTGCCTATTTCGCCGCGCTCGCGACGCGGCTGTACGCGCAGTCCGGTGACTTCGACGCGAGCATGTCGTTGACTGTCGCCCTGCGCGACAGCGCGGAGGACGAAGAGACGCGCGCCTTCTACGAGCAGCGCATCCAGGAGATCCAGCAGGAGCGCATGCTCCGGGGCATCGACGCGGCCATTGCCCGCTACCAGGCCCGTGAGGGCCGTCTGCCCGACACGCTGGGCGCGCTGGTGACCGCGGGCGACCTGCGCCAGCTTCCCGCGGATCCGCTGGGCGGGGAGTTCTTCCTGGGTGAGGACGGCCGCGCCTATTCCAATGCCGCCCGGTTCCGTCTGGAGCTCATCCAGGATGAGCATGACGAAGCCGGAAAGCGCATCGTGCCCAAGCCCCGAACGACGAAGAGCCCATGACGACTCCCAACCCTGACGCTCCCCCCATCCTGGCCCAGGGGCTCGCCAAGACGTACAAGGTCGGCTTCTGGTTCAACCGCACCGTGCGCGCCCTGCAGTCGCTGGACCTCCAGGTGGGTGCCGGGCAGATCTACGGCCTGCTCGGCCCCAACGGCGCTGGCAAGTCCACCACCATCAAGATCCTGATGAACCTGGTGCGCCCCAGCAGCGGGGTCGCGCGCATCTTCGGCCAGCCGGTGGATGAGGCCTCCACCCGGCGGCTGGTGGGCTTCCTGCCGGAGAACCCCGCCCCGTACGAGTACCTCACCGGCCGGGAGTTCGTGACGCTGGCCGGACAGCTCTCGGGCCTGAGCGGCCAGGAGCTGGACGTGCGCGTCAAGGAGGTCCTGGGCGCGGTGGAGATGGCGGGCGCGGAGAAGCTGCAGATCCGCCGCTACTCCAAGGGCATGGTGCAGCGCGTGGCGCTGGCCCAGGCGCTGGTGAGCCGGCCGAAGCTGCTCATCCTGGACGAGCCGACGAGCGGCCTGGATCCGCTGGGCCGCCGGCAGATGCGCGACCTGATCCTCGCGGAGCGGGAGAAGGGCACCACGGTCCTCTTCTGCAGCCACATCATCCCGGACGTCGAGTCCCTGTGTGACCGGCTGGCGGTGCTGGTGGGCGGACGGCTGGTGCGCGAGGGCAGCGTGCGGGAGCTGGTGTCCGCGCAGGTGCCCACCGTGGAGGTCGTGGTGGAGGGGCTGGCGCCGGACGCGGTGAAGGGCCTGGGCATCCCGCTGGAGTCGCTCCAGGCGCTCGACGGGCGCGTGCTCTTGCAGGTGTCGGACGTGGACACCCAGCGGCTCTTGAGCGGCGTGCTGGGGGCCGGGGGCCGGGTGAACCAGGTGCAGCCGGCGCGGTTCTCGCTGGAGCAGCTGTTCATGAACGCGCTCAAGGAGTCCGGGCGCGCGTCCACCGTGGGCGGGGAGATCAATACATGAGCGCCTTCAGCGCGATGATGTGGAATGGCTTTCGCGAGGCGCGCCGCAACCGGGTGACGGTGGTGGTGGGTGTGTTCGCCGCGGTGGTGCTCTTCTCCTCCACGCTGGTGACGGAGGTCACGGTCACCACGTTCGACCGCGTGCTGACGGACTTCGGCCTGGGGATGATGAGCCTCATCCTCGTCTTCCTGGCGGTGTTCCTGTCCAGCAGCCTGCTCAGCCGTGAAATCGAGCGGCGCACCATCTTCCTGGTGGTGAGCAAGCCTGTCTCGCGCACCCAGTTCCTGCTGGCGCGGCTTGCGGGCACCATGCTGACGCTGGGCGTGCTGCTGGTGGCGATGACGCTCGTCTTCCTGCTTCAGCTGGTGATGTTCGGCGCGGACATTACCTCCACGCAGCTGCTGGCGAGCGCGGGCCTGTGGTTCGAGCTGCTCGTCATCAGCAGCGTGGGCCTCCTCTTCTCCAGCTTCGCGGGCCCCGCGGTGTCGGCCATCGCCACCACTGGCATGTACTTCACCGGCCACCTGACGAACGACCTGTACGCCATCGCCAGCCGCTCGGAGAGCGCGTTCGTCCAGGTCGTGGGCAAGACGCTCTATTACGTGCTGCCCAACCTGGAGCGGGTCAACTTCCGGCCGCAGGCCACGTACGCGCTGCCGGTGGAGGCCAGCACCTTCCTGTCCGGCGCGGCCTACAGCGTCGCCTGGGCGGGCGTGCTCATCGCCCTGGCGACGGTCATCTTCGAGCGGCGCGACTTCCGCTGACGTGAAGCACGGCGGCCCCGGGCTTCAGGCCCGGGGCGTCGGCTCGTCCAGCTCGTCGGTGAGGCCGTGCTTGGCCAGCCGGTAGCGGAAGGAGCGGAAGGACAGCCCCAGCAGCTCAGCAGCGCGCGTCTTCACCCCTTGCGCCTGCTTGAGCGCGGCCAGCAGGTGGCGCCGCTCGCTGTCGTCCAGGTAGCGCTCCAGGTTGAAGCCCGGCCCCATCGCGGGCTCGCCGGCCTCGCCGGAGCGGGCCTGGGGCTCCGCCTCGCCGCGCACCGTGGGCGGCAGCGTCGTGGGCCCCAGCAGGTCCGAGTCCGACAGCGTGGCCGCGCGCTCCACCATGTTCTGCAGCTGGCGCACGTTGCCCGGGAACGCGTAGCGCTCCATCAGGGCCAGCGTCTCCGGGGCGAAGCGCAGCGCCGGGCGGCCCAGCTCCTCCGACAGGCGCGCCAGGAAGTGGGTGGCCAGCGGGGGGATGTCGTCCGGGCGCTCGCGCAGGGCGGGCAGCTCCAGGGTGATGACGTTGAGCCGGTAGAAGAGGTCCTCGCGGAAGCGCCCCGCCTTCACCTCCGCCTCCAGCCGGCGGTTGGTGGCGGCGATGACGCGCGCGTGGAAGGGAATCTCCGCCGCGCTGCCCACGGGCTTCACCTTGCGCTCCTGCAACACGCGCAAGAGCTTCACCTGCGTGGACAGGGGCATCTCCCCCACTTCGTCCAGCATCACCGTGCCCTCGCCCGCGGACACCAGCAGGCCCGGACGCTCGTGCGTGGCGCCGGTGAAGGAGCCCTTCATGTGGCCGAACAGCTCGCTCTCCAGCACGCCCTCGTTGAGGGCGCCGCAGTTGAAGGGCAGGAAGGGCTGGGCGGCGCGCTGGCCGCGCAGGTGGATGGCCCGGGCCACCAGCTCCTTGCCGGTGCCGCTCTCCCCCGTCACCAGCACCGTGCTGCGCCCCGGGGCCACCTTCTCCACCAGGTGCCACAGCGCGCGCATGCGGGGGCTGTTTCCCACCATCAGCCCGCCCATGCCGGGCAGCAGCCGCTCCTTCAGCGTGCTGTTCTCCTGGCGCAGCGCGCGCTTCTCCAGCGCCTTGTGCACCAGCTGCCGCAGCTCCTCGTTGTCGAAGGGCTTGCAGATGTAGTCGTAGGCGCCCTCGCGCATGGCCTCCACCGCGGAGGTGGGGGTGCCGAAGGCGGTGATGAGCACCACCTCCGGCGGCTCCTTGCGCGAGCGGGCCGCCCGCAGCACGTCCAGCCCGCTGCCGCCGGGGCCCAGCTTCATGTCGGAGATGACCAGGTCCACGGAGTCCCGGGCCAGCACCTCGCAAGCGGCCGCCACCGCGGGCACGCTCGTCACCGCGTAGCCGTCCCGCACGAGCAGGATTTCGAGGTACTCGCGCATGGACAGCTCGTCGTCCACCACCAGCACATGGCCGCGCGGGCTGCCCTCATGGAGCGCGCTCACAGCGGCAGCCCCACCCGGAATTCGGTGCCTTCGGCCGGGTGCGACGTCACGCGGATGGTGCCGCCGTGCGCGTGGATGAGGGAGTGCGCGGTGGACAGGCCCAGCCCGGTGCCACCGCTCCGCGTGGTGAAGAACGGTTCGAACAGGTGTCCCATCATCTCCTCCGTGATGCTGCCGGCCGAGTCCCAGACCCGAATCTGCGCTTCATCGTCCGCCCGTGCCAGGGCCACGCGCACCGTGCCCCGCGCCCCCGCCGCCTGACAGCCGTTGCGCACCAGGTTGATGAGCACCTGGCGCAGCTGATCCGGATCCACCGGCGCCGTCAGCGGCTGGGGCACCCGCACCTCCAGGGTCACCTCGCGCGTGAGGGGGTCCGCGCGCAGCATGTCCACCGTCTCCGACACCAGCGTGTCCAGCGCCACCGGGCGGCGCTGCGGCTGGGGCGGGCGGGCGAAGCGCAGGAAGTCCTCCACCAGCCGCGCCAGCCGGTCCGACTCGCGCGTGAGGATGCCGGTGAGCCGCTGCACCACCGCGTCCTGCGACTGCTCCTGGGCCAGCAGCTGCGCGGAGCCGCGCATGGAGGCCAGCGGGTTGCGCAGCTCGTGCGCGAGCTGCGCGGAGAGCGTGCCCAGGCTGGCCAGCCGGTCCGTGCGCTTGAGGTCTTCCTCCATGCGCCGCAGGTCGGTGAGGTCCTGGAAGACGATGAGCAGCGCGCCCGCTTCACCCTCCAGGGGTGACACCGACAGGCCCAGCACCCGCTTGCCGCCCGGCGTCTGCACTCGCAGCTCGCCCCGGATGGAGCGCGGCGCCAGCGCGGACACGCCCGGCAGCAGCTTCTCCAGGGGCTGCCCCACGCACGCGAGGGCGTCCTCCTGGAGGATGCCGCTGCCCGCGGTGTTGAGGAAGGTGACGCGCCCGTGGACGTCGCAGGTGACGAGCCCCGACGGCATGGAGGACAGGATGAGCTGCTGGAGCCGCCCCAGCCGGCGCAGGTCCGCCTCGCTCTGGGACAGCGCGCCGCCGGTGGCGGACAGCTGGCGCGACAGGTAGCCGGACAGGACGGCGATGAGCACCAGCGCCAGCGCGTTGCTGCCCAGCACGAAGAGCACCCGCGAGGGCGACACCATGATGCTGCCCGCGGGCGTAGTGAGCCGCATCACCAGCATGAGCGCGGTGAAGGCGAACGTGGACACGGCCGCGGCCACCAGCGCGCCACGCCAGTCCAGCACCACCGCCGCGCCGATGACGGCCAGGCTGTAGAGGAACGTGAGCGGGGAGTCCGCGCCGCCGCTCAGGTAGACGAGCCCGGTGGCGATGAGCACGTCGCCCACCACCTGCACCGTGGCGTCCAGGCGCCCGGCCGTGCCCCGGCGCAGCCGCAGGCCCGTCACCACGGTGAGGAGGTAGGCGCCCGCGATGACCGCGAACGACAGCGAATCCGCGCGGCTGGGCTCCTGCGCGGGCTGGGTCATCAACCGCACCACCGTCACGACGAGCGACAGACTCGCCGCGACGGTGCGGAACAACACCAGCCACACCAGGCGCGAGCGCAGCCCCGGGGCCACGCTTCGCGCCGTGCTTCCCGACACCGCGTTACTTGATCGCGCCGGCAAGCGAGAAGATGGGCAGGTACATGGCGATGAGGAAGCCGCCGACCACGCCGCCGAGGAACACCATCAGGATGGGTTCAATCATCGACGTCAGGTTGCCGATGGCCGCGTCCACTTCGTCGTCGTAGAAGTCGGCGATCTTGTTGAGCATGGTGTCCATGGCGCCCGTCGCTTCACCGACGCCAATCATCTGCACCACCATGGAGGGGAACACCTTGGTCTCCAGCAGGGGGCCCGCGATGTTCTTGCCTTCGGAGATCTTCCCGCGCACGTAGTAGATGGCCTCTTCCACCGTGCGGTTGCCGGCCGTCTTCGCCGTCACGTCGAGCGCGTCCAGGATGGGCACGCCGGAGGAGATCATCGTGCCCAGCGTGCGCGTGAAGCGCGCCACGGCCACCTTGCGCAAGACGTCGCCGAACAGGGGCAGCTTGAGGAACGTCTTGTCCCAGAACTTGCGGCCCTTGGGCTGGCGGTAGGTCCAGGTGAAGGAGAAGACCAGCGCGGCGATGCCGACGACCGAGTGGAGGAAGTACGCCTGGGCGAACTTCGACATGTCCACGACGACCTGCGTGGGGCCAGGCAGCTGCGAACCGAAGTCCGCGAACATCTTCTCGAAGACGGGCGTCACCTTGAGGAGCAGCAGCGCCGTCACGCCGATGGCCACCAGGATGACCACCGACGGGTAGGTCATGGCGCCCTTGACCTTGGCCTTGAGCTTCTCGTTCTTCTCACGGTAGGCCGCGAGCCGGTTGAGGATGGTGTCGAGGATACCGCCCACCTCGCCCGCGGCGCACAGCTGCACGTAGAGCTCGTCGAAGACCTTGGGGTGCTCCTTCAGCGCGTCCGCGAAGGTGCTGCCCTGCTCCACCTTGCCCTTGATGGCGAACACCACCTTCTTGAAGGCGGGGTTGTCCATCTGGCTGGCGAGGATGTCCAAGCACTGCACCAGCGGCAGGCCCGCGTCGATCATCGTCGCGAACTGGCGGGTGAAGATGAGGATGTCCTTGCCCGTCACGCCGCCCATGCCGGGCAGGGTGATCTCCCCGTCGAGGGCGCTCTTCTTGCGCACCTTCGTCGGGTTGAGGCCCAGGGATTTCAGGCGCGCGTTGACGGCCTCGATGTCCGAGGCCTCCATCTCGCCCTTCTTGTTCTCCCCGCTCTTGGTCTTCGCCTCCCAGAGGAACTGGGCCGTGTTCTTCTTGGACGCTGTCGCCTTCTGCTGCACTGCCGGTGCTGCCATACCTGGACCTCCGGGGAGGGCGCGAGTCTAACCCGCGAAATTCACGACGGAAAACTAACGGGCACCCGCTCCCCCGGCCGGCCGCTGGGCTCCACCCTGCCCGGCGCCCGTCGCGAGGATGTTGCGCAGCTCTTCCGGGTCGGAAGAACGGCCGAAGGCCTCATCCTGGGAGATGAGCCGGCGCGCCAGAAGCGCGGCCAGCGCCTGGTTGAACGTCTGCATGCCGTACTTCGCCTGGCCCACCTGCATGGAGGAGTAGATCTGGTGGACCTTGTCCTCGCGGATGAGGTTCCGGATGGCGGGGTTGGGCACCATGACCTCCAGGGCCAGCACACGGCCCGGCCCACCGGCCTTGGCGACCAGCGACTGGCTCATCACGCCCTCCAGCACGAAGGACATCTGGGCGCGCACCTGGGGCTGCTGGTACGGCGGGAACACGTCCAGGATGCGGTTGATGGTCTGCACCGCGCTGTTGGTGTGCAGCGTCGCGTAGCAGATGTGGCCCGTCTCCGCGATGGTGAGCGCCGCTTCGATGGTCTCCAGGTCGCGCAACTCGCCGACGAGCACCACGTCCGGGTCCTGGCGCAGGATGTACTTGAGGGCCGTCTTGAAGTTGCGCGTGTCCGCACCGACCTCGCGCTGGTTGACCAGGCAGTTCTTGTGCGGGTGCAGGTACTCGATGGGGTCCTCGATGGTCATGATGTGCTCATGACGCTCGGTGTTGATCTTGTCGATCATCGAGGCCAGCGTGGTGGACTTGCCGGAGCCCGTGGGGCCCGTCACCAGGATGAGGCCGCGCGGCTTCTTCACCAGCTCCGCCACCACCGGCGGCAGGCCCAGCTCCTGGAACGTCAGGATCTTGAACGGAATGGTGCGGAACGCGCCGGCGACGGCGCCGCGCTGCATGAAGATGTTCGCGCGGAAGCGCGACAGGCCCTTCACGCCGAACGACAGGTCCAGCTCGTTCTCCTCCTCGAACTTGTGCTTCTGGGCGTCCGTGAGGATGGAGTAGCAGAGCTGCTTGGTCTCCACGGGCGTGAGCGGCGCCGTCTTGAGCGGGACGAGCTCACCGTCCACGCGCAGCTGCGGCGGCGAACCGGTGGTGATGTGGAGGTCGGAAGAGCCCTTCTCGACCATCGCCTTGAGGAGCTGGTGCAGGTTGGCCACGGATGCGTGTCCTGTCGGGGGAAAAGTGGTGGAGGAAGGGGGTGACTAGAAGCGGTCCGGCGCGGTGTTGCCCACGACCTCTTCGAGCGTCGTCATTCCGTCCATGAGCTTCTTGAGCGCGCTCATGCGCAGGCTGCTCATGCCCAGGCGGATGGCCTCCTGCTTGAGCTCCGCGGCGGAGGCGCCGTTGATGACCAGCTCCTTGAGGCCGTCCCAGAAGGGCATGACCTCGTAGATGGCCACGCGGCCTCGGTAGCCGCGGTCGTTGCAGTCGCGGCAGCCGACCTTCTCGTACATGGTGAAGGTGCCCATCTTGTCCGGCGGGATGCCCGCGTCGATGAGGGCCTGCTCGTCCACCTTCTCCGCGGGGCGCTTGCACGCGGGGCACAGCCGGCGCGCCAGACGCTGGGCGAGGATGAGGTTGAGCGACGCCGTCACGAGGAACGGCTCGATGCCCATGTTGAGCAGACGGCTGACCGTGCCCGGGGCGTCGTTGGTGTGCAGCGTGGAGAGCACCAGGTGGCCCGTGAGCGCCGCCTTCACGCCGATTTCCGCCGTCTCGAAGTCGCGGATCTCACCGATCATGATGATGTCCGGGTCCTGGCGGAGGAAGGAGCGCAGGCCGGCCGCGAAGTTCAGGCCGATGTCCTCGTGCATCTGCACCTGGTTGATGCCGGCGAAGTTGAACTCGACCGGGTCCTCCGCGGTGCAGATGTTGGTGCCCACGTCGTTGAGGCTGGAGAGCGCCGAGTACAGCGTCGTCGTCTTGCCGGAGCCCGTGGGGCCCGTCACCAGCACCATGCCGTAGGGCCGGTCGATGGCCTCCTTGAACCAGGCCAGGGGCGTCGCGTCGAAGCCCAGCTTGGTCATGTCCAGCTGCAGGTTGCTCTTGTCGAGCAAGCGCATCACGACCTTCTCGCCGAAGAGCGTGGGGCACACGCTCACGCGGAAGTCCATCTCCTTGCCGCCGCCGATCTTGATCTTGATGCGGCCGTCCTGCGGCAGGCGCCGTTCGGAGATGTCCAGCGACGCCATGATCTTCAGACGGCTGGTGATGGCGTTGCGCAGCTTCATGGGCGGGCGCATCACCTCGTACATCACGCCGTCGATGCGGAAGCGGACCCGGAAGTCCTTCTCGTACGGTTCGATGTGGATGTCGGACGCGCGCTTCTTGATGGCGTCCATGAGGATGAGGTTCACCAGCTTGACCACGGGCGCGTCATCCGCGGCCTTGGCCATCTCATCCACGTTCTCCTGCTCCTCCTTGGCGACCTCGATGTCGTCGCCCACGTCGCCGACGATGTCCTCCAGCGAGGGGCCCTTCTCCGCGTAGTAGCGCTCGATGGATTCGCGGATGGAGATTTCGGACGCGACGACGGCTTCGATGTTGTAGCCGGTGAGGAACTTCAGGTCGTCCACGGCGAAGATGTTGGACGGGTCGCACATGGCCACGATGAGGGAGGGCCCTGCGCGGTTGACCGGGATCACCAGGTGCTTCTCGGCCACTTCCTTGGGCACGAGCTTGATGATGTCCGGATCAATGTCGAAGTCCTTCAGGTTGATGGCCGGCACGCCGTACTGCTTCGACAGGAAGTCGGTGAGCTTCGACTCCTCGATGGCGCCCGTCTTGATGAGCGCCGTACCGATGCGCGCACCACTCTTCTGCTGCTCCTCCTGCGCCTTGCGGAGTTGCTGGACGGAGATGAGGTTCTCGCGCACCAGCAATTCACCGAGTCGACCGGACATTTCTGGGATGCCTCTTTGAGCGTGAGGAGGGAACAGCCAGAGCCCCGGCTGTCAGCGGGACCCGCGGGGGGAAGAGACCGTGCGACAGGGGCCTGAAGCCCTGGCACGGATCCTCCCGGATTAGAGGAAACCGATGCGCGGCCTGTCAAGGCGCCCTGGCGTGCTCCCTTGCTGTCCGGCGCCGCCTTTGCATCCGAGGCCGCCAGGGCGGCGCCGGAGCCTTGGGGTCCTACCCGTCGCCGCGGGCCACCACGGTGCGGGCGGCCTCCACGTCGCGTTTGATTTGACCCACCAGCTCCGCGGCGGAGCCGAAGCGCTGCTCGGGCCGCAGCCGCTCCAGGAACTGCACCCGCAGCTCCTGGCCGTAGAGATCGCCGGTGAAGTCCAGGAGGTGCGCCTCGATGGTGACCTCCGTGCCGCCAAAGGTGGGCTTGACGCCGATGTTCGCCGCCCCCGGCCGCCACGGGCCGCCCGCTTCCGCCTGGAGGCGCACGCGGATGGCGTACACGCCGGGTGCGGGCCGCAGCTCGTTCTGCGTGTCCACGTTGGCGGTGGGAAAGCCGATGGTGCGCCCCCGGCCCGCGCCGGAAACGACGGTGCCGTCCAGGTCGAACGGGCGGCCGAGCAGACGCCTGGCCGCGCCCACCCTGCCTTCCAGGATGTATTCACGGATCCGCGACGAGGACGCGACGACGCCGTCCACGTGCACCGGCTGCACGACGTGCACCTGGGCGCCCCGCCTGCCCGCGGCCTCGCGCAGCGAGGTGACGGTGCCGGCGCGCTGGGCGCCATAGGTGAAGTCGCTGCCCACGACGACGTGGCCCACGCCCAGGCTGTCGAAGAGGGCGGCCTCGAAGTCCTGGGGGGTGGAGCGCGCGTAGTCGCGGCTGAAGGGCTGCACCACCGCGTGGGCGAGGCCGCAGGCGGAGAGCAGCTCCAGCTTGCGCGGCAGGAGGGTGATGAGCTTGGGGGCCAGGTCCGGCTGGAGCACCTTGCCCGGGTGGGGCTGGAAGGTGAGCGCGTTCGCGGGGGCGTGGCGCAGCGCTTCGGCGAAGAGGGCCTGGTGGCCCACGTGCACGCCGTCGAAGTTGCCCAACGCGAGGGCCTGCCCCTGAAGCTGGCGGCCCGCCTCGGACACGGACTGGAAGACCTTCATGGCCCTTCCCTATAGCACCCCGCGCGCTTTTGCCCTGGCCAACCCACGCGGCTCCATGGTTAGAGGCGCCGCTCCCGCCATGCGCCCTGCCCTGCTCCCTGATCCGGTCGGCCTCAAGTTCGTCCCCCTGGAAGCGCCCCCGGACTGGGACGCGGAGTTCGGCTTCACGGGACCGCTGGAGCTGGAGATCGGCTCCGGCGCCGGCGGTCACGCGCTGGAGTACTGCCGCAGGAATCCCGGCGTGCGCTTCGTGGCCTTCGAGTGGCGCAAGAAGTACGCGCGCGACACGCAGATGCGCGGGGAGAAGGCGGGCCTGAAGAACCTGCGCGTCATCGAATCCGACGCGCGCTTCGTGGTGCCGCGCATCTTCGCGCCCGGGTCGCTGGACGTCATCCACCTGCAGTTCCCCGACCCGTGGTGGAAGCGCTCGCACGCCAAGCGGGCCGTCGTGCAGCCGGACTTCGCGAAGCTGATGCTGGGGCTGCTCAAGCCCGGCGGCCGCTTCGACATGCGCACCGACGTGCAGGACCGCGCGCTGGCCATGCTGGAGATCCTGGAGGGCGCGGGCTTCCACAACCCGCTGGGCGCGGGCGTGTTCCACCCGTACGACCCGGAGGAGGTGCCCTCCACCCGCGAGCGGCGCTACCTGTCGTCCGGAGAACCCGTCTACCGCGCACGGCTGGTGAAAGCCGCGCCCTAGCCGCTGGCCGGCGCCTGTTCGGCCCTGGACGCCCGGCGGTCCCGGTGTCCGCGGGTGCCCGCGAGGGCCCTTGGCAGCGCCCCTTCACCCGGAGGAGAATCCACCCATGGGGTTCCCGACCCGGGGGACACTCGCGACGTGGGCCACGACCGCATCCTGTTGGGGGTGGGCGCTTCATGCCGGAAGCCGAAAGGAAGCGGATGCCGGAGAGCGCGCGCAGGAGTGGACCCGCGAACGACTTCTCCGGGCGCACCGTGCTCATCGTGGACGATGATCCGGCGCAGGTGAAGCACGTGCGCGAGGGCCTGGCCCCGCACGGCTACGTGTTCAAGGAAGCGCTGGACGGGGCCCAGGCGCTGTCCGCCATCCGCGCGGGCCGGCCGGACCTCATCGTGATGGACGTGGAGATGCCGGGCCTGGGCGGCGTGGAGGTGTGCCGCATCGTCAAGGCGAACGCGGGCGAGGGCGGCTTCGGCTTCATCCCGGTCATCCTGATGACGGCGCGGCAGGCGGCGGGCAAGGTGGAGGGGCTGGAGCTGGGCGCGGACGACTACCTGGTGAAGCCCTTCGACATGCTGGAGCTGGGCGCGCGCGTGAAGTCCATGCTGCGGCTCAAGGCGCTGCAGGACGCACTCCTGGAGAAGAACCGCGAGCTGGAGTGGGCCAACCGGGAGCTGGACCGCCGCCGGCAGGAGCTGCTCGCGCTCAGCCGCACGGACGCGCTCACGGGGCTGTACAACCGGCGCTACTTCGAGGAGCGGCTGGGCGAGGAGTTCATGCGCTCGCGCCGGTACCGCTCCCCCCTGTCGCTGGTGATGCTGGACATCGACCACTTCAAGCGCATCAACGACACGTTCGGCCACCCCTTCGGGGACGAGGTGCTGCGCGCGGTGGCGCAGACGGCGCGCGCGACGCTCCGGGAGGTGGACCTGCTGGCCCGCTACGGCGGCGAGGAGTTCATCGCCCTGCTGCCGGAGGCCGCCCCCCAGGACGCGCTCCGGGCGTGCGAGCGGGTGCGCGAGGCCATCGAGCAGCTGGAGCTGACCTGGAAGACGCCGGACGGAATGTCGCAGGAGGTGAAGCTGACCGCGTCGCTGGGCGTGGCGACGGTGCCCGCGGACGACCTGCCCGGCACGGAGGCGCTGCTGCGCGCGGCGGACGCGAGCCTGTACTCAGCCAAGGGGACGGGCCGAAATCGCGTCCACCAGCACGCGGCGTGACACACCTCGCGCTTCCCCACGGCGGCGGTTTGACCTAAACCGGAGCCCCCATGCGCCCGCTCGCGACGACGACCTGGCTGCTGTTCGCCCTCTTCGCCCTGGGCGGCTGCAGCCGGCTCCAGCCGGACTCCCCCGTGGGGGCCTACCAGACGTTCCACCGGCACGTGCAGCGCGGAGAGCTGCCCAAGGCCTACGCGGTGTTGTCGCAACCGACCCAGCAGGTCCTGAAGACGCGGGCTCAGCAGGTGAGCGACGCGTCAGGGGGCATGGTGAAGCCAGAACCGCTCGCGTTGTTCTTCGCGAATGTTCCCGTGCCGCCGGATGTTCAGGAGGTTTCGCTGCTCCGTCAGGAGGGCGACGTGGCGACCTTGGTCGTGCGCTCGGCGGGAAGGTCGGGCGAGGTCCGGATGGTGAGGGAGCCATCCGGGTGGAAGGTGGACTTTTCAGCATCCCCCCAGCCGTGAGCCCGGGCATGCCCGGACCCCGCGCATCAGGTAACGTACAACCGTGAACGACAGGAAGACACGGCGGGTGCTCCCCGCAGTCGAAGTCATCCGGCGACCGGGCTCGACGCCCGGCAGCCCGGTGACTCCGTCCTCGACTGCCCCCACCCC
>NZ_RAWK01000339.1 GCF_003612165.1 Corallococcus aberystwythensis | reverse complement strand
GACGACCTTCCCCGCCTTCGCATCGAAGAGGCGGGCCGCCTTCAGGACCTGGACCCGCGCGGGCGCGGCGGCGGAAGAGGACAACGACAACAGGAGGGACCCGAAGAGCAGAGCGTGTCGCAAGGTCCCGCCATGCTACCGCCTCGGGTCATCCCGCGCGTAGCCGGTCGAACTCCACGGCGCAGTGAGCGGAGAACACCTTCACCTCATGGCCGTGCGCACGCACCAGTCCCCGCAGCCGCTCCTGGTTCCCCAACCGTGCGGCGTTGTCCACGGACTTCAGCTTCTGGAACAGCGCCACGCCCCACGGACTCCGAGGCGCCACGGTGTCCACCTCGCGGTGGCTGAAGTACGCATCCCCCGCGTGCAGCACCCAGCCCCCGGGCCCCTTCACCGCGACGCCGCAGTGGCCCGCGGTGTGGCCCGTCAGCGGCACCAGCAGCACCTCCGCGTCCAGGCCTGGAATCACCCGCACCGCCTCGAAGCCGAACCACCGCTCACCGTCCACCGCGTACCGGTTCCACTTCGGCCCGTGCGCCCACTGCACCGGCTGGTATCCGAACTTCGCGCCGGTCTCCGGCGGCAACATGGCTGCGGCGTGCTCGTCTCCGAAGACGTGGACCTGGGCGTCCGGGAAGTCCGCCAGCCCCCCGGCGTGGTCCAGGTCCAGGTGCGTGGGCACGATGTGCCGCACGTCCTCGCGCTTGAACCCCAGGCGCTCCACCTGGGCCAGCGCTGTCTCCGCGGGGTCCAACCGGGGCGCGTTCCTCTTCAGGAAGCGCTGCCCCAGCCGTCCCTTCGCGTCCTCCACGTCCCGGGTCCCCAGGCCCGTGTCCACGAGCACGAGCCCCCGGGACGTCTCCAGCAGCAGGCAGTGGCAGACCATCCGGGCCCGCTCGAACAGCCCGCCCGAGCCCGTGACGAACCGGGCACTGGCGGGACACAGGGTTCCACAGTTGAGGTGATGGATTCGCATGCCCGGCAAGGTACGGACCGCGCCCCTGGGCCCGATTGGAGGAATCGGCCATGCGCCTTGGGCCCGGGTTGAAAGCCCGGGCCCGTCCGCCCCATGCTTCCCCTCCGCATGGCCGCTCCGTCCGACACCGCGCTGGCTCCCCGGACCGACCTGGCCCGCTTCGTCCAGCGCGTGCGCGTGCTCTGGCGCGGCCCCTCCCACGGCGACTACGTCCGCGTGCCGGACGGCACCGTGGAGCTGGTGGTCCGCGTCACCTCCACCACCTGCGACGTGCACGCCCTGGGCCCCCGGGAGCAGGTGGTGCGCAAGGCGCCCTCGGAGGTCCCGCCCGACACGCTGGGCATCCAGTTCAAGCCCGGCGGCGCCTACCCGTTCTTCGGCCTTCCCATGTCGGAGCTGGCCCACCGGTCGCTCTCCATCGACACGCTCTGGGGCAAGGCGGACGGCGCCCGGATCCGCGAAGCGCTCGCGGAGGCTCCCACCTCCCAGGCCCGTCTGCGCACGCTCGAGGCCGCGCTCGTGGACCGGCTCCACCGGGACGACGTCTACGAACCGGCCGCCGCGTACCTCGTGCGGCGCGGCATCCGCCTGCTCGCCGGCGCGGGGGAGCTCCCCCGGGTGGCGGACCTGGCCCGCACGCTTGGCGTGAGCGAGCGGCACCTGCGCCGCGCCTTTGACGACGTGCTCGGCATGGGGCCCAAGTCCTATGCCCGGCTCGTGCGCTTCCAGCGCGCGCTCCAGGCCTCCGGCGCCCAGGGCACACGGCCGGACTGGGGCCGCATCGCCGCCGGTGCCGGGTACTATGATCAGGCCCACCTCATCGCGGACTTCCGGGCCGTGCTGGGCACCACGCCGGGAGCGTGGGCGCGGGCCCGGGCGGCCTGATCCCCTTCGGACGCGGCGCGTCGGAACGCGGCGGGTGGGAAAAGCAGCTGCCTTGGACGGACTCCTGGGAATCGTTCGGGCGCCCGGACGTTGTGCTTCGGGCGTGGGCGTTTTCCCAGCTTGACCGACGTCGGGTCATCCACCACAAACGCCCCGTCCCCGCGGCTCTCCGTCCCGCGGCCCGAAAGGATCCCATTTCATGAAGCGATTGATCGTCATCGCCGCCCTCGTGGGTGCCGCCCCGGCGCTCGCCGATGAAGGCATGTGGACGTACAACAACTTCCCCGCCGCCAAGGTGAAGGAGAAGTACGGCTTCGAGCCGAACCAGCAGTGGCTGGAGAAGCTGCGGCTGGGCGCGGTGCGGCTCGCCGGCGGCTGCTCCGCCAGCTTCGTGTCGCCGGATGGCCTGGTGATGACGAACCACCACTGCGCGCGCGGCTGCATCGAGCAGCTGTCCACCGCGAAGCAGGACTACCTGGCCAACGGCTTCTACGCGAAGACGCAGGCCGAGGAGAAGCAGTGCCCGGCGATGGAGGTGAACCAGCTCGTTGAAATCACCGACGTCACCGAGCAGCTCAACAAGGCCACCCAGTCGATGACCGGCAAGCAGTACTCGGACACGCTGAAGGCGGAGATGGCCAAGGTGGAGAAGGCCTGCGCCAACGGCGACGACAAGGTGCGCTGTGACCTCGTCACGCTGTACCAGGGCGGCAAGTACAACCTGTACAAGTACCGCCGCTTCCAGGACGTGCGCCTGGTGTTCGCCCCGGAGCACGCCATCGCCTTCTTCGGCGGTGACCCGGACAACTTCGAGTTCCCCCGCTACGACCTGG
Source organism: Corallococcus aberystwythensis (assembly GCF_003612165.1). Lineage (GTDB taxonomy): Bacteria > Myxococcota > Myxococcia > Myxococcales > Myxococcaceae > Corallococcus > Corallococcus aberystwythensis. The sequence goes on along the minus strand of NZ_RAWK01000339.1, from coordinate 6,674 downwards.
ACGTGACCTTCGTGCGCGTCTACCAGGACAAGCAGCCGGTGAAGACGCCGGACTACTTCAAGTGGTCCGAGCACGGCGCGAAGGAGAACGAGCTCACGTTCGTGGCCGGCAACCCGGGCCGCACGTCGCGCGCGCTGACCATCGCGGAGCTGGAGTACATCCGCGACGTGTCCATGCCCAAGACGCTCATGCACCTGTCCGAGCTGCGCGGCATGCTCACCGAGTTCCAGAAGCGCGGCCCCGAGCAGAAGCGCATCTCCAGCAACCTGCTGTTCGGCGTGGAGAACGCCCTCAAGGCGTCCAAGGGCCGCCACGAGGCGCTGCTGGACAAGAAGTTCTTCGCCACCAAGGTCGCCGCGGAGCAGGAGCTGCGCAAGAAGGTGGACGCGAACGCGGAGCTGAAGAAGAAGTACGCGGGCGCGTGGGACGAGATCGCCAAGGCGGAAGCGCAGCTCGTCAACCTGCGCAAGGACCTGGGCTTCATCGAGCAGGGCCAGGGCCTGTCCTCCAGCCTGTTCGGCATCGCCAAGACGCTGGTGCGCGCCGGCGACGAGCTGCCCAAGGACAACGGCCAGCGGCTGCGCGAGTTCAACGACGCCAACCAGCCCGCGCTCAAGGCGCAGCTCTTCAGCCCCGCGCCCATCTACCCGGAGCTGGAGATTGCCCGCCTGACGTTCGGCCTCACCAAGCTGCGTGAGGAGCTGGGCACCAAGCACCCGTTCGTGAAGAAGGTGCTGGGCAAGGAGTCCCCGGAGCAGGTCGCCACCCGCGTGGTGAAGGGCTCGAAGCTGCGGGACGTGAAGGCGCGCCAGGCGCTCTTCGACGGCGGCAAGAAGGCCGTGGACGCGTCCAAGGACCCGATGATCCAGCTGGCCCTCCTGGTGGATCCGGACGCCCGCGCCATCCGCAAGAAGTTCGAGGAGGACGTGGAGTCCGTCATCAAGAAGAACAGCGAGCTCGTCGCCAAGGCGAAGTTCGACATCTACGGCACCAGCCAGTACCCGGACGCGACGTTCTCCCCGCGCGTGTCGTTCGGCTCGGTGAAGGGCTACACGGAGGACGGCCAGCAGGTCGCCCCCATCACCCAGATGTCCGGCACCTTCGAGCACGCCACGGGGCAGGAGCCGTTCGCCCTGCCCAAGTCGTGGGTGAAGTCGGAGAAGGTCATCACCGGCACCACGCCGATGAACTTCGTCAGCACCAACGACATCATCGGCGGCAACTCCGGCTCGCCCGTGGTGAACAAGAACCACGAAGTCGTGGGCTTGGTGTTCGACGGCAACATCCAGTCGCTGGGCGGTGAGTACGGCTTCGACGAGTCCGTGAACCGCACGGTGTCCGTGCACTCGGAAGCCATCATCGAGGCGCTCCAGAAGATCTACGGCGCCAACCGCGTCCTGGAAGAGCTGCGCCCGGGCAGCACCAAGGTCGCGCCGGTGAAGGCGAACCCGGCGGGGTAATCTTCCCCACCGCGTCCTGAAGTCCCCAGAGGCTGTCCGGTGCGAACCGGGCAGCCTCTTGTTCTTGGTAGCGTGCGCCCCATGCCGGACAACGCTCGAAGCGAGCAGTTCATGCGGGACGGGTACCTCCGCATCGACGGGGCCTTTCCCCGGGAGGTCGCGGACGAGGCCCGGGCCCTTCTCTGGAAGGACACGGGCTGCGATCCGGACCGGCCCGCCACCTGGACCCGCCCCGTCATCCGCCTGGGCATGTACACGCAGAAGCCCTTCGTGGACGCCGCGAACACGCCCGTGCTGCACGCGGCCTACGACGAACTCGTGGGTACCGGCCGGTGGCTGCCGTGTGGCGCCATGGGCACGTTCCCGGTGCGCTTCCCGTCCCCTGATGGCCTGGCGGTCGACCCGGGCGACGCGGGGTGGCACATCGACGTGGGCTTTGATTTCGACAAGCCGGACTTCATGGACTGGCGCGCCAACGTCTCCTCGAAGGGCCGGGCGCTGCTCATGCTCTTCCTCTTCTCCGACGTGGGCGAGGACGACGCGCCCACCCGCATCCGCGTGGGCTCGCACCAGGACATCGCCCGGCTGCTGGGCCCCGCGGGCGAGGCGGGCCTGACGCTGCGTCAGCTCGCGGCCAATGGCTTTTCGGAGTCCGCCCACCGGCGGGAGGTGCTGGCCACGGGCGAGGCGGGCACGGTGTACCTGTGCCACCCCTTCCTCGTGCACTCGGCCCAGCCCCACCGGGGAACACGGCCGCGATTCATGGCGCAGCCGCCGCTGCTTCCCCGGGAACCGCTGAGCCTGGCCCGGCTCCCGGAGGACACGTCGCCGGTGGAGGAAGCCATCCGGCGCGCGGTGACCTGAGCGCGCCGGGCCCTACGGCCGCCTCACTCCCACTCGATGGTGGCGGGCGGCTTGGAGGAGATGTCGTAGACGACGCGGTTGATGCCGCGCACCTCGTTGGTGATGCGCGAGGAGATCTTCTCCAGGATGGGGAACGGGATGCGGGCCCAGTCCGCCGTCATGCCGTCCACGCTGGTGACGGCGCGCAGCACGCAGGTGGACTCGTAGGTGCGCTCGTCGCCCATCACGCCCACGCTTTGCACCGGCAGCAGCACGGCGAAGGCCTGCCACACCTCCTTGTAGAGGCCGGCCTTGTGGATCTCCTCCTGCACGATGGCGTCCGCGCGGCGCACCAGGTCCAGGCGCTTCTCGTTCACCTCGCCCAGCACGCGGATGGCCAGACCGGGGCCCGGGAACGGCTGGCGGGAGACCATCTCGTCCGGCAGGCCCAGCTCGCGGCCCAGCGCGCGGACCTCGTCCTTGAAGAGCTCGCGCAGGGGCTCCACCAGCTTGAGCTTCATGTGCTCTGGCAGGCCGCCCACGTTGTGGTGGCTCTTGATGGTGACGGACGGGCCCTTCCACGACACGGACTCGATGACGTCCGGGTACAGCGTGCCCTGCGCCAGGAAGCCCGCGTCCTGCACGTCGCGCGAGGCCTCCTCGAACACCGCGATGAACTCCCGGCCGATGATCTTCCGCTTCTGCTCCGGATCCGTCACGCCGGCCAGCTTCGACAGGAAGCGCTCGCGCGCATCCACGGTCTTCAGCGGCACGTGGAAGCGGTCCACGAAGAGCGCCTCCACCTGGGCCCGCTCGTCCTGACGCAGCACGCCGTTGTCCACGAAGATGCACTGGAGCCGGGGGCCAATCGCCCGGTGCAGCAGGAGCGCCGCCACGGAGCTGTCCACGCCGCCGGAGAGCCCGCAGATGACGCGGCCCTCTTCACCCACCTGCTTGCGGATGGTCTCCACCGCCTCGTCGATGAAGCCCTTCATCGTCCAGGAGCCGGTGACCTTGCAGTCCGTGAAGAGGAAGGCGCGCAGCATGGCCTTGCCCTGCGGCGTGTGGACCACCTCCGGGTGGAACTGGAAGCCGTACCAGGGCTTCGTCGCATGCGCGGCCGCCGCGAAGGGGGAGTTGGCGCTGCGGCCAATGGCCTCGAAGCCCGGGGGCAGCTCGTCCACCCGGTCGCCGTGGCTCATCCACACCTGCACCTGGTCGCCCGGGCGGAACTCCGCGAAGGGGCCTCGCGCGGTGAGCACCTCCACCGCCGCGCTGCCGAACTCGCGGTGCGCGCCCCGGTCAATGCGTCCACCCAGCAGCTTGGCGAGCAGTTGGAGGCCGTAGCAGATGCCCAGCACCGGGACGCCCGCTTCGAAGACGTACGGGTCGCAGCGCGGGGAACCGGGCGCTTCCACGGACGCCGGGCCGCCGGAGAGGATGATGCCCTTGGGGGCGAACTGGCGGATGTCGGCGGCGGGGAGATCCGGGCGGTGGATCTCACAGTACACGCCCAGCTCGCGCACCCGGCGGGCGATGAGCTGGGTGTACTGGCTCCCGAAATCAAGGATCAGGATCTTCTCGGAGTGCAGGTCCACCGGCGATTCTCCCAGGGGGCGTCGTTGACGGGTGGGGGCCCTTATCGCTACAAACTTCGGGAAATCAACGCTGAAAGGCCGTCAATTGTTCGTGCGCCGCCTGTCCGCTTCCACTGCCGCAGCCATGCTCCTCCTGTCCTCCTCGGGGTGCGTGAAGGAGATCACCTCCGACGAACGCCTGGAGCGGGACACCCGCAGCGTCGCGGTGAAGGACGCGCCCGGTGTCGAGCAGCTGTCCAAGCTCACCTGTGACGACACGACCCAGCCCCTCAACAAGGCGCGGGACGTGAACCGTCCGGAGTCCGACCGCCTGGTGGACTACGTCAACCTGTACTCGTCCCTGAAGGACCGCACGCACACCTTCGAGGACGCCATGGCCCGCAACCCGGACCTGAGCTACCGCGAGGGCAGCCAGAACCTGGTCAACGCCAAGGACACCTGCATCCAGCAGACCGCGGACGTCCGGGTGGAGTTCGAGACCTACCTGCGCGAGCTGGTGGACGTGCCCACGGTGCAGGAGATCAAGGGTGGCAACACCGTCACGGTGGCCCGCCTGGACTTCGCCACCCTGAAGAAGGCCATTGAAACGCTGGACCCGGATGACCGCGAGCAGCTGCTCCAGCGCGTGGGCGCGGCGGAGAAGCGCGTGTCCACCACGGCCGCCCCCGCCGAGGACACGTCCGGCGGCAAGCGTCGCGGCAAGTAGGCCCCCGCTGTCCTCCCCTGCCCCGGAGTCTCCTCCGGGGCGGGGACGGCCCTACTCCATCCGGTAGTTGGGCGCTTCCTCGGTGATGATGACGTCGTGCACGTGGCTCTCCTTGAGTCCGGCGGACGTGATGCGCGTGAAGGTGGCCTTCGTGCGCAGCTCCTCGATGGTGGCGCAGCCCACGTAGCCCATGCCGCTGCGGATGCCGCCCAGCATCTGGTGCACGTTCATGGAGAGCGTGCCCTTGTACGGGACGCGGCCCTCGATGCCCTCCGGCACCAGCTTCACGGCCTCCACGTCGGACTGGAAGTAGCGGTCCTTGGCGCCCTGCTTCATGGCGCCCAGGCTGCCCATGCCCCGGTAGCTCTTGTAGCTGCGGCCCTGGTACAGGATGACGTCGCCTGGGGACTCCTCGGTGCCGGCGAACAGCGAGCCGATCATCACGGAGCTGGCGCCCGCGGCGAGCGCCTTCACGATGTCGCCCGAGTACTTGATGCCGCCGTCGGAGATGATGGGGATGCCGTGCTTGTCCGCCTCGCGGGCGCAGTCATCCACCGCCGTCACCTGGGGCACGCCCACGCCCGCCACCACGCGGGTGGTGCAGATGGAGCCCGGGCCAATGCCCACCTTCACCGCGTCCACGCCCGCTTCAATCAGGGCGCGCGTGCCTTCGGCCGTGGCCACGTTGCCGGCGATGAGGTCGAAGCCCTTGAAGTTCTTGCGCGTGTCGCGCACGCCTTCAATCACGCCCTTCGAGTGGCCGTGCGCGGTGTCCACGACGATGACGTCCACGCCCGCCTTCACCAGCGCGTCGATGCGGGCCTCGCGGTCCGCGGACACGCCCACGGCGGCGGCGCAGAGCAGGCGGCCCTTGGCGTCCTTGGCGGCGTACGGGTGGGTGCGGCGCTTCTCGATGTCCTTGATGGTGATGAGGCCCTTGAGCTCGTAGGACTCATTCACGACGAGGAGCTTCTCGATGCGGTGCTCGTGGAGGAGCTTCTGGGCGTCGTCCTGGGTGATGCCCTCGTGGCCGGTGACGAGCTTCGTCGTCATCACGTCCTCGACCTTCTGGGAGAAGTTCTTCTCGAAGCGCACGTCGCGGCTGGTGAGGATGCCCACCAGGCGCTTGCCCTGGACGACGGGCACGCCGGACACGCCGTGCACCTTCATCAGCTCCAGGGCGCGGGCGAGCGGCGCCTTCGGGTCGATGGTGATGGGGTCCACCACCATGCCGCTCTCGAACTTCTTGACCTTGAGGACCTCCAGGGCCTGCTGCTCGGGCGTCATGTTCTTGTGGATGACGCCAATGCCGCCCTCCTGCGCCATGGCGATGGCGGTGCGCGCCTCCGTCACGGTGTCCATGGCCGCGGACAGCAGGGGCACGTTCAGCCGGATGTTGCGCGTCAGGCGGGTGGTGAGGTCGGCATCACGCGGGGTGACAGCGCTCTCACCGGGCAGCAGGAGCACGTCGTCGAAGGTGAGGGCCAGCCGGATATCGGGGTTCAACATGGGGGCTCCCGGAGGCCCCGCGGGGCACCAGCGCCCGGCGGGTGCGTGTCCATACGGTTTGCGCGGCTGCCGCGCAACGGAAGAAGGTTTTTTGCCGCCCGTTCCCAGGGACTTCGGGTGATACTCGGTGTCCCACCAACACTTATTGGGACTTGGACCGGGCCTTGGCGGATTTGAATCAAGCGGGGGCGGTCGGGCTGGTGGTGAAGCTGCCCTTCGCCACCCCCGAGGAGTTCCTCGCGAAATACGGGGGCAACATCACCCGGGGCGGCATCTATTTGCGCGCCAAGGCCGTGCGCCCACCGGGCACGGCCGTTACCCTGGACCTCCGCCTGGCAAGCGGCGACCGGCTCCTCTACACGGCGGCCATCGTCCACTTCGTCACCGGGCAGCAGGGCCAGGGCATCTCCGGCATGGGCCTGAAGTTCGGGGAGGCGGACCCACCGACCCGCCGGTTCCTCGACGCCGCGGTCGCCATCCTTCCGCACGCCCAGTCGGACCTGCCGCCCGTGCCCAACGGCGTGGGCCCGGCGGACTACACCATCCCCGCCCCCGCGG
>NZ_RAWK01000338.1 GCF_003612165.1 Corallococcus aberystwythensis | reverse complement strand
CCCCCGCGAGCACCGCCAATAACCCCACACCCCGACGCAATGACTGGCTGTTGCGCTTCATGGATAGGACTCTCCTCGCTGACATGGACAATGTGTAACGTCCCCGGGCCGCCGCCATACCGGCGGCGGCCGAATCCCTCCGAAGCGCGGGCTACTTTCCGCCCGCTGCCCCGCTCCCCTGCCCTGCGGACGGTCCCAGCAGGTGCTTCTCGAAGAACATCAGCGCGGTCGTCTGGGCCATGTCCCGGTTCGTCTTCTTCTGGAACCCGTGGCCCTCGTCCGTGGCCAGCAGGTACCAGACATCCGAGCTCTTCTTGCGCACCGCCTGGACGATCTGCTCCGCCTCCGACTGCGGCACGCGCGGGTCATTGGCCCCCTGCTGCACGAAGAGCGCCGCGCGGATCTTGTCCACCGAGCCCAGCGGGGAAATGCGCTCCTGCACCTTGCGCACCGCCGGGTCGCGCTCGTCGCCGTACTCCGCGCGGCGCAGGTCCCTCCGGTACGCCTGCGTGTTCTGCAGGAACGACGGCAGGGATGAGATGCCCACCACGTCCACCGCCGCCTTGATGCGCTCCGGGAAGAACGCCACCGTCGCCAGCGTCATGTAGCCGCCGTAGGAGCCGCCGTAGATGCCCACCCGCGCCGCGTCCAGCTCCGGCCGCGACGCGACGAAGTCCAGCGTGGCCCCGATGTCCGCCAGGCTCGCCTCGCGCTTCACGCCGTCATCCATGGCGCGGTACGCCTTGCCGTACCCTTCCGAGCCGCGCACGTTGGGCAGCAGCACCGCCAGCCCCAGCTCCGTCGCCATCAGCTGCGTCTGCGCGCTGAAGATGGGCTGGCTCTGCCCCTCCGGGCCGCCGTGGAACATCACCACCACCGGCACCTTCTTCCCCTTCGCGTTCCTGGGCAGGTACAGGAACGCGGGCACCTTCACGCCGTCCGTGGACGGGTAGCGCACCAGCTCCGGCTCCACGAACGTCTCCGGATCCAACCCGCCCACTTCGGAGCGCGTCCAGCGCGTGGTCTTCTTCGTGCCCAGCTCCACCGTGAAGACGTCCAGCGGCACGCGCGCCGACGTCAGCGAGAACGCCAGCCGGTCCGACCGCTTCGCCGGGAAGCGGATCTGCGAAAGCACCCCGCGCGGCGTCTCCACCGGCGACAGCGCCTGCGTGCGCGTGTCCAGCAGGTACAGCCGGCCGTAGCCCTCCTCGTTGACGGTCACCGCCAGCTTGCGCCCGTCCGGGGACAGCTCCAGGTGGTCCACGTTCCAGCGCACCGACTTCGTCAGCGACGGCGGCGCCGCCGGGGGCGCGCCCGTGAGCGGCAGCCGGTACACCTCCGCGAAGTCGCTGTAGCGGTCCGTGGCCACGTACACGCCCTGCCCGTCGTGCGTGAAGACGGCGGCCTCCACGCTGCCCTTGCCCTCCTTGGGCGTGAGCTGCGTGCGCGCGCTCGTCTTCACATCCACCACGCTCAGGTCGGCGTCGTCCGCCGCGCGGAACTGGCGCACCAGCAGCTTGGAGCCGTCATCGGAGAACTCCAGCGGCGCCCAGCTGCCCTCCACCTCCGTCACCCGCTTCGCCTGCTTCGGATCCGCCGTGGGCGCCACGTACACGTCCGTGTCCTTGCCGTTGCGCCCCGTGCCCGCGTACGCGATCCACTTCCCGTCCTGCGACACCACCAGCTCTTCATGCCGGCTCTTGCCGTCCGTCAGCAGCTCGGAACGGCCCGTGCGCCGGTCCAGCTTGAGCACCTGGAAGAACTCTCCGCCGCCCGTGTCCTGGAGGTAGAAGACCACCTGCGGATTGCCCGGCAGGAAGCGCGCCCGGTTGATGGGCTCCTTCGTGAAGGTGAGCTGCGTGCGCGCGCCCAGCGGCGTCTCCACCACGTGCAGCTGGTTGACGTCCGCGAAGCGCGTGGAGATGAGGATCTGTTGTCCATCCCCGCTCACGTCCAGCAGCTGCGCGGAGCGGGACTCCAGGTACTGCTGCACGCGCTGGGAGAGCGCGGGCGGCACGGGCGGCACGCCGCTCACCCACAGGTTGGGCAGGCCGGGCAGCGGGGCGATGCCGGGGACGGCGGACGGAGACTTCGCGGTGGCCGGCGCGGGGGGTGTCTTTGACGGGGCCGGCGCGGGCGTCTGCGCCACGAGCAGGGACACGATGAGCGGAAGGGACGCGAGGGTCATGGTGCCGCCGACCCTACCAGCGCCGTTGCCCGCGCGATGACGTGTGTTGAACAGGGGATGGCCCCGGTGCCCGTTCGATGCCGCGCCGCGGCGGCCGGATGATCGCACCCGCCGTCCGCGTGAAGGCCTCCGCGCCCGTGATGCCCGGGACTTGCGACGTGCATTGGTGCACACCGTCGGAGGCGGACAGTGGCCCTTGCGTGGGGGTTCGCCCGCGTGAAGGTGATGCCCACCCTTACCCCTGTCGACATCGGTGCCGAGCCGCGTCCGCGGTCCGCCGAGGAGGAGACTTCGACATGGCCTGGATGCGGGGGAAGACACTGCTGGTCGTCGCGCTCACGTCGCTGGGGGTATTCGCGCCCGCGTGCGGAGGCGGGTCGGCGGAGGACTCCGGCACGCCTCCCACCCAGGACGGCCCGGTGCTCGTGCCGCCCACGCAGGCGCAGCTGCGCATCGTGCAGGCCGCGCCGGGTGCGCCCGCGATGGACGTCTACCTCGCCGGCGACGCCACGCCCGTGGCCCGCGCCGTCGCCTATGGCGCGACCACGCCCTACCTCACGCGCGAAGCGGGCGCCGTCACCGTGGAGCTGCGGCCCGTGGGCGCGGCGGCGTCCTCCCCTCCTGTCCTGTCCCAGCGGGTGGGCATGGAGGCAGGGACGCGCTGGACGGTGGTGACCGCGGGCGCGTTCTCCGCCACGGCCTCCGACGCGGCGATGCGCACGCTGCTCTTGCGTGACAACACCGTGCCCGCGGACGGAGGCCAGACGCGCGTGCGCCTGGTCAACGCCGGCACGGATGCGCCCACGGTGGACGTGGACCTGGGCAATGACGGCTCCGTGGAGGTGGAGTCCCTCGCGCGCTTCCAGGACTCTGGAGAAGAGCCACAGGTGCTGCCCTCGGGCGCCGCGTTCCAGGTGGGCCTTCGCGCGGAGGGCCGGGCGCTGACGTCCTTCACCGTACCCGCGGCCGGCTCCGGCACCGACACGCTCATCGTCGCCACCGGTCTCATGTCCGCACCCGCTCGCGCGGGCGAAGGATTCTCGCTGCTCACCGCGGGCCGCGACGGCACGCTGGCCATCCTCCGGCAGAACCCGACGGTGTACGTGCTGCACGCGTCGCCGGACGCACCCGCGCTGGACCTCTTCGCCAGCGACCATGAGCTTTCCGGCGGCCTCGCGTATGGCGCGCTGTCCTCGCCGCTCCAGGTGCCGCCGGGCGCGTACACGCTGGACTTCTTCGCCGCCGCGCCTGGGACGGAGCGCCCCACGAGCGCACCGGTGGTAACGGCCACCACGCCCACGCTCGTCCCCGGTGAGCGCTACCTGATGGTCGCCGCGGGCTACCTCGCGCCGCCCCGGCCGACGGCGTCTGCCTTCACGCTGCTGCCCCTCACGGACCGCTTCGCGAGCGACCCTTCCAACCTGCGCCTGCGCTGGGTGCACGCCGCCTCGGACACGCCCACCGTGGACGTGGGCCCGCTGGGCTCGGAGCGCCGCGTGCTGCCGGACGCGCCCTTCCTCGGTGTGCCCTTCGCCTCCGCCACGGCGCAGGACGGGCTGCCGCTGCCTTCCGGTGGCACCGTCACGCTGGGCGTGGTGCCGTCCGACGACGCCAACCGCGCGCCGCGCACGAGCTTCTCCGTGACGCCCCAGCCCGACACGCGCGTCTTCGCCGTGGCCACCGACACGCCCGGCTCCGCGCCCGGCAGCTGGAACCTCCAGCTCTTGTGGGTGGACACCACCCGCACGCCTTGGACCGTGAGCACGCAGTCGCATGTGCCCTGACGTCAGAAGGCCCAGCCCACGTTGAGCAGGATGCGCTGGGTGAACAGCCACGTCGACTGGTGGATGCGCACCAGGCCCGACTCTCCCGTCGGGCCCAGGCGCACGGAGTCGTAGGCGATCCCGTTCCGGCGGGCCCCGACTCCCACGCCGCCCTGCACCGTGAAGCCGGACTCCAGCACCATGCTGTACCCCAGGACCGCCGTCCCCCCCACGGACCAGAGCGTGTCCGCGTCCGTGTCATTGATGAACTGCGCGTCCGGGATGTCTCCCACCGCCGAGTTGGAGCTCCGCCCCACCCCCACTTCCAGGCGCGGTGCCAGCCACAGTCCCTGGGGTGCCCGGCCCGTCAGGTAGAAGCGCACCGAAGGTGCCAGGCCGAGCTCATAGGACGTGCTGTCGAAACCCTCCAGCCCGCTGGGCTCCGGCACCCGGAACCGCGACTGGACGCGGTTGAAGGCCGCGAACACGCCCAACCCCACGGAGAAGCGCTCCCCCATCACGTGCTCCCCTTCGAGTGCCACCTGGGTGCTCTGGCTCTGGAGGGGGACGGACACCGTCACCACGTTGCGCCGCTCCACCGGGAACGACCCCGTGGTGACGCCCTCCTCCGCGAACGCCACCGCCGACACCAGCACCAGCGACACACCCAGCTTCCACTGCGTCGTCGAAACCATGTGATGAACCCCCGTCATGAAGCCGGCCCCCCAAGGGCCGTCATGCGGAGGACACCCATCGCAATTGATGTGCCAGCCCGCTCGCAGAGGGAGCGGCACGCTGGGGACGTCCGACATCGTGACAGCGTGTCCCCGGCGCGCGGAGACGCGCGTGTCAGCGTGTCATGTCATCGCGTCACGGCGGCGTGAGCGCGGCCTGGGCCTGCTCGCGGCGCAGCTGGAGCACGCGCACGTCGGGGTCCACCACCAGCCGCTCCGGCGCGAGCTCCGTGCGCAGCGTCACCTGCACGGCCTCACCCGCGCCGGGCTCCACGCGCGTCACGGCCAACGCGGCGGACTCGCCGGCCTTCGTCACGCCCACCACCACCGGCATGCGGCCCGTGCCCACGTTCGTCACCGTCGCCGTCGTCACCCACTGGCCGCCTTCCTTCGTCACGCTCGCGCCGGTGACGCGGTATTCGGGCACCACGACCTCGAAGAAGGCCTGCCGGGTGAAGCGGTCGAAGCGCTCTTGCGACGGCGCGAACGGGCGCAGGACCGCGAGGAGGTCCTGAAGCACCGGGTGGTCTGCGTTGTTCATGTACCTCTGGAGGAAGGCCTGGAGCCCCGCGTGCATCGCGTCGCGGCCCATGAGCTCCTCCAGCATCCAGAACGTCCAGCCGCCCTTCTCGTAGAGGACCACCGTGTCGCCCTCGCGCGAGTCGTCCAGCTTCACCAGCGGCTGCTCCGCGTCCACGCGCCGGTCCTTGCCGTAGCGCTCCTCCATGCGCTTCGCGGTCTGCCTGCGCGCCTCCTCCCCATCCAGCTGTTCAATCAGCTTCAGCGCGGAGTAGTGCGACAGCCCCTCCGACAGCACGTTGCCGCCGGGCCCCTTGCCGGGGATGAGCAGGTTGCCCCACCACTGGTGCGCGGCCTCGTGCCCGGTGACGAGCAGCACCGCGTTGGACTCCGGCGTGGTGCGCGTGAGGAACCCGATGGACTCCGAGAAGGTGATGTCCGTGGGGAAGCCCTGCGCGTAGTTGTCCAGGCCGGCGAACTCCGACAGCTTCAGCTCGGCCCACGGGAATGGATGGAACCACTCCGAGTAGGAACGGCGCGCCGCCTCCAGCCCGCGCATCATCTCCGGCACGTTGTAGCCGTGCGCCGGATCGTGGAACACCACCGTGCCCGCGCCCTCCACGCGGGTCCACCGGCCCGCGATGACGTTGAAGAAGCTCACCGGGTAGTCGCTCCGCCATACGGTGGTGCGCCGGCCGTCCTTCACCGTGTCGCTCTCCCGCACGCCCACGGAGTTGAGCGTGTAGGCCTCCGGGCCGCTCACGCGGATGCGGAAGGGGAACGGCATGTTGCTGCCCCACGCGGACTCCGTGGGCCCTTCGTAGAAGTCGTCCGTGTACACGCGCGGCTCGTACTTGTTCTCCTTCGGGTCGATGCCGCGCTCCTCCTCATAGCCCACCACCGGCGCGAACGTGGGCGTCTCGCTGGTGAGTACGACGCCGGACGGGAGGATGAACTCCTTGAACGTGCCGCCCTCGCGGGACACGCCATCAGGCACGTGGCCCGCGTACTGGAAGCCCACCGTCACCTTCGCCCCGGGCGCGAGCGGCGCGGGAGGCGTGAAGACATACAACCCGGCGCGGTCCTCCGGCGTCACGTCCTGGCCGTCCAGCGTCCAGCGCACGTCCGTCCAGCCATCGCCGCCACTCAAGGCGAAGCGCGGCAGCGCCACGGCGTGCCGGTTGAGCAGCGTGTACGTGCCCTTCATGCGGAAGGCGCTTGCCTCCGGCTCCAGGTCCACGTCCAGGTCCACGTCCGCCAGCATGGGCTGCGGCGCGTCCTTCCACGTCGCCAGGTTCTTCTGCCAGTACTCCTTCGCGCGCTTCTTCGCCGCCGCGCCCTGGTGGCCCTGCCCCACCAGGATGCCCAGCCACACCAGCGCCACCGCCGGCACCGCGAGGTACGGCGCAAGCCGCCACAGCCCGCGCGCGAGGCCCGAGGGCCTCAGTCCCTCCAGCGTCGTCACCGAGTCGCGGACGCGGCGGCCATCCAGGTGCACCGCCAGCGCGGTGAAGAAGACAGCGCCTCCCAGCGCGGCCACGCGGTTGAGCACCAGCGCGGCGCGGTCCACCTGGAAGGCCCCCAGGTCGGTCCACCGCACCGCGTCCCACAGCGGCCAGTTCGTCACCCAGGTGAGGTCCCCGCGCACGGCGAGGTAGCCGGTGAGGCCCAGCGCGCACAGGGCCAGCGCATAGGTGCCGAAGCGGCCTCCCGTCACCGCCCTCGCGGCCAGGATGAAGCCCGTCCACACCAGGAACGTGGGGAACAGCAACAGCCCCCACACCAGCACGTACGGCGTCAGCGACAGCGGCACCGTCCCTTGCGACACCTGCACCAGCGTGCCCGCGAGCGCCATGGCCGCGAGCAGCGCCACCGCCACCAGGCTGTTCGCCAGCGCCTTGCCCAGCAGCACCGACAGCGTGCGCACCGGCGTCGCGTCGTGGATGGGCGCGAAGCCGGAGGCCTGCTCGCGCTCCAGCGACTCCACCACGTAGAACATCAACAACAGACACACGAGCACCGATGCCTGCCCCATCGTGTGCACCGCGAAGCGCCCGGGCACCAGGAAGAGGCCCGTGTCGAAGGGGCCCACCGCCGTGGCGCCCTGGGACACCATCTGCAACATGAGCAGCGGCAGGAACAGGTAGAGCCCCGGCTGCGACAACAGGCCCCGCCCCTCCGCGCGCGTCACCGTCCACAGCCCCGTCCAGAAGCCCGGCGGGCGCACGCCCATGCGCAGCGCGGACAGCGGCGCCTCCGCGTGCGACAGCGCCACCTGCTTCGGAGGCGCGTCCAGGGTCGCGCCCTTGCGTGGAGCCTTCGTGCGCACCTCGCCCCGGAGCGCGCGGCGGAAGTGGCGCTCGCTCCAGGCCACCGCGCCCAGGCCCAGGGTCATGAGCACGAAGCGGCTGGTGACGAAGAGGGCGTCCAGCCCCACGGGCTGCGTGTTGTAGAAGTCCACGCCCCGGTCCACCTTGATCCACGTCTCCGTGAGCCACCGGAAGCCGCCCGGGTCCAGCGCCATGAGGAACCGGTTCACGCGCGGATCCAACCAGCCGGGGGACCAGTCCCAGAGAAAGAAGGCGCAGAGGAAGAACAGGCCCACCGGCAGGAAGTACACCGGCACCGCGCGCCGCGTGCGCTCGCCCGTGGCGAAGGCCGCGCCCGCCATGAAGACGATGAGCGGCAGGCCGAACCACACCGCGGCGCCCACGTAGTTCCCCCACGCGAAGGGGCCCCGGAACTCCGCGTCCGCGCCCGCCGGCACGACGTGGTGGAAGAAGACGAGCAGCCCCATCATCCACGCGAGCGCCAGCACGTACGCGCCCAGCACGCCCGCGAACTTGCCCCACACGTACTCCGCGGACGTCAGCGGCGTGGTGTGCAGGATGGGCTGCACCCGGGCCTCGTCGTCGGAGATGACGGACATGCCCGCGCCCACCGACACGAAGAACATGAACAGCATGAAGGTGAGCAGCAGCACCGTCTGCGCGACGGCGAAGGCGCTGGTGATCCACGCCTTCTTGCCGCCCACCTCCGTGCTGCCCGCGTCGATGGTGACGTTGCCGGAAGACACGCCCCACACCACGAACACCAGCAGCACGAGCAGCACCCAGAACAGCGGACGCCGGGTCTGGTGGCGCCACTCCGTGCGCGCCACGCGCAGCAGCCGGGACGCGTTCATGCGCCCACCGCCGGGGCGGGCTCCCGGGCCGTGGGCGCCGTGGGCTCCGGCGCGTCCTTCATCAGGAGGAGATAGGCGTCCTCCAGCGTGGGCGGCGTGCGCTCGAAGCCAGGGGGCACGGGGGTGCCCGGGGCCGCGTGGATGCGCACGCGGTTGCGGCCCTCGAAGAGCACGGCCTGGGTGACGCGGTGGGACTGCTGGAAGGCGGCCATGTCGGCCGGGGGGACGGTGCCCTCGAAGAGCGCGTCGTGGAGGGCGGACTTCGCCTCGCTGGGGCTGGTGATGGCCATCACGCGGCCGTGGCGGATGACGGCGAAGCGCGGGCAGAGCATGGCCACGTCCTCCACGATGTGCGTGGACAGGAGCACCGTGCGCTCGTGGGCCACCTCCGCGAGCAGCCGGTAGAAGCGCTGGCGCTCCTCGGGGTCCAGGCCCGCGGTGGGCTCGTCCACGATGAGGAGCTTCGGGTCGCCGGCCAGGGCCTGCGCGATGCCCAGCCGCTGCCGCATGCCGCCGGAATACTCCTTCACCTTGCGCTTCGCGGCGAAGGTGAGGTTCACGCGCTCCAGCAGCTGGGCGCACAGGGCCTTCAAGCCCTGCGGCGCGGTGACGCCCTTGAGCTCCAGCAGGTAGCGCAGCATGTCCTGGCCGGAGAGGTACGGGTAGAAGCCGATCTCCTGCGGCAGGTAGCCCAGGTGCGGGCGCAGCGCCGCCGGGTGACGCACGAGGTCCAGGCCGTCGAGCGTCACCTCTCCGGAGGTGGGCTCCAGCAGGCCGGAGAGGATCTTCATCAGGGTGGACTTGCCCGCGCCGTTGGGCCCGAGCAGGCCGAACATCCCCTTGGGGACGTCCAGGTCCACGCCACGAAGGGCCGTCACCGGGCCCGGATACACCTTCACCAGGTTGCGCAGGCTGAGCATGTGGCCCGTTCTACGCCGAAGCGGGGGGCCCATTTCCAGCCTCCCCCCGGAAGGAGGCCCCCAGCGGCCGGGCGGGCGGGGCC
>NZ_RAWK01000337.1 GCF_003612165.1 Corallococcus aberystwythensis | reverse complement strand
CACCCGGTCCCGCCGCGAACGCCCCGGGCCCGGAAGGCGGAGCCGCGCGCGCAGGACCCGCGCCCGAGGGAGCCCGAGCAGCAGCACCACCAGGTGCAGCAGGCCGCGCCGGAACAACCGCGGCACCGGGAGCAACCGCATGGGCGCCAGGAGCCGAGGGCATGGCAGCGCGTGCCGGAGCCGCCGCACGGGCCACGGGAGCCGGAGGGACCACGGGCCCCGCCCCCAGCGAGGACGAATCGGTCCCCGGGAAGTCATCCAGCCCCAGGAACGACGCTTCATCCGGCACGGAGAAGTCCGCCACCGCGGCGCCAGCCCCCAGCCCCACGGGAGCCGCCGGCCGCATCGCGGCGGCTGCGGGCCCTGGAGGCACCACGGCAGGCCCCACCGGACGGGAAGCCGGTGCGGAAGGCCCGGTCGCGAACGCCCCCGGTCTCGCCGGAGCCGGAGCCGGAGCCACGGCCGCCGGACGGGCCGGCCCCGCGGGCCCCACCGCGAACGCCCCGGGAGGAGCAGCCCGTGCGGCAGGAGGCGCGAAGGCCCCCGGAGGCACCGCGCGGAAGGTTCCCGACGGTGGAGAAGCCACGGGCCGGGGAGCCGCCACCGGAGCAGCGGGCGCGGGCGCATCCGACATGAAGTCCGCGAACGGATCCTCCATGTCCAGCCCGGCCAGGTTCGTGGGCGACGGCAGCGGAGCCGCCGGCCGCCGGGACGCGACCCCCGGGGACGACACGGGTGGGTCGAACGGCATCGTCGCTCCCCCGGCGCCTGACGGAGCATCCACGTCGATGTCCACGTCCACGTCACCCCAGGTCTTGACCGGGGACTTCACGGGCGGGGCGCCGGGTGCGTAGTACGCGGGGCCGGGCCGGGTGACCTCGCCGGTGGGCTCCGGGGCTTCTCCAAACGCCTGGAACGGGTCCGCCTGCCCGGCCGGTGGGCCAGCGGGCGGAGGGGCACTCAGGGGCGGCGCGGGCTCACGCGCCACCCTGAAGGTGTTCTGGCATTTGGTGCAGCGGACCTTGACCCCTTTTTCCGTCACCTTCTCGTCGGGGATCTTGAACCGCGTCTGGCACTGTTCACACTGGACGATCATGGGGTCGGGTCGGGGGACTCAGAGCATAGGCCCACCCGCCAACCACGGCGAGTCGGACCCGGGTAACTTGCTCGCTTCCAACCCCTTTGATACGAGGTTCGCCCCTTTGGAAATCAGTAGTAAACCAGTAAATGCCAAGGCGCAGCCGGGGTCGGAGACGACAGACATGAGCGAGGCCGAGCAAGCAAACGCTCCCAGCAACAAGGAGCCGAAGATCATCAAGCGCTACACGAACCGGAAGCTCTACGACACCGTGGAGAGCCGGTACGTCACGCTCGATGAGATCGCCGTGATGATCAAGGAGGGCACCGAGGTGCGGATTGTCGACAACCGCACGAAGGAAGACCTGACCTCCGTCACCCTCGCGCAGATCATCTTCGAAGAGGAGAAGAAGAAGAACCAGATGCCGCTGTCGGTGCTGCGGGAGATCATCCGCCACCCTGGCGAGTCCATCTCCGGGTTCATCCAGAAGGAGGTCACGCCGCGCGTGGCCTCCATCCGCGAGGAGGCCGAGCAGCGTCTGGACAAGCTGCTGCGCCGCGAGGACGGCAGCCCGCCGGAGGCCACCCCGGACGCGCCCGCCGCGACTCCGGACGCGCCCCAGGCGGAGGCCGGCGCCGCGAGCCTCAACCCCGCGGAGCTGCTCAAGGCCAGCCAGCGCGCCTTCGAGGACTTCCAGCGCCGCATCGACGAGCGCGTGAAGCAGGTCGTGGAGAACCTCACCGGCAACCTCCCCGCCCTGGGCCGTGACATGCAGGCGCTCTCGCAGCGGCTGGAGGAGCTGGAGAAGAAGCTCGACGCCGTGGAGAAGGGCGACAAGAAGGACACCAGCGCTTCCTGAAGCGCTGGTGCATGAAGGCCGTGGCGCCCGCGAGGAAGCGGGCGCCTGGCGCTTCAGGCCACCTTCGGACGGGGCCGCTTCCGCTTCGCCGGAGGGGACCCGCCATCAATCTCCGCCGCGATGGCCGCGAGCATCCGCGCCCCCGGGCTCTGGGGCGCGTACTCCCAGATGGTCTTCCCGTGGCTCTGTGCCTCATCCACCTTGACGCTGTAGCCCAGCGGCGTGGCGGCGAGCGCGTCCGGGAAGTACGCCCGCAGGCGCTCCAGGATGGCCGTGGCCAGCGCCGTCTTGCGGTACAGCGTGGGCACCACCTTGGTGACGCGCAGATCCGGGCGCCCTTCCGCCTCGCCCACCTGGCGCACCGTGTCCGCCAGCTCCGCGCACCCATCCAGCGCCAGGTACGTCAGCGCCACCGGCACCACCACCTCCGTGGCCGCCACCAGGATGTTGCGCGTGGTGAGCCCCATGGACGGAGGCGCGTCGAACAGCACCACGTCGTAGCCCGCGGCTTCCGCCTCCCGCATGCGGTCCGCCAGCCGGTGCGCGCGCCGCGGGTCCTGCGCCACCACCACGGGGAACTCCGCCATCTCCTTGTACGCGGGCACCACGTCCAGCCCGCTCACGCCCGTGGGCCGCACCACCGAAGGCAGGGACACTTCCGGGTCGGTGAGCAGGTGGAAGACGTTGCGCGGCAGCGTGCGCACGTCCAGCCCCAGTGACTTGCCCGCGTGGCCCTGCGTGTCCAGGTCCACCAGCAGCACGCGGCGGCGCTGCTCCAGCGCGAGCCACGCGGCGGTGTTCACCGCGAGCGTCGTCTTGCAGGTGCCGCCCTTCTCGTTGATGAACGCGATGCGCCGCATGGCCGTGGGTGCGGACGCGCGCTACGCCTTCTTCTTCGAGGACGTGTTCGACACGAGCGTGTCCACCTTGCCCTCGACGGACGCGAGCAGCCGCTCCAGGTCGTCCACCTTCGAGCGCAGCTGCTCCAGGTCCGCCGTGGACGGCAGGTTCATGGCCGACAGCGCCGTGCGCAGCGCCGCGTCCAGCGTCCCCTTCGCCGCGAGCGAGCGCGACACCAGCCCCTGCACCGCCGCCACGAACTTCTCGTTGGAGAGCAGCTGCTGCGCGAGCTTGCCCACGCGCTCCTCGCCTGTCTCCACGAGCTTCTTCATCACCGGGTTGTTCTTGAGCATGGTCTTGGAACCGTTGGGGTCCGGCCCACCGCGGCCGAAGGCGTCTTGGCCGTCGGGACAGGCGGGACGTCAGGAAGAGGACGCCGCACTCTGGGAGGGGCCAACGCGACGTGTCAAGCAGGGGAACAATGGGGGTTTCTGCTCGTGGACTCTCGTTGACTCTCCGGGAGGCCATCCCTACGGTTCGCGCGCCCTCTATGGCTGGACTGCTCGACAAACGCCTGTGGATCGTCTCTGGCAAGGGGGGCGTGGGGAAGACGACCATCGCCGCCGCCCTGGCCCTCGCCTCGGTGCGCGCGGGTCGGCGCACCCTGGTGTGTGAAGTGAACACCCAGGAGCGCGTCAGCCGCTTCCTGGAGCTGCCCGAAGCGGGCCCGGAGGTGAAGCTGCTGGAGGAGAACCTCTGGGCGGTGACCGTGCGCCCCCAGGAGGCCATGCGCGAGTACGGCCTGATGGTCCTGCGCTTCGAGACCCTCTACAAAACGGTCTTCGAGAACCGGCTGGTGCGCTACTTCCTGCGCTTCATCCCGTCGCTCCAGGAGCTGGTGCTGCTGGGGAAGATCCTCTTCCACCTCCAGGAGAAGCTGCCGGACGGCCGCTGGAAGTACGACACGGTGGTGCTGGACGCGCCCGCCACCGGCCACGCCATCTCCTTCCTGAGCGTGCCGCAGGTGCTCCTGCAGACGGTGCCGCCGGGGCCCATGACGCGCGAGGCGCTGAAGATGCGCGACCTCCTGGTGGACCCCTCCGTCACCGCCGCGGTGCTGGTGTCGCTGCCGGAGGAGATGCCGGTGAACGAGGCGCTGGAGCTGCACAGCGCGCTGAGGGACCGGGTGCACATCCGCACGCACGCGGCGGTGCTCAACCAGGCCTTCCCCCAGCGCTTCACGGAGGCGGACCTGGAGGCGCTCGCGGGCCATCCGGAGCTCAAGCGCGTGGCGCAGGCGCACCATGACCGCGCGTCGCAGGCGGTGCTCGCGGGCACGAAGCTGGAGCGCAACCTCCACGCGCCGGTGTACACGGTGCCCAGGCTGTTCGTGCCGCGCTTCGGGCGCGACGCGGTGGAGACGGTGATGGGGCACCTGGACGCGATGGTGAAGGGAGGCGCGGGAGCATGACGGCGCTGCAAACGGCGCTCGCGAACAAGCGCGTGCTCATCTGCGTGGGCTCTGGCGGCGTGGGCAAGACGACGGTGGCGGCGACGCTCGCGCTGCGCGCGGCGGTGGATGGCCGCCCCAGCATCGTGTGCACCATCGACCCGGCGAAGCGCCTGGCCAACTCACTGGGACTGTCCGGCCTGGGCAACACGGAGGCGGAGGTCCCCGCGTCGGTGCTGGAGCCCCTGGGCGTGAAGCCCAAGGCGGCCCTGCACGCGATGATGCTGGACATGAAGGCCACCTGGGACGACCTCATCACCCGCGTGGCCCCGCCGGACCAGCGCGAGAAAATCTTCGCCAACCGCTTCTACCAGTCCCTCTCCACGGCCCTGGCGGGCAGCCAGGAATACATCGCCATGGAGAAGGTCTGGGACCTGCGCCGTCGCAGCGACTACCAGCTGGTGGTCCTGGACACGCCGCCCACCGCGCACGCGCTGGACTTCCTGGACGCGCCCAACCGGGTGCTGGACTTCCTGGACAACGAAGCGGCCAAGTGGCTCCTCACGCCCGCGCTGAAGGCGGGCAAGGTGGGCCTGTCCCTCTTCAACCTGGGCGGCAGCTACGTGACGCGCGCGCTGTCGCGCTTCACCGGCACGGAGATGCTCCAGGAGCTGTCCTCCTTCATGGTGACGCTCTCCTCCATGAACGAGGGCTTCCGCGAGCGCGCCCGCGGCGTGCGCGAGCTCTTGGAGGACAAGACGACGGGGTTCGTGCTGGTGACGAGCCCCAACCCGGAGCGGCTGGACGAGGCCATCCACTTCCACAAGCTGCTCCAGCAGAACCGCATGGAGATGACCGCCATCGTGGTGAACCGCGTGCACCCGCTGCCCACGCAGGCGCAGTGGGAGGACGCGGCCACGCTGACGCCCACCCGGCGCGCGAAGGTGGAGGAGACGCTGCGCGAAACCCAGGTGCTGGCGCAGCAGGACCTGGAGGGCCTGGCGCAGTTGCGCGCGGCCTGTCCGGGCACGCCCCTCATCCAGGTGCCCCGCTTCGGGCTGGACGTGCACGACCTCACCGCGCTGTGGGGCACCGGCCGCTACCTCCTGGGCGACGACGTCCTGGCCTGAGCGCCGCCCTCCCCCACCCCGCGTGACACGCCATGGCCGCCGGGCATTTCCGGCGAGCGCGGGCGTTCATGCCGGGCGACAGGGCACCGGGGCCCTGTCCGCATTAGACTGGCGGGCCCCGGCCTCGGTCCGGGAAAGCCATCCGGGGAACCTGGCGGGTCCCCGGGGTGTCGATGTCCGGGTCCACACCGCAGGTGACGTGGGCGTCCGGATGGGAGCAGGTGCATGCACGGCAGGAAGCGGATGGATGCAGCCGGAGTCGCCCGGCGCTGGCTGTGGGTGGGCGTGCTGGGCCTGGGCCTGACGCTCACGGGCTGCCGCACCACGGGCGCGGTGAAGCCGGACGCCACGGCGAACAAGCAGGTCGTGGAGTTCGACCCCGTCACGGTGACGGCGGACCTGGAGCTGGACAAGCTCAACGACGAGGAGCTCTTCGCGGGCGGCACCTCCGCCTTCGCCGCCAACGACTTCAAGCAGGCGGCGCGCTACTTCGGCCGGCTCGCGGACTTCCACCCCAACAGCCCGCACCGCCGGCAGGCCCTCTACAACGCGGGCCTGTCGCACCAGCGCCTCAAGGAGTGGGACGACGCCTACGGGCGCTTCTCAGACCTGGCGGAGCCGGAGAAGGGCCAGGGCGACGCGCTGGACGCGTCCTTCCGCGTGGCGGAGACGCTCTACCACCTGGAGCGCTACGAGGAGGCGGTGAAGCTGCTCACCACGCTGTCCGCGCGCGCGGACCTGCCCGCGGGCCGCCGCATCGAGGCCCAGGTGCAGCAGGGCATCTGCCAGGTGGAGGCCGGCCGCACCGACGACGCGGAAGGGACGCTGCGCAAGGCGCTGGCCGCGTATGACGCCCTGCCGGACAAGGCGGAGGTGGAGGACTACTTCCCCGCGCAGGCGCACTTCTTCGTCGGGGAGATCTACCGGCTGCACTACGAGGCCGTGAAGCTGGAGGCCAGCCGGGGCAGCGACGGGCTGGCGCAGGACCTCAACTACAAGGCGGAGCTGCTCCTGTCCGCGCAGGGCCACTACCTGCGCGCCATCCGCGTGGGCAACGGCTACTGGGCCACCGCCGCGGGCGCGCAGATTGGCGCCCTGTACGAGAACCTCCACGAGCACATGGTGAACTCGCCCACGCCCCCGGAGCTCAACGCCGAGGAGGCGGAGGTCTACCGCCAGGAGCTGCGCAAGAAGATCCGCGTGCTGCTCACCAAGTCCATCAACATCTACGAGCGCACGCTGGAGGCCGCCGAGCGCATCGGCTCGCAGAACGCCTTCGTGGACCGCACCCGCCAGAGCCTGGAGAAGGTGAAGTCGCTCCTGCTCGCGGACGCGGATGCCGACACGGAGTCGCAGGAGGTCTCCGTACCCATGCCCGCCTCCAGCGCGGGCGCGAAGCACCGCTGACGCGCGTCCTTCCGGCCATGGAACCGCTCTTCACCCCGGAGCAGCTCGCCGAAATCCACGCCTACCACCAGCCCTATTACATCCGGGCGGCGGTGGAGCCGTGGGTGCGGCTGGCCCTGTCCGCGCTGCTCCTGGGCGTGCTCGTGCGGCCCGTGTACCGGGGGGCCACGGCCGCGGCGGCGGCGCTGGAGCGCAGGTTCGGCGCTGGCCTGCGCAAGGCCCCGGTGAGCCGTGCCTTCTTCAGCGCCATGGACCGGCTGTGGGGCGAAAGCGGCTGGGGCACCGCGATCCTCTTCGCGCTCTTCATCGACGTGGCCACCCAGCTGCTCTACGCCCCCGCGAACGTGTACTTCTACTACGTGCTGGAGCACCGGTACGGCATGTCCAACGACACGCCCGCCGGCTTCGCGTGGACGTGGTTCAAGGGCGGCGTCGTGGGCGCCATCGCGCTGACCGCGCTCGTGGTCGGCCTGTATGGCCTGGCCCGCCGCGTGCGCCGCTGGTGGCTGGTGCTGGGCGTGCCCGTGGCCCTGCTGATGCTGGTCGCCTCCGCCCTGGACCCGTACCGCGCCCGCCTCTACTTCGACCAGAGCCCCCTGCCGGAAGGGCCGCTGCGCGCGCGCATCACCGCGCTGATGCGGAAGGCGGACATCACCTTCTCCGACGTGATGGTGGAGAAGACGTCCGTGACGTCCAAGCGCATCCAGGCGTACTTCGCCGGCCAGGGCCCCACGCGCACCATCGTCCTCAACGACGTCATCCTGCAGGAGTTCGCCGAGGACGAAGTCCTGGCCGCCGTGGCTCACGAGGCGGGCCACGTGAACGAGCCCCGCTGGCCCGGCCGCATCGCCTCCTCGCTGGCGGTGATGGCCCTGCTCCTCCTCATCGACGGGTTGCTGCGCCTCTCCGCCCGCCGGGGCTGGTGGGGCATCCAACGCCCGGGCGACATCCGCACCCTGCCGCTGGTGTCGCTCGTGGTGTTCCTCCTCATCAGCTTCGCGGCCCCCGTGTCCGGGGTGCTCTCCCGCGAACGCGAGCGCGAGGCGGACCGCTACGGCCTGAAGCTCACCGGCGACCCGGGCGCCTTCCGCCGCATGCTGGTGAAGGCCGCCCGGGTGAACAAGATGGACCCGGAGCCGCCACGCTGGCTCGTGCTCAAGGGCATGAGCCATCCGCCCATGGGGGAACGGATCGCCGCGGTCGACACGCCCTGAGCTCGTTTCAAGAAGCCGCCGGTGGATGGGCCTCCACTCCATTCCCCCTCGCCATCCAGGCCCACCCTCCGGCCGGCCGCCCCCGGACCGCTCCCCAACTGTCCGGCGGCACATCCGTCTTGAAACGTCTTTCCCTTCAGCACCCTCTCGCGCGAGCCACCGCGTTCCTGACGGCGGCCCGGGCTTGAAGCGGCCCCTTACGTCGGCGGAGCGCCTTCCTTCAGCTTCTCCACCGCCACCAGGGTGATGGCCTTCACCAGGGCCTTCGCGCGGCGCCCCGCGGACGTCTCCCCGTGCGGATCCACCTCCACCGCGTTGGCGATGTCCGTGAAGCCCTGACGCTCGCCCCGGCGCAGGTGCAGCTCGCCCCGGCCGGTGAGCGCCACGGGGTTGCGCGGGTCACCCGACAGCGCGTGCGTGTACTCGGTGAGCGCGTCCTCCACCCGTCCCAGCTTCTGGTACACGGTGCCCAACGCCGCGTGCGCCGCCGAGTCCTTCGGGTTCCCCTCCACGAGCCCCTCGAAGAGGATGCGCGCCTCTTCCAGCCGGCCCGCCGCCGCCAGGTCGCAGCCCACCTGCGCGATGGCCTTCGCCTCCTCGAACGTCATCCCCTCCACCTCCGCCCAGGTCGTCTCGCCCCGCGCGAACGCCTTCAGCCTGCGCGCCGTTCCGGTCTCCATCCGCTGCCCCTCGCCGCCTTCGTGCTTGATGATGCGTCCCATGGCGGCCCTCACGCGCTGCGCAGGTTGGAGATGGCCGTCTTCGCCATCTCGTTGAACTTCGACGACATGTTGCTCATCAGGTCGAACATGGCCTTGCGCTTCTCCATCAGCGTCTGCAGCCGCAGCTCCAGCTCCTGCATGCTCGTGTCCAGCTTCGCGCCGCGCGCCTTGTCCGAGTTGCTGGAGCCCAGCGTGGCGCGCTCCTCGCGGGCGCTGGCCATCTCGTTCATCACGTCCACGAGCTCCGCGTCCGTGTCCTCGGTGATGCCCATGAGCAGGGCCTGCACCTTCTGCTCGATGCTCATGTTCGGGTTGTCCACGATGTCGCGCGCCCGTGAGCCGCCCGTGCTCCGGCCGCTGCCGCTCGAAGACGAGCCGCCCGGCAGCTTCGCCACCGCGGCCAGCTCCGAGTCCAGGTCCTGCCAGCTGGTGACGCCGTCCCGGCCGCCGCTCTCCGCCATCTCCAGGCGGTGCCAGTACTCGGGGTGGTCCGTGAAGAACTGCGCGGCGCGCTTGAGCGTGGGGGACGCCGCCGGACTGTCCAGCACCGCCTCCAGGTTCGCCATCGTCAGCTTGCCGTCCCGGGTCCCCACCGCCGTGTCGAAGGTGTCCCAGTTCTGGTCCAGCACCTGGAGCGCTTCGGCGTACTCCTTGAGGTCCGGATCCAACGCCCCCGTGCTCCCGCCACCACTC
>NZ_RAWK01000336.1 GCF_003612165.1 Corallococcus aberystwythensis | reverse complement strand
GAGAGGTGTATAAGAGACAGGGCGTGGCGGCGGGAGCGGTGTCCTGGGCGAGGGCGGGCGCTGAGAGAAGGACGAGCAGGGCCAGGGGCCAGCGACGCATGGAACCTCCGGAAGGAAGCGCGGCAGCGTAGCAGAGGACGCCGGGCCGGGGTCCTCCGAGCAAGCGGGCATCGGACGGTCCCTCCGCATGCCACAACGCACCGCGTGCATGTGGGGGCGGACGTTGGTATGGGGGGCGCCCGATGCCCAAGCGCACTGATATCCGGAAGGTTCTCGTGATTGGCTCGGGCCCGATTGTCATCGGGCAGGCCGTCGAGTTCGACTACTCAGGCACCCAGGCGATCAAGGCGCTTCGGGACGAGGGCGTGGAGGTGGTGCTGCTCAACAGCAACCCCGCCACGGTGATGACGGACCCAGAGTTCGCGCACCGCACCTACATTGAACCCATCACCGTGGAAGCGGCGGAGAAGATCCTCGCCGCCGAGCGCCCGGATTCCCTGCTGCCCACCATGGGCGGACAGACGGCGCTCAACCTGGCGAAGGCGCTCGCGGAGAAGGGCATCCTGGAGAAGTACGGCGTCCGGCTCATCGGCGCGTCCCTGGAGGCCATCAACAAGGCGGAGGACCGCCAGCTCTTCAAGGCGGCCATGCAGAAGATCGGCGTGGCGCTGCCCAAGAGCGGCTACGCGACGACGCTCACGGACGCCATGGCGCTGGTGGAGGAGATCGGCTTCCCGGCCATCATCCGTCCCTCCTTCACGCTGGGCGGCACGGGCGGCGGCATCGCGTACAACCGCGAGGAGTTCGAGGCCATCTGCCGCTCGGGCCTCAAGGCGAGCCCCACCTCCACCATCCTCGTGGAGGAGAGCGTGCTGGGGTGGAAGGAGTACGAGCTGGAGGTGGTCCGCGACTCCGCCGACAACGTCATCATCATCTGCTCCATCGAGAACCTGGATCCGATGGGCGTGCACACCGGTGACTCCATCACCGTGGCGCCCGCGCAGACGCTGACGGACCGCGAGTACCAGCGCATGCGGCAGGCGTCGCTGGCCATCATCCGTGAGATTGGCGTCGACACGGGCGGCTCCAACATCCAGTTCGGCATCCACCCGCGCGACGGCCGCATGGTCGTCATCGAGATGAACCCGCGCGTGTCCCGCTCCAGCGCGCTGGCATCCAAGGCGACGGGCTACCCCATCGCGAAGGTCGCCGCGAAGCTGGCGCTGGGCTACACGCTGGACGAGCTGCGCAACGACATCACCCGCGACACGCCGGCCTCCTTCGAGCCGACGCTGGACTACGTGGTGGTGAAGGTGCCGCGCTTCAACTTCGAGAAGTTCCCCAAGGCGGACCGCACGCTGACCACGAGCATGCGCTCGGTGGGCGAGGTCATGGCCATTGGCCGCACCTTCCCCGAGGCGTACATGAAGGCGCTGCGCTCCATGGAATTGGGGCGCGTGGGCCTGGAGTCGCCGGAGCTGCCCACGGAGAAGGAGGAGCGGCAGAAGGTGCTCAACGAGGGGCTGCGCGTGCCCCGTCCGGAGCGCCCGTGGTTCGTGGCGCAGGCGTTCCGCGAGGGCATGACGGTGGATCAGGTCCACCAGCTCTCCGCCATCGACCCGTGGTTCCTGCGGCACATCGAGGCGCTGGTGCACGAGGCGCAGACGCTGGCGGACATCGGCCGGCTGGACGACCTGGCGGACGACGTGCTCCGTCAGGCCAAGGCGCACGGCTTCTCCGACAAGTACCTGGGCAACCTGATGGGCTACCCGGAGGCGGAGGTGCGGGCGCACCGGCACGCGCGCGGCATCCGTCCGGTGTTCAAGCGGGTGGACACCTGCGCCGCGGAGTTCGAGGCGTACACGCCCTACCTGTACTCCACCTACGAGGAGGAGGACGAGGCGCCCCCCACGGACCGGCAGAAGGTGCTGATCCTTGGCAGCGGCCCCATCCGCATCGGGCAGGGCATCGAGTTCGACTACGCGTGCGTGCACGCCGCCTTCGCGCTGCGCGAGGCCGGGTACGAGACGGTGATGGTCAACTGCAACCCGGAGACGGTGTCCACGGACTACGACACGTCCGACCGCCTCTACTTCGAGCCGCTGACGATTGAAGACGTGCTCGAGGTGTCCCAGCGTGAGAAGCCGGTGGGCGCCATCGTGCAGTTCGGCGGGCAGACGCCGCTGCGCCTGAGCGTGCCGTTGGAGCAGGCGGGGCTGCCGATCCTGGGCACGTCGCCGGACGCCATCGACCGGGCGGAGGACCGCGAGAAGTTCTCCAAGCTGATTGAGAAGCTGGGCCTGAAGCAGCCGGAGAACGGCGTCGCGCGCAGCCACGCGGAGGCCTTCAAGGTGGCCGAGCGCATCGGCTACCCGGTGATGGTGCGGCCGTCGTACGTGCTGGGCGGGCGCGCGATGGAGACGGTCTACGACGCGTCCAGCCTGGAGCGCTACATGCGCGAGGCGGTGAGCGCGTCGCCGGAGCACCCGGTGCTGATTGACCGCTTCCTGAAGGACGCCATCGAGGTGGACCTGGACCTGGTGGCGGACCGCACGGGGCAGGTGCTGATTGGCGGCGTGCTGGAGCACATCCAGGAGGCCGGGGTGCACTCGGGTGACGCGGCGGCGACGCTGCCTCCGCACTCGCTGTCGCCGGACCTGGTGGAGCGGATGAAGGACCAGGCCATCTCCATGGCGCGCGAGCTGGGCGTGGTGGGGCTGATGAACGTGCAGTTCGCCATCCAGGGGAAGAACATCTACGTCCTGGAAGTGAACCCGCGCGCGAGCCGCACGGTGCCGTTCATCTCCAAGGCGACGGGCATGCCGATGGCGAAGATCGCCGCGCTCTGCATGGTGGGCAAGACGCTGAAGGAGCTGGGCCGCACGGAGGAGCCGGAGTTCCGGCACGTCGCGGTGAAGGAGAGCGTCTTCCCGTTCGCGCGCTTCGCCGGGGTGGATGTGATTCTGGGGCCGGAGATGAAGTCCACGGGCGAGGTGATGGGCCTGGCCGAGGACTACGCGTCCGCGTTCGCGAAGAGCCAGCTGGCGGCGGGCGTGAAGCTGCCCAAGACGGGCCGGGTGTTCATCTCCGTGAAGGACGACGACAAGCCCGCGGTGGTGGACCTGGCGCGCCGGCTGCGGTCGCTGGGCTTCAGCCTGACGGCGACGGCGGGCACGCACGACTACCTGCAGACGAAGGGCATCGAGTCGCAGCGGGTGCAGAAGGTGAAGGAGGGCCGGCCGAACATCGTCGACAAGATCGTCGACGGGGAGATCGTCCTGGTCATCAACACCACCTTCGGCAAGCAGGAGATCGCGGACAGCTTCTCCATCCGCCGTGAGGCATTGATGCACTCCGTGCCGTACTACACGACGGTGCAGGCGGCGCGCATGGCGGTGGGCGCGCTGGAGTCGCTGAAGCGCTCGGACCTCGCGGTGAAGCCGTTGCAGGCGTACCTGTACGGCGAAGGCGGCGTGCCTCCGGCGCGGCGGTAGGATTCAGCTTCAATCCGTCTCCTGGATGCCCTCTGTGCGCGTCCAGGAGACGGTGTGGTGCTGCGGCATCGACAGGCCCAGGTTTGCAAATCCTACAAACCCTGGTACGAGGCTGATCCTGCAGTTGCTGTAGCTCCCCTTCATTCGAGTCGACCCCGAGGCCTGATTCCTCTCAGGAGGAGTCTGCCTTCAGGGCTTCTTGCTTCAACGGCCATGAAGGGCCGCCCCGGATTCACAGGGGCTCCTTTCCACACATTCAAGTAACACAGGCGTGTGCGTCTCTGGGCGTGCACGTCATGGGGAGACGTGCGCGTGATGAGAGTCAGATGGATGGTTGTATGTCTTTTCACCTGGGCGCTGGCGTGTACGCCGCAAGGGCAGCCAACACAGGCTCCGCCGCATCAATCCGCACCTGAGGGCAGGGTTGTCACGGAGTGGCGGCCCCAGGCACTCAGCGCGGATGCGCCCAAGCGAGAGGTGGGCGAGTCCTGTGTCGATGGCGGCGACAGTGCCTGTCTGAGTGGCCGATGCGTGCACGCGCCCGGCGCGGGATTGGGGCAGGGCTATTTCTGCACAAAGGCTTGCACGCAATCAGCGGAATGCCCGGCGACCTGGCCCTGCGTGATCCTGGATCCCAACACGCAAGAGGGGCTGTGTCAGCCGCGTCTGGCTGCGGAGCCGTCGAAGGACGAGCGCAATGAGTGATTTTCGAGGGGGAAGCGCCGTGGAAGACACCAGAAACACATTGAAGAAGAAGTGGAGTAGGGGATCCGTCCGGGGAGTGATGGCCTGCGGCCTGGCGTTGGTGGGAATTGGAGTGGCTTGGGCAACCGAGACACTCAGCGAGGCGGAGGTGCAGCAGCGCGTGGATCAGGCTCCGCTCAGCCCGGCTCCACCATTGGGAGGACCCAGCAGTGCGGGGGTGTCCGGAGCCGTGCCCGTACCCGTGGGCTCGCTGCGCCCGACCTATTCGGAGACGGACTTCAGCTTGTCCTCGGCGATCGGGGACTTTGCGTTGACCCGTACCTTCTCCGCATCGACCAAGGCGAACGCGCTTGGAACTCCCGAGCAGAAGCTGCTCACCCCCTTCGGCCGTGTGATGATGGGACCGGATGGAGGGGGCAACTCCTACCGCTGGACGCACAACCTGTACAGCTATGTCCTGACGAGCGTCCATGAGGAGATGGACTCCTCGGGCACGGAGAGAATAGACACCACCATCTGCAACATAGTGACACCTGCTGGAAGCTCCTTGCGCTTCAGCCCTTGCGATAAGACCGAGCCGGGACGGTTCGCGACCTCCAGCTCCGATCAGCACGTCAAGCTGCGCTGGGATGGGAATGGCTTCACGCTCATCAGCCCAGAGGGACGCTTTCGTTATACCCACGCTGTCGCGGTAGGCGGCCAGACGCAAAACTTCCCGCCGACCACTCGATGGGGTTCAGCCTATTTCCTGACGGACATCGAATCGACCAGCTACGGGACGACCACGACCGCGGGCTCCAACGGCCGACGCCTCATTGCATCCATTCAGTACTACTCGGCGAAGCCGCCGGGGTGCACCGACCCTGCGGCGACGTTCGGGAACCCTTCGCAACTCATCCAGTACGTCAACTTGGCAAACGGTTCCCGGCTGGCCTTCTCCTATGTGAGCCGCCCCACCCAGGACATCATCCTGCAAGACGAAGACAATCCTTTGTACTCCACCCACGAATGTGTGCTCGACAAGGTCGACCAGGAAGAGGGCACTTCTGGGACGGGGCTGGGAGCGCGCAACATCGTCACATACGACTACGCGATGCATAACAGTTCCGGGCAGGAAATATCCCACCCAGCGGGGATGTTGGGAGGGGCTCGCTTCTTCGTAGGTGTGTCTCAAGACGTGCCCGTCGGAGCGGAAGCGCCGGTGCCCACCCGGATGCGCTACACCTGGGCCGATCAAGAGAGCCTCAACCAAGTCACGTGGAGAGTGTTTCGCAATGACGAAATGCTCTCCCACAAACGACTGCACCGGAAGATGTTCTACATCCTCGAGGATGGCCAGTCGAACACGCACTTGAATCCGCAGTCGGTCACTGCGGAGGTGGTCGGTTCTGGTCCCAACTGCGGGCCCGGCGTGCTGAGCGGGTCGTGCGCGTCCTCGCAGAAGCAGATCTTCACCGAGAATGTCCGTGCTGGCGACGGCTCCTTCCTATATTCGAGTCCATTGGCGCGTGTATTCGTGGCCCACCAATCAAAGACCCACGGCGTCTACACGTCGGCGTCGGAGGTGCGGTGCGGCATGAATGGCGTCAATAACGATTCGTTCTGCAAAGGGGTGGGCATCAGCCTGACGCCACAACATTCGCGAGCGTGGGGCGTTGATGCATTGCCAAAAGAACAAGTCACGGAACGCAAGACCTCAATGGCCAGTTCCCAAAAGGACGCGCGAGGTGCCTATGCCGTGTTCACGAACCAGCTCGCGACAAAAGGCACCAGCAGGAATGAAGTGCCTTGGGATCCAGATAGCTTCTTCCTCCCGCCAGGCGAGATGACCCGAGCTGAATTCGGGGCCGTGGATGTGGCAGGCAATGGCGCATTGCTGACGAAATTCTACTCCTATGAGTATGGCCGGGCAGGGACGTATCCTGGTTATGAGCAGCAACTGAAGACGGAGACCTCGACGTCCGCCATGCTGGGCCAACCGGGAGTGGACCGACAAGCAAAGTGGACCTACCAGTATGAATCCACGACGAACCGGCTGATGGCCAAGGTTCGAGGTGGGTACACCTGGGACTTCACGACGGGCTTCGGCGCGCCCGTTTACAAGTACCAGGCCACTTTCTACCGCACCTACCGCGCATGCTCGGGCGAGACGCCAGCGGCGGCGGATCCGCAGGCTCGCGTCGTCGAGGTCGAAGGGCCCTGCTGGGTTGAAGCCGAAGACTCGACGTCATGCTTGGATTCGGGCCCCCTGACTCAATACTTCTATGGGGCGGCGAACGCGCCCAACGGCCAGCAGCAACGCCTGATCCGCAAGCGCGTCTCCGCGCACGTCACGAAATCCACGTCTCCAACGTGCAGATACTCGAACTGGCTGGAGACGACCTATGACGCCTACGACGAGCAGGGGCGCCTGCTGCGGACGACAGACCCTGCTTATGTCCGGACTCATTATGCCTACATTGCGGGAAAGCTGGTCCGAAAGACAGTGAAGTCAAGAGGGGGAGCATTGCCAGACCTCGTCACGGACTATGGCTATGACAATGGCCAGCACGGCGACTACATCCGCTACCCGGATGGCCGCTACGAGGTGCAGTGCTACCGCTCAGGTGCATGGAATGGGTGCAC
The DNA here is from genome assembly GCF_003612165.1 of Corallococcus aberystwythensis. Lineage (GTDB taxonomy): Bacteria > Myxococcota > Myxococcia > Myxococcales > Myxococcaceae > Corallococcus > Corallococcus aberystwythensis. The sequence goes on along the minus strand of NZ_RAWK01000336.1, from coordinate 2,590 downwards.
GGGCGGTACGCTGACCGACAAGCTCCAATGGAAAGCGACGGCACCGACCGCGAACGGCCTGAACTACAGCGAGCGCGTGAACTACTTCTACCAGTACGGGCGCCTCGTCAAAGAGGAGACGCTGGCGGCGGGGGGCGGGGTTCGTGCTCGGAGGACGTATGATGCGGATCCGCTGGGCCGCCCGACGTACCAGGGCGTCGGAGAGGAGTTGGGGGTGGCCTCAAATGGTGATTTCACCTACTCGTCGACGCGCCTCTTCGACCCGGAGAACAACCCGATTCGTGAGGGTCTGCCGTACCTCAGCAGCACCGGTCGTCCTCCTGCGTTCTGCGGAGGGTTCAACACGACCAGCGGGGCGCTCAATGCCCTGCCACCCGAATGCCGTGCCTTCGAATACGACCGGCTCAACCGGCTGGTGATGATGCTGGAGGCGGCGGGGCCGACGGGCGGGAGCGCCCCTTCCGCCACGCATGTGGCATACGACGTGGCAGGGAACGTCCGGAGCATCAAGCATGGCTGCTCCGCGGGCTCCACGATGGGCAGCTGCGGGAACCAGCCAGCGGTGGACTACCTCCACGACGACTTCGGGAATCTGTTGGAGGTGAAGACCCCATGGGGCGCGTCCGCTTCGTCAGGTCCGAGCGTCACACGGTTTGCCTATGACTCTCTGGGCAATCCGACGGTCAAGCAAACGTCGCAGATGGCTCAGTCCGGAAGCTGGACGGCATTTTCTCATGACGCGCTCGGGAGGCTTCGTGTGGCGGATGCCCGCCGGAGCACCCAGACGGAGCGGCTCTTCCGAACCTTCTATGAAGAACATTTTCCCGGTCTTCCTTCGGGGTGCCCTGATTCGCACTACGATCAGCCGCACTACACGGTGGATTCTTTCGGGGCGACCTGGTTCCAGTATGACGCCTTCGGCCGGCTGACCGGGAAGCTCCGGGTTCGTGGCCCGGAAACAAGTCCGCCCTCGCGTCAGTGCAATACGTCGCCGTACTTCTCCGGGAAGGACAGCCCGAATCACTTCTTCGAGTACGACTCGGCTGGCCGGCTCGTGTTTGAAGTCTATCCCTATGGCCGCGGCATCCAGTACCGGTACCACGCAGCCAGCACGGGCATGCCCCACCGGGTCAGTGCAATCTACGCTGCCCACCTCTATCCGGGAGGAGGGTCCAGCATCGACCCATTGATTACCGGCGTGGAGTGGGAACCCTACGGAGGGGTGAAGAGCTACTGGGTCCACTCTCGCGGTGAAACAGGCGTGCCCACCGTGGCGCGAATTCAGTACCACCAGGGTGGAAACAATACAGGCCTGGGAGCTTGCTCGCAGGCGGCCTTCTCCCAGGCCGTGGATGGGACGGGTGCTCCCTTCGGGCGGCTCTCCGGCTTGAGCGTGACGCGGACGAACCTGGGGGACGTGTTCAAACGAGCCTATCGCTATCAGGCGGATCAACTGGTGGGCGAAGACACGTGCATTCTTCAGACCTCCGACAATCAGCTCCCGTTCGCTCAGGACTACGCAGGGGCAGCCAGCCAGCCCGGCTACGACGCCCGGCTCCAGTTGAGACATGTAACCAATCGGCATAGTGAGGGGGGATGGATCTTCACAGACCAAGCCCTCTCCTATGCATACGACGCGCGCGGAAACCGGACGAGCGAGTCAGGGAGCAAGTTCGCGGTGCAGTCCGAGTACACGAGCGGTTTTCCGTTCGTGGATCAGCTTGCCACTCGCAAGTATTCCACGACTGCAAATGCGTGCCCACCAGGAGGCGCGTGTCTGCCCTTCGACATTACGGCCCGTTATCAGCACGACATGTCGGGCCGCGTGAGCAACGCGTCCTGGTATCTCAGCCAAGCCGCCACTCAGCCGTACTACTCGCTCTCTCTCAACGCGACCACGGCTTCTCCCATGGATCTGGGCGCGGTCTACCGGCAGGTTTCGAGCACCCAACTGGGAGGCCCGGGCAGCAACTACGAGTACTTCTATGATGCCGCTGGCCGACGCCGTTTGAAGCGCAGCTGGGACGGGCGTGAGGACGAGTACTTCTACTCGGGAACGCAGTTGCTGGTGGATGTGGGGCAGAGCTCCGCCAACCCGAGCACGACGGACTACGTGTTGGACGAGTACGTATGGCTGGATGGCCGGCCGGTGGCGCTCATCAAGTCCCGCTTCGCGCATTCCCCTTTCCTACGGATGGCGGACAACACCCAGGATTGTGCGCGCTTCGGCGTGGATACGGACGTTCCCTGTGGAACCTATTTCCCGGTGACGGATGGCCTTGGAAAGCCCGTCCTCCTGCTGGATTCGAAGGGGCGGATCAGCGGCACTGGCGACTATGAGCCCTTCGGTCACGTCAACCGGCGCAGCCACTTCGTAGGTGGCCAGAACATCATCTACCCCTACCTGGCCAAGCTCTACGCGCCTTCAAGCGCAGGGCTGACGACCCAGGTGCGAGCCCGTTTCGAGTGGGTCCAGTCGAACAAGCAGGGTCGCATCATGCTGTCGGATGCCGAGGGTGAAGGCCTGCCTGGCTCCGGCGGTGGTGTTGGGGAGGTCCAGGGAGTCAAGGGGCGGGTGACGACCCAGGGG
>NZ_RAWK01000335.1 GCF_003612165.1 Corallococcus aberystwythensis | reverse complement strand
CACCCCGACGCCCCCGCAGGGCGGCGCCACCCACGACCAGTGGCAGGGCGCGCGCCTCTTGTGGAGCGGCCTGCTGTGCCTGCTCATCATCGGCGGAGCCATCGCCGTCGAGCGATGCGGCTGAGCCCGCCCTAACTTCCTGTGGTTCCGGCCCCGCGCGGTGCAGGCGGGGCCGGGCAATCGCGAGCCCCATCACCTCCAGAGGCGCCTTTCCATGCACGACGCCCACGCGTTCCTCCAAGCCCTCGCCACCGTCCTCTGTGTCGCGGCGGTCACCACGGTCCTCTTCCAACGCCTGCGCCAACCGGTGGTGCTGGGCTACATCCTCGCGGGCTTCATCATCGGGCCGCACGTCCCCGTCCCATTGGTGGCGGACCCCAACATCGTGCAGACGCTGTCGGAGCTGGGCGTCATCCTGCTGATGTTCTCCCTGGGGCTGGAGTTCAGCCTGCGCCGGCTCTTCCAGGTGGGGCCCACGGCGGGGCTCACCGCCGTCATCCAGTGCAGCGTGATGGTGTGGCTGGGCTTCATCGTCGGCCGGGCCTTCGGCTGGACGATGCTGGAGAGCCTGTTCACCGGCTGCTGCATCGCCATCTCCAGCACCACCATCATCGCCAAGGCGTTCGACGAGCAGAACATCCGGGGCGCGCTGCGGGGCATCGTGGTGGGCATCCTCATCGTGGAGGACCTCATCGGCATCCTGCTGATGGCCATGCTCACCGCGGTGTCCACCGGCTCCGGCCTGTCCGCGTGGGACCTGGCGCTGACCGTGGGCAAGCTGGCGGCGTTCCTCGTGGGGCTGGTCGCCATTGGCCTGCTCGTGGTGCCGCGAGTCATGCGCGCCATCACGAAGCTCCAGCGGCCGGAGACGACGCTCGTCAGCAGCGTGGGCATCTGCTTCGCCATCGCGCTCCTGGCGCAGGCGTTCGGCTACTCGGTGGCGCTGGGCGCGTTCCTCGCGGGCTCGCTGGTGGCGGAGTCCGGCGAGGGCAAGGAGATTGAACACCTGGTGCAGCCGGTGCGCGACCTGTTCGGCGCGGTGTTCTTCGTGTCGGTGGGCATGCTCATCGACCCGGCGCTCATCCGTGAGCACTGGGCTGCCATCGCGGTGCTCACCGGCGTGGTCATCGTGGGGAAGATCCTCAGCGTGTCGCTGGGCGCGTTCTTCACCGGCAACGGCACGCGCACGTCCGTGCAGGCGGGGTTGAGCCTGTCCCAGATTGGTGAGTTCTCCTTCATCATCGCGGGGCTGGGCCTGTCCCTGAAGGCCACCGGCCTGTTCCTCTACCCGGTGGCGGTGGCCGTGTCGGCCATCACCACGCTGACGACGCCGTGGCTCATCCGCGCGTCGGGCCCCATCGCCAACTGGGTGGACCGCAAGCTGCCGGCGCCGCTACAGACGTTCGCGTCGCTGTACGGCAGCTGGGTGGAGAACCTGCGCACGTCGCCGCGGCAGAAGACGGTGGGCGCGCGCGTGCGGCGCATGGCGCTCTTGATGCTGCTGGACGCGGCGTTCATCACCATCATCGTCATCGGCACGTCCGTGCTGCTGCCCCAGGTGACGGCGTTCATCGAGGAGCGCATGGGCTGGGGCGAAACACTGACGCCCTGGGTCGTCATTGGCCTGGCCGTGGCGCTGGCCCTGCCCTTCTGCGTGGGCATCGTCCGGATGGGGCGCAGGCTGGGCGTCATCCTGGCGGAGGGCGCGCTCCCGGCGGCCGCCAACGGCAAGGTGGACCTGGCGGCGGCGCCTCGCCGGATGCTGGTGGTGGCACTCCAGCTGGCCAGCGTCTTCATGGTGAGCGTGCCGGTGGTGGCCATCACCCAGCCGTTCCTGCCGGGCGTGCCGGGCGCGGTGCTGCTGCTGGTCTCCCTGGCGGTGATGGGCTTCGCCTTCTGGAAGAGCGCCACGCACCTGCAGGGGCACATGCGCGCGGGCGCGCAGGTCATCGTGGAGGCGCTCGCGGCGCAGTCTCACGCGAAGGGGGAAGAGGACGAGGCCCCCAAGGACGTGCTGCACGGAGTGCGTCAGCTGCTGCCCGGCATCGGCGAGCCGGAGTCGGTGGCGCTCGGCGAGTCCAGCGCGGCGGTGGGCCGCACCCTGGCGGAGCTCAACCTGCGCGGCATGACGGGGGCCACGGTGCTGGCCATCCGCCGGGGTGAGGCGGGCGTGCTGGTGCCCTCCGCGCAGGAGGTGCTGCGCGCGGGGGACATCCTGGCCCTCGCGGGGACGCACGAAGCCATCGACGCGGCGAAGGGCGTACTCGGCTGAAGCCGGGACACCGGATGCAATGGGGGGAGCGGCCGGCCGTAGTCAGGGCATGCCGCTCCCCTTCCGCGTTCCGGAGGTCCCCGCCATGCGTCGCCCGTTCCTGCCCACCCTGCTCCTTGCCTGCTCGCTGGCCGTGCCCGCCCTGGCGGCGGAGCCGGCGAAGACGCCGTCCAAGGCTCCGGCCAAGACCATCTGCGTCAACGTCAAGGACGGGAGCAAGGCGGTCCAGGGCACGAACCTGGTCATCGAGCCCGGGGAGAAGATCAAGGACGCGGTCGCGGTGGACGGCGACGTCATCGTGAAGAAGGGCGCGGTGGTGGACAACGACGTGGCCGCCGTCCGGGGCCGCGTCATCCTGGAGCCGGGTGCTCGGGTGAAGGGCGACGTGGTGTCCATTGGCGGCGAGGTGCGGGTGCCCGCGGGCGCCCACGTCGACGGGAGCGTGACGGCGCTGGGCGGCAAGCTCCGCCTGGACAGGAAAGAGGACGTCGGCGGTGACCAGAACAGCCTCTCCCTGGTCTTCAACGGCGATGACCTGGTGAAGGAGTTCATCGGCAAGGCGCTCGACGAGGATGCGGGCAAGTGCCACATCCTCGACGACGATGATGAGGATGAGGATGAGGACGACGACAAGGACGTCTGAGCCGGCGCCCCGTCACTTCCCTTCCTGCGGGGGCTTGCGCGTGGCTCGCTGGCGCGAGCGGGGCTGGAGGTGCACCTCGTCGCCCCGGCAGACGCGGACCCGCAGGAAGCGCTGGAGCTGATCCAGGGCCAGGTCGTGGTCCTTGTCGCTCTCCGCGCAGCAGCAGTCACTGAGCACGGTGATCTTGTACTCGTGCATGTGCGCGTCATGGGCGCTGAAGAAGACGCACAGGTTGGTGGCGATGCCCGCGAGCAGCAGCTTCTTCGTGCCCAGGTGCTCCAGGAGCGGCACCAGGGAGGTGGCGAAGAAGGCCGAGTGCTTGGGCTTGAGGATGAAGTAGTCGTCCGGCTGGGGCTTGAGCGCGCGAGCGACCCGCTGGCCCCGGCTGTCCTTCCGGGTGCAGTGTTTGTAGACGTCCGTGAAGCTGCTGCGCCAGTGGTCGAAGTTGTCGTTGACGTAGATGACCGGGACGCCCGCCTCGCGCATCCTTTCGGCGAAGGGGCTCAGGCGCTCCACCATGCGCAGGGCCCAGGGCAGGACATTCTCCCCGCCGGGGAACTCCAGGTCGTTGATGACGTCGATGATGAGCAGCGCGGTGTCATGCCGCCGCTCATGCGGTGCGCGCGTCTGCTGCTTCCGGACCGCCTGGCGCGGCTTCGCCACGTCCACCTCCCCGTGGGTGAACGCTAATCATTCCCACGCGGGAGGCGGAGTCCCCGCGTGGGGATGTTCGCTTCATGCCAGATGCATCACCGCCGGGCGCGGCGGGGCCTCCACAGGAGTCCCGCGAGCAACCACCCGCCCAGGACGCCTGGAAGCGCCGTGGCGCCGGCACTGCATCCGCCGGATTCATCCTCCATGTGAACCGGCACCGAGCCGCCGTCGTGCACGGAGCCTGCGTCCGTCCCGGCGTCCACCAGGGTCCCCGCGTCCGCATCGGTCCCTGCGTCCACCAGGGCACCCGCATCCTCGAGGACTCCCGCGTCCATCAAGGCCCCTGCGTCCCCGGGCGGCCCGGCGTCGATCAGGCCCCCTGCGTCCTCGGGCGGCCCGGCATCCAGGTCGCTCCCGGCGTCCCCAGCGATGCCTCCGTCATTGGCGGGCTCCTCCGGCACCTCGTCCTCCTCCGTGCGGGCCTGGACCGTCACCGCGGGGAACGCCTGCGTCGGCGTGAACGTGAAGGACGCGTGGTCGACGTCCGCATCCGCGTCCTGCGCCGCGCCCAGCGTCACGAACTGGGGAACGCTCCAGTTGTTCTTCGTGAAGCGAAGCGATCCGCCCTCCACCACGGTCAGGTCCTCGTCGCCGCCCTGCGCTGCCACCTTCACCCAGACATCCACGGTGGGCGGCATGGCCAGGGAGACCAGGACCGTCTTCGTTCCGCCTTCGGGGATGGACACATCGGCATTGGACACGACCACGGCTTGCTCCCCCGGCACCGGGGTGACCCGTAGAAGCCGTCCATGGTGGGACAGGACATACAACGCTCCGTCCGGTCCCTCATTCACGTCAACGAAGCTACCCCCCGGCTCATCATTGATGATGACGTCCACCGTGGCCACGGAGCCATCCGCCGCGAACCGCATCCGATGAAGCATCCCGCGGAGGTCCGTGAACAGGTAGTTGCCGGAGTAGCTCGAGGGGAAGCGGGTCCCCTCGTAGAACATGCCTCCCATGACGAACTCGCCCTGCGGCCACCGGATGAGCTGACCGCCGCCGCTCACCGCATCCGGCTCGGGTTGAGCCACGCTGAACGACTGTGGCGAGGGATGTCCCGTGATGTAGAAGTCTCCGTTGAAGCTGGGGTCCTCCACATCCCGGATCGTGAGCCGCGTCCCCTTCTGGTAGGAATAGGACGCGCGGTAGTCGCTATCCAGCGTGAACGTCGCGACGCCGTTCTGCCGCACGGCCCCCGTCGGCGTGAACCAGTTCTCGTCAAAGTTACCCGGGATGTATGCGTACACCGGCGACAGGTAACCCGCGGGCTGGTTGTTCGCGTACTTGCTCCACCCCGCGTGATCCCCCGGGCTGACGCTGAAAATCTGGAGTGACCTCTGGCTCGAGGAATTGGCCCACAGGCGCCCGGTCCCCGGCTGGAAGACCAGTCCGTAGAGGTTGCAGAACCCCTGCGCCCAGACGCTGTCCACGTTGGGCCCCGCTCCGTCATGGAAGGGGTTGTCGGTGGGCACGGAGCCATCCGGGCGCACGCGGTGGATCTTGCCAAATGGCTTCGTCAGGTCTTCTTCTTCGACACGGTAGGGAGAGAGGATCCCCACTCCGAAATACAGCATGCCATCCGGACCGAAGGTGAGCCCGCCGCCGTCATAGTCGAGCCATCCCGACGGAATTCCGTCCACGATGACGGTGCGGTTCACGCCTACGCCACCAACGTCGGTGTACCGGAAGATCTGCAAGGTGATGCTTGGCATCGCCGCGAAGAAATAGACGTAATGGTTGTTCGCGAAGTCCGGGTCGAAGGCCATGCCCAGAATGCCTTCTCGATACGCATTCTCTTCGGTGAACGGCTCGGAAATGAATGGGGTCGGCTGTACCACCCCGTTCTCCACGACGAGGACTTTTCCAGAAGTCATCGCAATGAAGAGGCGGCCAGAACCGTCCGGGACCCATCCCATTCGATTGGGTTCCCCCGATCCAACGTGCAGCCAATCCGAGACCTCAAGATCCAGAGCCGTCTCGGTGGGCTGGGAGGAGGCGGGAAAGGCTGTCAGCAATGCCAGGGCAAGCCAGGGTGCGATTGAGCGCATGACTGACAATCTAGCGTCAATCCCTGACAATCTGTACATCCGGCTGGGGGTTGAGCGCGCGAGCGACCCGCTGGCCCCGGCTGTCGAGCAGGCGTTACCGCCGGGCGCGGCGGGGCCTCCAGAGGAGTCCCGCGAGCAACCACCCGCCCAGGACGCCTGGAAGCGCCGTGGCGCCGGCACTGCACCCGCCGGAGTCATCCTCCTTGGGGCCCGTCACGGTGCCGCCGTCTTGCGAGGCGCCCGCATCCGCGCCACTGCCCCCATCCGTATTGGTTCCGGCATCCGTCTGGGAGCCCGCGTCCACGGCGCTGCCCGCATCCGCCCCGGTGCCGGCGTCGGGGACCCCTGCGCTTCGAACCTGGATTTGGAACGTCTGGACCGCATCCGGAGTCTGTCCATTGCTGGCGCGCACGGAGACGGTCACGGTCGCTTCAGTCGCGGGCGTCCAGGACAGACGTCCGCTGACAGGGTCCAGGTTCATTCCTTGCGGCCCCTGCAACAGCGTCAGCGACGGCGTGGGCTGCCCGAGCGCCGCCACCGTGTACGTATAGGGCGTCCCCACGGTCGCCGTCGTCAGGGGCGCGGAGGTGATGGCAGGCGCCCCGGCCACGTCCCTCGCGATGACGGTGACCACCCGCGAGGTGAGCCCCGGAGAGGACACTGTCAGCAAGGCCACGTCGTCCTCACTGTCGGTGTCGCGCGCGGTCGCCACCGTGACGGTCTTCGCCGCGGTGCCGTCCTCGGACGTGAAGGTCAGGGAGGCGCCGCCGGTGACGGTTACGTCCGCGCTTCCCGAAGTCCGGGCCACGGTGACCGTCACGGGAGACGTCGGCACGTAGGTCAGGCCGACGGTGAAGGTGCCGCCCATTCCCTCATCCAGGTCGAACGACGTGGTGGAGAGCTTGAGCGCCTGGACCTCGTCCTCCTGGGTGCGTGCGTGGATCTCCACGCCGGGAACGCCCTCCGGAAAACCCTGGTCCAGGGTGACGAAGAACGTGGCGTGGTCGATATCGTAGTCCGCGTCCTGGGCCGCGCTGAGGGTGACGAACTGCGGGACGCTCCAGTTGGTCGCGTTGAAGAGCATCGGCTGCCCGGCGCTCACCCGGATGTCCGAGTCCTCCTCACGCCGCACGAGGGCCACGGACGTCGGAGTGGTGGGAGGCATGGCCAGGGAGACCATGAGCGTCTGCGAACCTCCTTCGGGGACGACCAGGTCTCGAGTGGAGACGATCACGCCCTGCCCCACGGGCAACGGCGTGACCCGGTAGATCGTGTTGCCGAAGGATAGGACATACAGCGCGCCGTCCGGCCCCACCGCGACGTCGGTGAACGACTCCCAGTCGGAGTAGTTCACCACGAGGTCCACCTTGTTCACGGAGCCGTCCGCGCCAAGGTCGACCCGGAACACGCTCCCGTCGAAGTCGGCGAAGAAGTAATCGCCCTGGTACTCGGAAGGAAAGCGCGAGCCCGTGTAGAACGCGCCGCCAACGACGGCATCGCCCATCGGGTCTGTCTTCAGCCCACCGCCGCCGCTCACCGCATCCGGGCCGGGCTGCGCCACGGTGAAGGACAGCGGCGTGGGAAAGCCCGTGATGAAGCCAACACCGTTGAAGCTGGGGTCCCGCACATCCCGCAGATGCACCTTCTTGCCCTTGCGCAGAGAGGACACCGGATAGGTGCCGTTCACGGTGAAGGTCGCGACCCCGTTCTTGCGCACGGCGCCTGTCGCCGTGAAGCCGTACTGCTCCCACTGGCCTGGCGAGTACGCGACGAGTGGCGACAGGTAGCCCGCGGGCTGGTTGTTCTCATACTGCCACCAGCCCGCATGGTCGGCCGGCCCCACGCTGAAGATCTGCTCGGCGGCTTCGCCAGCGACATTGGCCCAGAGCTTCCCGGTTCCCGGCTGGAAGCGGATCCGGAAGGGATTGCGGAAGCCCCGCGCCCAGATGAGGTCGTTGTTCGACCTCCAGTCGTCGTAGAAGGGATTGTCCGTGGGAACGGTCCCGTCCTTGCGAACGCGGAGGAGCTTCGACGCCATCAGGGTCAGGTCATCATTGCCACCCTCGGACGTGCCCAGGTCCCCCACTCCAAAATACAGGAACCCATCCGGACCGAAGGCCAGACCTCCGCCATTGTGGTTCATGCTCGAGGGGATGTTGTCGACGATGACGGTCCGCCCGATACCGACGCCACCTGAGTCCCTGAACCGGACAATCTGCGCGATGTACCGGACGATGCCGTTCACCGTGATGTTCGGCTGGCTGGCGAAGACGTAGACATAGCGGTTGGTCGCGAAGTCCGGATCGAAGGCCAGGCTCTGCAGCCCCTGTTCTCCACCTGTCGCCACCACTTCATCGATGAAAGGCGTGGGCAGGAGCGCGCCGTTCTGGATGACCCGGACCTTTCCCCCCTTGAGCACGACGAAGAGACGGTTGGAGCCGTCAGGCGCCCAGACCAGCCCGGAGGCCTCCTGGAGCGCATCCGCTTCGATGAACTTCGCGACTTCGACGCCATAGGCGCCAGAAGACGGAGGAGGAATCGAGGTCTGGGCTTGGGCGGTGAAGGCCGCAAGGCATGCAAGGACAACCAGGGACGGGACTGAACGCATGGCAGACACGCTACCATCAGTTCTGGATACCCCGAGTGGCGCTACGGCCTGGGCTTCACGCCCCAGATGCCCACCTTGCCGTCATCCATGCCCCAGGCCACGAAACGGCCATCGGGAGAGAAGTTCGCGGTGCTGCCCTGCTGGTCGTCCAGGTCGGAGTACGCGAAGACGTGCTGCCCGTCGCGCAGGTCGATGACGACGAAGGCGCTCGTGTCCGGGCTGGCCGCCAGCAGGGAGCCCTCCGGGTTGAACTCCAGGTGGATGGCATGCGACGCGGGGGCCCTGAGGCTCCGCACGGTCTCCAGCGCGGGCAGCGCCAGGAACAGCAGCCCCCCGGAGGAGTTCGCGGCGACCAGGTGCTCGCCTGACGGCGTGAAGGCCACGGCCCAGATCCGCCGCGCACCGAAGGCCTGGGTCGTGACACGCCTGCCGGTCCGTGCGTCCCAGAGAAGCAGGGTGGCACGGGTGTTGGAGTCCTGCTGTTCCTCGGCAGCCCCCACGGCGGCGTACGCGCCATCCGGTGAGAGCGCACAACCGTGGAGCTGCCCGGGGTCCTCCTTCCGCCAGACGAGCCAGCGCCGTTCCAGGTCCCAGAGCATCACCCGGCCCACGCTCGCCACGAGGAGCAGTCGCGTCCCATCCGGCGACAGGTATGCATGGGAGACGGAGCCGCCCGTCTCCACGGAGGACAGCAGCTGGCCGTCGGAGACGGACCACGTCTGGAGGGTGCCCCGGACCGTGACGGTCAACAGCCGCTGGGAGCCGGGCAGGAACCACGCCGCGATACAGCCGGGGATGGACTTCGCGAGGTACGGTTGAGGGGTCTCCGCATGCAGGTCCCACCACCGCAGCGAGACCCCGCCCTGCTTCTGGACGGACAGCAGGTAGCGCGACGACGCATCCCACCCCAGCCACTGCCACCGCGAGAGCGGCGACAGCTCCGCCTCCCCCAGCGTCCGCAGCAGTGACAAGTGTCTTGCGGTATCAGGGGTCAGCGGCAGGGAGGGCGTGAGCATCGTGCGGTTCCGGAAGATGTCGCTTAGAGCCTATTTCGGTAGGAGCGAGTGGAACCAGGTGATGATGCCCAGCGCGAAGTGCAGCATCGCGACGTAGGTGTCCTCTCGCTTCTCCCAGCGCACCAGCAAGCGTCGGAAGCGGTTGAGC
>NZ_RAWK01000334.1 GCF_003612165.1 Corallococcus aberystwythensis | reverse complement strand
AAGAGACAGCAGTCCGGGGGACGACAGCCGGGAGGGACCGGAGGCTCAAGAGTACCCGGCCCGGGTGACAGCCGGCCTGGCGGGCCCCCGGACGGCGTGCCGTGGGGCCATCGGCCGGAGAAAGGGCGGACTGGGACGGGACCGGGTCATGGCGGACGTTGATGATCTCACAGCTTCGCGTCGCCAGGCCGCATCGGCTGGATGACGCCGTATTTTTTCCCGCGCGCGGGGATCCCCTCACTGTGTTAAGCGAGGCGGTTCCCCCCGACCTAGGAGTCTGGGGCCCTTGCAAGCCGTGCAAACCACCGCTGACACCCGAGACCCTCTCTCCCCCCAGGACGGACTCTGGCTCCGCGCCCTCAAGGCCGAGGTCGAGCCCGCCACGTTCAAGAAAGGCCGCGAGGTGGCTGAAGGCCGCCGCGTCTTCGGCCTTACGCGTGAACCCGAACGCATCCGCGCGCAGGTCGCGGGTCCGTCCGGCGAACGCTATGACGTGGCCCTGATACCGGGAGAGGGGAAAGTCGTTTCCTCCTGCACCTGCCCGGTGTGGAATTCCACGGGCCCGCATTGCGAGCACGTGGTCGCCGTGGCACTCATCTACGCGGCCCGCTTCCGGCCGCCGCCCCCGCCGCAGAAAGCCGCACCGCCACCGCCTCCGCTGCCTGAACCCGAGGACATGGGGCCGGACGACGAGGTGGAGATTCCCGGAGGAGGCGCGCCGGGAATGGAAGGCGTCAGCCTGCCCGCGCTCGCCAAGGTGGAGAGCTGGCTGGGCCTGTCCTCACTGCCCGACTACGAGTTCCTCTACCGGCTCACCCCCGCCAACACCGGGGCGGGTGGCTCCAACGGCCGTCACTGGGTCGTGGACGTCCGCCGTCAGGACGCGCAGACCAAGGGGCCCGTGCACGTGAAGCGCCTGCTCCAGGCGGGCAGCCGCATCGCGCCCCCGGACGAGCGCATCTTCATGGTGCTGTCGCGCCATGAGCACCGCTACGACTCGCGCATCGTCCTGTCCGACGAGGACCTGTGCGAGGTGCTGGAGCTGTTGCGCCAGCGCCGGGTCATCTACCGGGGCACGCCGCTGGTCTACATGGACCAGCCCGTGCGGCCGCAGATCCATCTGGAGTCGCGCCCGGACGGCGCCACCGCTCAGATTGAGCTGCTGTTCCCGGACGGCGTGGGCTACCCGCTCAAGGACGTCATCGTCCTGGCGGGCCGCCGCACCTACGTCATCCAGGCGCAGAACCTCCACGCGGTGGAGCCGGACTTCCCGCCCCGCTTGCTTCGCAAGTGGCTGCTGGAGCCGACCATGTCCTTCCCGGCCGGGCAGCTGGACCGGGTGCTGACGTTCTTCGCCGCGCACCTGCCGCGCTTCCGCATGTCGCTGAAGGCGGACGACATCGAAGTCGACGAGTCGGTGGAGCCGCGCTTCGTCCTCACGCTGGAGGGCGCCGCCGAACGCGTGAAGGTGCAGCTGGCCGCGCGCTACGGTCAGACGACGGTGGCGGTGTCCCCCACGGCCACGCACCTGGGCTACGCCAGCGGCGTGGGCGAGGACGCGCGCAAGCTGTACCGCCGCCGCGACGAGGTGGAGCGCGCCGCGGGCAAGCTCCTGCTCGACCAGGGGCTGCGGTTTGATCAGGCCTCGCAGGCGTTCGATGCATCAGGCGACGTGGCCCTGGAGTTCTGGGCCCGGGGCCTGGCCGGCCTGCCCGCGGAGTGGGAGCGCTACGGCGTGCAGGCGCCCAAGGTGCGGCTGCGCCCGAAGCTCAAGCCGCGCATCCGCGTGGGCATGAGCGGCGTGCAGTGGTTCGACCTGGATGCGGAGTTCGTCACCGACGACCAGGCCGTGGACCTGGGCGCCGTGCGCATGTGGCTGGACTCCGGCCGCAAGTTCATTCCGTTGAAGGACGGCTCCTTCGCGGAAGCGGACGTCGCGGAGATCAAGCGCGTGGCGGACCTCCTGGAGGAGGCCGGCGCCATGCCGGGCCGCACGCGCACGCGGCTGCCCTTGCACCAGGCGGTGGCGTTGGACCTGCTCGCGGACCTGGGCGAGTTCACCGAGGTGGAGGCCAAGGCCCGTCAGGCCATGCTCGCCCTGCGTGAATCCGCCGGCGTTCCGAAGGTGGCCGTGCCGGAAGGACTCCAGGCCACGCTGCGCCACTACCAGGAGGCGGGCCTGTCCTGGCTCTGGTTCCTCAGGCGCCACGGGCTGTCCGGCATCCTCGCGGACGACATGGGTCTGGGAAAGACCATCCAGTCCCTGAGCCTGATGCAGAAGGTGGCCAACGATGAAGGCCGCAAGCCGTCCCTGGTGGTCGCGCCCACGAGCGTGCTCGCCAACTGGGAGCGCGAGGCGGAGCGCTTCACGCCGGGCCTCAAGGCCATGGTGTGGCACGGGCAGGACCGCCGTGAGCGCGCGGAGGACCTGAAGGACATGGACCTGGTGCTCACGTCGTACGCGCTGGTGCGCCGCGACCTGGAGCAGCTGTCCCAGGTGGGCTTCCGCTACGTCATCCTGGACGAGGCGCAGAACATCAAGAACGCGGACAGCGCCACCGCGCAGGCGTGCAAGTCGCTGCCCAGCGAGACGCGCCTCGCGCTCACCGGTACGCCGCTGGAGAACCGGCTGTCGGAGCTCTGGAGCATCTTCGACTTCCTGATGCCCGGCTTCCTGGGCAGCGCGGAAGGCTTCAGCGACCGCTACGAGCAGCCCATCCAGGTGTCCAACGACGCCACCGCGAAGGACCGGCTGCGCCGCCGCATCCAGCCCTTCATCATGCGCCGGCTCAAGACGGAGGTGGCCAAGGACCTGCCGCCGAAGACGGAGAGCGTCGCGTGGTGCGAGATGGAGCCCGGCCAGGCCGCGCTCTACCGCGAGGTGCTGGAGGAGAGCCGCCGCAAGGTGCACGAGTCCATCGAGAAGGTGGGCTTCAAGCGCAGCCGCGTGTCCATCCTCGCCGCGCTGATGCGCCTGCGTCAGGTGTGCTGTGATCCGCGTCTGCTCAAGATGCCGCCCGGCACGCTCCTGCCGGCCAGCGCGAAGCTCGAGCGCTTCATGGAGCTGGTGGCGGACCTGGTGGCGGAAGGCCACCGCGCGCTCGTCTTCAGCCAGTTCACGGAGATGCTGGAGCTCCTGAAGCAGGAGGCGGACAAGAAGGGCCTGCGCTACCTCTACCTGGACGGCCGCACCAAGGACCGCATGGGCAAGGTGGACGAGTACAACCGCCCTGACGGCCCACCGCTCTTCTTCATCAGCCTCAAGGCGGGCGGCACCGGCTTGAACCTCACCGCCGCGGACTACGTCATCCACTTCGACCCGTGGTGGAACCCCGCGGTGGAAGACCAGGCCACGGACCGTACGCACCGCATCGGCCAGACGCGCGCGGTCATCAGCTACAAGCTGATCACCCGCGGCACGGTGGAGGAGAAGATCCTCAGCCTGCAGCGCAAGAAGCGCGACCTCGCCGCCGGCGTGCTGGGCACGGACGGGGACGACATGGGCCGCACCCTCACCGAACAGGACATCCAGGAGCTGTTCACCGAAATCTGATGCGACCCAGGAGTGGGAGATGGTTGTGGCGCCAACAGGCCACGCCCTCCCACTCGCCCTCCCACCGTCCGCACGACCCGAACACCTGTGCAGTGTCATCAAGACCTGCTAGGGTGTTCAGGTGTTGGGGCGTCGTACGGATCGCGGAGGGCGCGCGTGCTGCTGGGTCTTCGGATTTCGAACGTAGCGGTGATTGAGGAGGTGGAGGTCGCGTTTGGCGCGGGCCTTACCGTCCTCACGGGTGAGACGGGGGCCGGCAAGTCCATTCTCGTGGACGCGCTGGGCCTCCTGCTCGGGGGTAGGGCGGATGCGGACGTCATCCGTGCGGGCTGCGACGATGCGGCGGTGGAGGGCGTGTTCGCCCGGACACCGGTGCTGGCCGCGCGCCTGGAGGAACTGGGCCTTCCGGACCTGGGAGAGGAGGTGCTCGTGCGCCGCGTGCTCGGGCGCACCGGGCGCGGAAAGGTCTACGTCAACGGCGCGCTGGTGACGCTGGGCGTGCTGGGGAAGCTCACCCGGGGCGCGGTGGACATCGCCGGCCAGCACGAGCACGTGAGTCTCTTCGACTCCGGGCTGCACCGCGTGCTGCTCGACAAGTACGGCCGCCTGGATGAATCGCTGGCCGCGTACGGCCGCGAGTGGGCGAACCTGCGCGAAGTGGACTCGCGCATGGACGCGCTGGGCGGAGACGACGCCAAGGTGCGCGAGCGCGCGGAGTTCCTGCGCTTCCAGCTGGACGAAATCACGCGCCTGGACCCGGAAGCCGGCGAGGACGTGAAGCTGGACGCGGAGCGCCGGCGGCTGGGCAGCGCGCAGAAGCTCAAGCGTCACGGCGCGGAAGCCGAACTGCTGCTGTCAGGTGAGGCGCCCTCCGCGCTGGAGATTGTAGGGCGCGCGCTGGGGCTCGTGCATGAAGGCGTCAAGTGCGACGCGACGCTCGCGCCCGTGGCGCAGTCGCTCAGCACGGCGCTGTCGGAGCTGGAAGAGGCCGCGCGCCGGCTCAACCGCTACGTGGAGGGGCTGGAGTCCGACCCCGGGCGGCTGGGCGAGGTGGAGGAGCGGCTGGACGCGCTCAAGCGGCTGTGCCGCAAGCACGGCGTGCCGCTGGACGGCGTCCTCAAGAAGCGCGGCGAACTGGAGACGGAGCTGGGCACGCTGGAGAACCGGCGCGAAATCCTGGAGGAGCTGAACCAGGAGCGGAAGCGCGTGGAGGAGCGGGCGCGCAAGGCGGCGCTGACGCTGTCCCGCGCGCGCAAGGCCTCCGCCGGGTCCTTCTCCCAGCAGGTGCGCGAGGGCCTGGGGGGGCTTGCCATGGGCAAGGCCGCCTTCGAGGTGCGCGTCACCGCCGGGGAGTCGCTGCGTCCGGACGGCCTGGACGAGGTGGAGTTCTTCTTCAGCGCCAACCCGGGTGAACCGGCGCGGCCCCTGGCCAAGGTGGCCTCGGGCGGTGAGGCGAGCCGCCTGCTGCTCGCGCTCAAACGTGCACTGGCGGACAGTGACGCCTGCGGCTGCTACATCCTGGATGAGGCGGACGCGGGCGTGAGCGGCGCCATCGCGGACGTGGTGGGGCGGATGATTCGCGAGGTCAGCTCCCACCGCCAGGTGCTGTGCATCACGCACCTGCCCCAGGTGGCGGCCTACGCGGACGCGCACCTGCTCATCCGCAAGAGCGTGAAGGGCGAGCGCACCGTGTCCCAGGTGCTGCCGCTCGCGGCCGGCGCCGAGCGCACCCAGGAACTGGCGCGCATGATGTCCGGCGTGGAAGTCACTCGCGAGGCGCTGGGCGCGGCGGAGGCGCTGGTGCGTTCGGCCCACCGGGCCACGCCCCGCGCTCGCCGGGAATCCGGCCCGGAAGGCAATAGCCCCCGGGGTCGGCTGCGCCGGACGGCCTGAAATGGCGGCTCAAAAGGTAGGGGTGACCCAGGGGGAGGGGCATGACGCACCGCGAGTTTTCGCGCGCGTCCTTGCCCCCACTAATGGGCTCACATAGCATCCGGCGCGTGTCCAGCACCGCAGGGCAGACCGCGGCCCCCCGCCATAAAGTCATCTCCGCTGGCCTGACGGACGTCGGGCGCAAGCGCAATCACAACGAGGACAGCTTCCTCATTGACGATGAGCTCCAGCTCTACGTCGTGGCGGACGGCATGGGTGGGCACGCGGGTGGTGGTACCGCGTCGCGCATCGCCGTCGAGACCATCGACAAAGAGCTGCGGCGCGCGCGTGAAGGGAGAGACAACCCCTTCGTCAGCGTTCCCAACCTCCAGGAGTCACCCATACCGGAAGCGCTCCGGGGCGCGGTGGAGAAGGCCTGTCAGGCCATCTACCTCACCGCCCAGGATGACGCGCGCCTGTCCGGCATGGGCACGACCGTCATCTCCCTGGTGGTCCGCGACGAGCACGCCTTCTTCGCCCACGTGGGTGACAGTCGCGCGTACCTCATCCGCGGGGACCTCATCCAGCAGATCTCCGAGGACCACTCGCTGGTCAACGAGCAGATCAAGGCGGGGATGATCACACCGGAGGAGGCCAAGCACTCCCGGTACAAGAACATCATCACCCGCTCCGTCGGCTTCGAGGAGGAGGTGCAGGTGGACGTCATGGGACTCGTGTCCGAGCCCGGTGACGTGTTCCTGCTCTGCTCGGACGGCCTCGCGAACATGCTCGAGGACCGGGAGATCCACGACGCCGTCGCGCGCCATGAGAACCTGGACGAAGTGCCCAAGCACCTCATCGACCTGGCCAACGATCGCGGCGGCGACGACAACATCAGCGTCATCGTGGTGCGCATGCAGGGCGGGTAGGGCCCGGACTCGGGGCGCTTTGGGGTGTGCCCCGCAGTCTGTTGACCTTGACACTCTTCAAATGCGGATGATAGCTGCCCCAACCTTTCCATCCATTGAGAATCATCAGTGGGTGACGGTGCGGGACGGGCGGCGGGTGGGGGAGGTGTTGCGCGCGCGGGGAGCGACTTAGCTTCTGCCGCCGGAAGTCCCACGTTGCGAAAGAGTTTCCCCAGGAGTGGTCCGTGGCCAAAAAGTCCTTCACGCTGATGGTCATCCCGGACCACGACGCTCCGGTGAAGCGCTACACCATCCAGCGCTCCTGGCTGGTGCAGGTGGGAATGGGCCTGATGCTGGTGGCGGGCCTGGGCGCCGGCGCGAGCATCCACTATCTCCAGGTGGCGGCGGACGCATCGGAGAACCGCATCCTGCGTGAGGAGAACCTCACGCTGCGCTCGCAGCTGAAGTCGGTGCGCGAGCGCATCGAGCACATCGGTTCCACGCTGGACCGCGTGGAGCGCTTCGACCAGAAGCTGCGCGCGGTGACGCTCTTGTCGGACCCGCAGCGCAACCTGGCCATGGGCCCCACGGAGCCGGAGACCGGCACCACGGCGCCCGCGACGGACACCCAGTTCACCCAGCTGACCACCACGGACACGCCCAAGATGATGCTGGGCCGCCTGGACCGGCTCTCCGCGGAGGCCACCCGTCAGGAGCTGAGCCTCCAGGACCTGCAGGCCTACTTCCAGGACCAGAAGTCGCTGCTGGCCTCCACGCCGTCGGTGTGGCCGGCGCGCGGCTGGGTGACCAGCGATTTCGGTCAGCGCCTGGACCCGTACACGGCGGACCGCGTGACGCACGCGGGCCTGGACATCGCGGCGCCGCACGGCAAGGAAGTCACCGCGCCGTCGGACGGCACGGTGGTGTTCGCGGGGCTGGAGGGCGGGTACGGCAACGTGCTCGTCATCGACCACGGCTACGGCATCAAGACGCGCTACGGCCACCTGTCCAAGATCCTCGTGAAGGCCGGGGACCGGGTGAAGCGCGGCGCGTCCATCGCGGCGGTGGGCAACACGGGCCGCTCCACCGGCCCGCACCTGCACTACGAGGTGCGCGTGAACGGCGTGCCGCAGAACCCGCGCAAGTTCATCCTGGAAGAGTAGGCGCCGAGGAGGCGTCAGGTTCCTTCCGGCTCCGGGAGGAACGCGTCCAGGCGCAGGCGCCGCCGCTGCAGGCCGTGCGTCCGCCCGGTGCGCTCCATGATGTAGGCCCGCTCCACCTCCGCCCACAGGAGCGGCCCCAGCACCTGCCAGTGCGACGGCTGGTGCACCGTCAGCTCCAGCAGCGCCACGGTGAAGCCCGGCACGTCGGTGGCCAGGGCGCCCGGAGGCAGCGCGGGGCGCAGGTCCTCCGCCAGCCTCGCGCGCGTGCCCTCCGCGCTGTCCTCGCGCACGGTGAGCTGGGACGTGGGCAGCAGCAGCACCGCGAAGCCGTCCGGTTGGAAGCGCACGATGCGCGCGCCCGGGTACTGCGCGCCGAGCGACGCCACGGTGGCCTTGAGCAGCGCGTCCCCGGCGGGGAAGCCGAAGCGCGCGTTGAAGTGGATCATCTCCTTCACGTCCACCATCACCGCGCCCACGCGCCAGCCGTCGTGGTGCGCGTGCGTGGACAGGTCGAACTCCTCCTTGAGGAGCGTGCCCTGCGTGAGCGCCAGCACGTGCATGGCGCCGGTGGCGTCCGCATGGCCCCGCCGGCGCTGCTCGGCGGCGACGAGCTCCTGGGCGGCGGCCTGGGGCGCCTCCTGGGCGTGTCCGGGGCGCGCGGCCCGGGGGTGGAGGGCGACGAGGGCGGTGGCGGTGGCGTCGTCGAGTGTGTAGGGCATCGTGTCCGCGTGTGTAGCGCGGACCCGCGCCGGGCGCAGGAAAGCTTCTCCCCGCGCCCTCCTGGCCGCCCTTAGGCGCATGCGGAGCCTTCAGCGCATGCGATGGGCCGTGACGGTCACTTCATCCCGGTCGTGGTAGAGCTGGCGGACGGTGAGGCCCTCCCAGCCCCCGTCCTCCACGAGCGTCTGGCGCACCCGCAGGAGCAGCGGGTTCTTGTCCTTCATGGGCAGCTTGATGTTGGCCACCAGGTTGCGCGCCCAGCGGCGCCGGCCCCACTTGGCCAACAGCTGCGCGACCTCCAGGGGACGCCACGCCATGTCGCAGAAGAGCCAGTCCGCGGACTCCTCTGGCGCGTAGGCGAAGGCGCTCTCCTGGATGTGCTGGACGCGCGGATTCTTCGCCAGCTCCGGCATCAGCTTCGCCGGGTCCACCGCCACCACCCGCGCCCCGCGCGCCACCAGCCGCTGCGTCCAGCCCCCCGGCGCCGCGCCCAGGTCCACGCAGACGTCGCCGCGCCCGGGCTCGTGCGCCAGCCCGTCCAGCGCCTCCTCCAGCTTCATCGCCGCGCGGGAAGGGGACTCGCCCGCGCGCTTCATCCGCCGCCGCCCGCCCGGCGCGAGCGACAGGGCCTCTCGGGCACTCACCGCGCCCAGCATCAGCACCCCATCCGGCGCGACGCACAGGCCCACCAGCAGGGCTCCGGACTCGCGTGCCCGGCTGTCGTCCTCCAGCACACGCCCCGAGGGGAGCGCCGCGCGCACCGCCGCCTCCAGGGCCTCGGCACGGCCCGCCTGCGTGTTGCCCTTCGCGCTGTCCGGCGTGTAGGCCCTGACGAGCCAGGGCACGCGCGAGGGCAACCCGGACATCGCACCCACGATGTCCTCCACCGGTACCTGGGCTCCTCCTGGGGGCGCCCACGTGGCGAGGACCTTCTCCGCTGCCCGGCCAAAGGCGGGCGGCACCTCCGGCCGCTGCTGGGACTCCACCAGGGCCGGCCCCAGGAGGCGGGGGGCCGCGTCGGCCCAGGCCAGCTCCTCGAACAGGTGCGACTCGAAGCCCTCCCGGCAGGTCCACAGCCACCGGGCGGGCTGGGCCGCCAGCGTCTGTGCGGGCATGGGTGGCACGCGCGCCCGAGGTGGGATGCGCGGCGCGGGCGACGCGATGGGGGCCGGGGCGGAGCGCCCGGGGCCTCCGGTACGGCTGTCTCTTATAAACATCT
>NZ_RAWK01000333.1 GCF_003612165.1 Corallococcus aberystwythensis | reverse complement strand
GCCCGGGGACGTGTCGCGGCCGGCGTGGGGGCGCATCCCCACCGTCGCGATGTGCTCCTCCTGATCCGGCGGACGCGACACCGGCGGCGGGGCCGTGGGCGTGGTGGGGCGCGAGCGCTGCTCCGGCTTCGCCTCCGCGAGCGTCTGGAGCGGGCTCCCCGTCAGCTCCAGGATGAACGCGCCCACGTCCGGGTAGCGGTCCTCCGGCTTCTTCGCCATCGCGCGGGAGATGGCCGCCACCACGTGCGGCGGCGTGCCCGGCGCCAGCGTCAGGAGCGGCGGCGGTTCCAGGTGGACGATTTGATAGATGAGCTCCGCGACGTTGTCGCCGGAGTAGGGCGGCCGGCCCGCGAGCATCTCGTAGACGATGCAGCCGAACGCGAACAGGTCCGTGCGCGCGTCCACGTTGCTGTTGTGGCCCATGGCCTGCTCGGGGGCCATGTACTGCGGCGTGCCCATCAGCACGGAGTCCAGCGTCATCACCGTGCGCGAATCCACGAGCTTGGAGATGCCGAAGTCGAGCAACTTCACGCGCTCGCCAATGACGCCGCCCGCTTCCGTGGGCACGAGGTGCACGTTGCCCGGCTTCAGGTCCCGGTGCACCACGCCCGCGCGGTGCGCCGCCTGCAACGCCGCGCCCATCTGCCGCGCGATGGAGAGGACCTCCTCCAGGGGCAGCTGCTTCTGCTTGCGCAGCCGGCGCGACAGGCCTTCACCGCGCAGGTACTCCATCACCATGAAGGGCGTGCCGTCCTCCAGGGTGTCGAAGTCCAGCACCTCCACGATGTTCGGGTGCCCCAGCCGCGAGGCGATCTCCGCCTCGCGCCGGAAGCGCACCGCCACCTCCTCCGACAGCGCCTCCGCGCCGTGAAGCACCTTGATGGCCACCTGCTTGCCCGGCAGCCGCAGGTGGCGCGCGAGGAACACCGCGCCCATTCCGCCCCGGCCCAGCACGGTGCCAATCTCATACGTGGCGCGCAGGATCCGTCCCGTCGTCAACGGCTCGCCCTGCGCGGAGGTCGGTTCGGTAGGCTTTTGCATCGGCAGTCCGAATTCCTACTAAACCGGGCCGACACGATTGGAAAGCACCCGGGTCGAATCCTCCCCCACGGGTCGTGTGCGGCGGCCCGGGCTCTCACGTTCTGAGAGCCCGAGCCGGCTTTTTTCGGAAAGCGGAACCGCCGGCTACGGCTCGGTGGAGGGAATCACCAGTTCGGACTGGAGATCCGTCGCCTCGTTGATGTGCATCTGCACCGCCTCACGCTCGCTGATCAGCTCCTGCGCCAGAGCGGTGTTGGCGACCTGAGACGTGAGCAGGCTGTCGCCGATGAAGGCGGTGCGCGCGTGCGCGTTGATCTGCGCGCTGATCAACGCCAGGTCGAGCGCGGCACCCGCGGCCGGCGCGTTCGGGCCCTGGAGGACCTGCATCAGCTGCTGGACTTCCGTCTGCAACTGGAGGCTCAGCGCGGAGTCCTCGGGGGTGATGCCCTCGGCCGCGATCAGCGCATCCAACCGCTGTTTGACGGCGGTGTGCTTCGTCACCATGTCCTCGTTGAAGGCGCGGATGTCCGGGTCGGTGGCGAGCGGCACGGCGTACTGGCCGAGCATCACCTCGCCCTCGTTGGCCACCTGCAGGACGCGGGCAATCTGCGCGTCGGTGAGCGTCAGCACCACGCCCGCGTCCGGATCCTGCTGCGGTGCCTCCTGCGGAGTCGGATTCTCCGCGTTGCTCCCGCACCCGTAGCCCAGCGCCAGCGCACCCGCCAGCACCGTCCCCAACCAGAATTTCGCTGTCCGCATGTCCAACCCCCCGTGAATGTCGCGGGGGCAGGATGGGGAGGCGTCCCGTCCGTGGCCATGCGCGCTTCAGCCGTTGCCAGTGTGCCCGGGTGCACAGGCCGGGCAGGCAGGGAGCCTGTCCAGGCGGCGGGGAAGGGCGCAAGACGCGCGATTTTTCACGGGGACCGGGCGGCACCCCCTAGAGTCGGGCCTGATGAGTGACTCCGCCGACACCCGCGCCCCGCTCGCCGCCCTGCTGCCCAAGCCCGGCGAGCCCCCTCTCGATGCCGACGAGATCCTCAACCGCTTCGTGAGCTACGTGGCCACGAACGGGCTGAGCCTGTACTCCGCCCAGGAGGAGGCCATCCTGGAGCTCCTGAGCGACAAGCACCTGTTCCTCAAGACGCCCACGGGCTCCGGCAAGTCGCTGGTGGCCATGGCGCTCCACTTCAAGGCCATGGCCGAGGGCAAGGTGTCGTTCTACACGTGCCCCATCAAGGCGCTGGTGAACGAGAAGTTCTTCGCGCTCTCCAAGGCCTTTGGCCCGGAGAACGTGGGCATGCTGACGGGCGACGCGTCCATCAACCGCGAGGCGCCCATCCTCTGCTGCACGGCGGAGATCCTGTCGAACCTGGCGCTGCGCGACGCCTCCGCGCGCGTGGACGCGGTGGTGATGGACGAGTTCCACTACTACTCCGACAAGGACCGCGGCGTCGCCTGGCAGATTCCGCTGCTGGCGCTGCCCAAGACGCAGTTCCTGCTGATGTCCGCCACGCTGGGCGACACGCACGTCATCGAGCAGAGCCTGGCCAAGCTCACCGGCCGCGAGGTGGCCACGGTGCGCAGCTCCGAGCGCCCCGTGCCGCTGGACTTCGACTACCGCGAGGTGCCGCTGCACGAGACCATCCAGGACCTCATCGCGCGGGGGAAGTACCCCGTCTACCTGGTGAACTTCACGCAGCGGGCCGCGGCCGAGCAGGCGCAGAACCTGATGTCCGTGGACTTCAACACCAAGGAGGAGAAGGAGGAGATCCGCCAGGCGCTGCTGGACGCCCCCTTCGACACCCCCTACGGCAAGGACTTCCAGCGCTACCTGCGCCACGGCATCGGCATGCACCACGCGGGCCTGCTGCCCAAGTACCGGCTGCTGGTGGAGAAGCTGGCGCAGCAGGGCCTGCTCAAGGTCATCAGCGGCACGGACACGCTGGGCGTGGGCGTGAACATCCCCATCCGCACGGTGCTCTTCACGCAGCTGTTCAAGTTCAACGGCGAGAAGCTGGCGACGTTGAGCGTGCGCGACTTCAAGCAGATCTCCGGCCGCGCGGGCCGCAAGGGCTTCGACACCGAGGGCAGCGTGGTGGCGCAGGCCCCGGAGTACATGGTCGAGAACATCAAACAGGCCGCGAAGGAGGCCGCGGGCAAGAAGAAGACGCCCAAGGCGAAGCCGCCGCAGAAGGGCTTCGTGCAGTACGACAAGAGCACCTTCGAGCGGCTCCAGAACGGGATGCCGGAGCCGCTGGAGTCGCGCTTCGACGTGAGCCACGGCCTCCTGCTCAACCTGCTCCAGAGCGACAAGACGGAGGGCAGCGGCGGCTACAAGCGGCTGGTGCAGCTGGTGATGCGCTCGCACAGCTCCGACTACACGAAGAGGAAGCTGCTCAAGGACGCGGCGATGTACTTCCGCACGCTGCGCGACGCAGGCATCGTGAAGGTCGTCCAGTGGGAGAAGCACTCCGCGACCGTGGAGGTGTCCGAGGACCTGCAGCGCGACTTCAGCCTCAACCACACGCTGTCGCTGTACCTGCACGAGACGCTGGAGCTGTTGGACCCCACGCTGGAGACGTACGCGCTGGACGTCGTCACGCTGGTGGAGTCCATCCTGGAGAACCCGGACGTGGTGCTGTACGCGCAGCTGCACCAGCTGAAGGGGGAGAAGATCCAGGAGATGAAGGCGCAGGGCGTGGAGTACGACGACCGCATGGAGGAGCTGGAGAAGCTGGAGTGGCCCAAGCCGAACCGCGAGTTCGTCTACGGCACCTTCAACGCCTTCGCGAAGAAGCACCCGTGGGTGGGCGAGGAGAACATCCGGCCCAAGTCCATTGTCCGGGACATGTTCGAGCGCTTCATGTCCTTCCACGACTACGTGCGCGAGTACGGCCTGCAGCGCAGCGAGGGCGTGCTCTTGCGCTACGTGGGGGACGTCTACAAATCGCTGGTGCAGACGGTGCCGGAGAAGTTCCGCAACGAGGACCTGGACGACATCCTCGACCACCTCCGCGCGACGCTGCGGCAGGTGGACTCCAGCCTCCTGGACGAGTGGGAGCGGATGCGCAACCCGGAGGCCCCGGTCGAAGTGAAGCCGGTGGTGGACCTGAAGCCCAAGGAGCTGACGGAGGACCCCAAGGCCTTCGCCGCGCGCGTGCGCGAGGAGCTGCACCGGCTGCTGCGCGCGCTGGGCCAGCGCCGCTACCTGGACGCGCTGGGCATGCTGGACAACGCGCTGGGCGAATGGACCGCGCCGAAGCTGGAGCAGGCCATGGCGCCGTACTTCGAGGAGCACAAGCTGGTGGTGCTCACGCCCCAGGCGCGCAAGCCGGCGAACACGCAGCTCAAGGAGGCGGGCACGCGCCAGTGGGAGGCCCAGCAGCGCATCATGGACCCGGAGGGCCATGGGGACTGGGTCATCGACTGTGAGATTGACCTGCGCGGCCGTCGCATGGACGACGGCCCCATCCTGATGCTGCGCCGCATTGGCGGCATGACCGCCTGGTCGTAGTCGCGGTCAGGCCGGGGGCGGCTTCGTGCTCCCGGCCGCCTCGCGCACGGTGCGGGCGGCGGTCTCCACCTCCGCCAGGATGCGGCGCGCGTGGAGGAGCAGGGCCTCCCCGGTGGGCAGCAGGCGCATGCCCCGGGGGACGCGCTCGAAGAGGGGCGTGCCCAGTTCATCCTCCAGGGCGAGGATGTGACGGCTGAGCGGCGGCTGGGTGAGGTGCAGCCGGCGCGCGGCCCGGCCCACGTGGCCCTCTTCCGCCACCGCGACGAAGGACTGGAGGTGCGTGATGCTCACGCGCGCGAGGCTAGCGCGAAGCCGTGCGCGCCTTCCACCCGCCCGCGTGATGCCAGAACAGCATTGGACGTTCCGGAAGGGCGGATGCCACCTTGCCCGGCATGGGCATTCCTCTCTTCAAGGGCAGTGAAGTGGAGCGGCTGCGCGCCGCGGGCCGCGCGGCGGCGGGCACGCTCTCGCACGTGGCCTCCCGGCTCCGGCCGGGCGTGACGACGGCGGACATCGACGCGTGGGTTCGCGAGGACACGGCGCGGCGCGGAGGCACCCCGAGCCAGCTGGGCTACAAGGGCTTTCCCTCCACGGTGTGCACCAGCCGCAACCACGTGGTGTGCCATGGCGTCCCGCGCGCGGATGAAGTGCTGAAGTCCGGGGACATCATCAACGTGGACGTGACGACGCACCTGGATGGCTTCCACGGCGACACGTCCGCCACGTTCATGATGGGCGAAGTCTCCGCGGACGCCCGGCACGTCGTGGACGTGGCGCGGCGGTGCCGGGACGTGGGCGTGTCCGTGGTGCGGCACGGCGCTCGGCTGGGGGACATTGGCGCGGCGGTGATGGCGCTGGCGAAGGCGGAGGGGTGCAGCGTGGTGGAGGAGTTCGGCGGCCACGGCATCGGCCGGCAGATGCACGGGGAGCCGCACGTGCCGCACGTGGCCAGGGCGGGCACGGGCATCACGCTGCGCTCGGGGATGGTCATCACCATCGAGCCCATGGTGAACCTGGGCCGCCCGGAGATCCGGATGATGCCGGACGGGTGGACCATCGTGACCGCGGACGGCAGCCTGTCCGCCCAGTTCGAGCACACCGTGCTCGTCACCCGTGACGGCTGTGAAGTCCTCACACCTGGCGAGCTGTCCCTGCACCTCCCGGTGGGGTGACCGGCCGTCCGGCCCGGGCGCGGATGCCGGCCGGTGTTGAGAAGGGGGCGCTTGCGTCCGCCTGCCCGGCCGCGTGACAGGTTGTTCTCGTTGGAAGCGTCGGGGCCTTTGATAGGTTGGGCTCCCATGAAGAAGATCCTCGTCGCGCTCCTCGTGCTCATCGTCCTGGCGGTCGCCGGGGTGGGCGGGGCGTTCATGCACTTCAAGAACGCCACCACCGCGCCGCACGCCGCCGCTGACCCGGCACCGAAGGAGTTCGTCGTGAAGAAGGGCGCGTCCGCGCGCTCGCTGGGCCAGCAGCTTCAGGCCCAGGGTTTCCTGGACGACCCCAACGTGTGGCGCTTCCACCTGTGGCAGCGGGGCAGCCTCAACGTGAAGGCGGGCCGCTTCATGCTCAGCCCCACCGCCTCCGTGGCGGACCTGGCCACCGCCCTGGAGGGCCAGCCGCTGCCGGAGGACGTGCCCTTCGCGATGATTGAGGGCTGGCGCCTGCGCGACACCGACCAGGTGCTCGCCGCCCAGGGCCTCATCAAGCCGGGCGAGTACATCGCCGCGGCCACCCGCACGGACCGCTTCACCGCGCCGTTCCCGCTGCCGGTCCGCAGCCTGGAGGGCTACCTGTACCCGGAGACGTACGGGATCATCGCGGACAACTTCAAGGTGGAGGCGTTCATCCAGCGGCAGATCGACACCTTCCGCGCCCGCTTCTACGACGCGCACCGGGAGGAGATCGCCAAGAGCGGCCGGTCGCTGCACGACATCGTCGTGATGGCCTCCATGCTGGAGCGCGAGGAGCCGGTGCCGTCCCAGCGCGCGCTGGTCGCGGGCATCCTCTGGAAGCGCGTGGACAAGGGCTTCCCGCTGGGCGTGGACGCGACCAGCCGCTACGAGCTGGCCGAGTGGAACGACCGCAAGGCGTTCCTCAAGCGGCTGCGGGACAACTCGGATCCGTGGAACTCGCGCACCCGCGCGGGCCTGCCGCCGGGCCCCATTGGGGCGCCCACGGTGGACTCGCTCGTCGCCGCGCTGCGGCCGGTGAAGAGCGACTTCTGGTACTACCTGCACGACGCGCAGAAGGTCCTGCACCCCTCGCGCAACGCGCAGGAGCATGAAGCGCTCCGGGCCAGGTACAACGTGTACTGAGGCTCCGCGATGACGGCCCCCCTCATGAACCCAGGTCTCCCCGCCGCTGGCACGGAGGCCGCGTTGAGAGAAGAGCTGGCCCTGCTGCGCCAGGAGGCCGAGCGGCTCCGCCGGCTGCTGGAGACCGCGGCGTCCGTCACCTGGACGGATTCCGGGGACGACGCGCTCTCGCCCTCGTGGACGGCCTTCACCGGGCAGCCTCCGGAGCAGATGCGCAAGGGAGGCTGGCTCCAGTGCCTGCATCCGGACGACCGGCAGGGGGCGCTGGCTGCGTGGGAACGGGCCCAGAGCGGGAACCTCCCGTTCCGCGCTCGCTACCGGCTGCGCCGCGTGGACGGCACCTACGTGTGGATGCTGGCCCGGGGCATGCCCGTGCTGGGACCGGATGGTGCCGTGCGCGAGTGGGTGGGCACCTGCATCGACATCCAGGCGCAGGCCCTGGGTGAAGAGCGCGCCGCGTTCCTGGCGCGGGCCAGTGAGCTGTTCTCGTCGTCGTTGGAGGCGTCCGCCACGCTGGCCTCACTGGCGAACCTGTCGGTGTCGGCGCTCGCGGACTGGTGCATCGTGGACGTGCTGCACCCTGACGGCCACTTCGAGCGCGTCCAGGTGGTGGCGGCGGATCCCTCCCATTCCACGCTCGCGGCCAGCGTGCAGCGGCTGACCCCGGTGCCCCGGGATCGGCCCGTCTATCCGCCCGCGGTGGCGCTGTCGACCGGCCGGTCCACCCTGGTGCCGGAGGTCTCGGATGCGCTGATGGAGGCGGTGGCGCAGGACGCGGACCACCTGGAGATGATGCGCCGGGTGGGCATCCGCTCGCTGCTGACCGTGCCGCTGCTGGCCCGGGGCCACATCCTGGGGGCGCTGACCTTCCTGATCACCACCTCCTGCCGCCGGTATGCCGACGAGGACCTCCAGTTCGCCCAGGAGCTGGCGAACCTGGCCGGGCTCGCGGTGGACAACGCGCGGCTGCTCCATGGCGCGCGCGAGGCCGTGCGCCTGCGCGACGAGTTCCTGTCCGTCGCGAGCCACGAATTGAAGACGCCGCTGACGCCGCTGAGCCTGAAGCTCCAGGCGCTCTCGCGCGCGGTGAAGGCGCACCCGGACTCGCCGCTCGCGCCGGTCATCGAGGCCCACGTGGAGACGGGGCACCGCCAGGTCCGCCGGCTCACGGAGCTGATGAACGACCTGCTGGACGTGTCCCGCATCAGCGCCGGGACGTTCCGCCTGCAGCGCGAGGACGTGGACGTCGCGGAGGTGGTGCGCGAGGTCACCGAGCGGTTCGCGCCCCGGTTCGCCCTGGAGCACTGCGACTTCCGCGTGGAGGCTCCAGGGCCGGTGTGCGGCAGCTTCGACCGCTCCCGGCTGGCGCAGGTGTTGGATCACCTGCTGGACAACGCCCTGAAGTACGGCGCCGGCACGCCGGTGTCCGTGCGGCTCGCGGCGGAGGGGCCCGTGGCCCGGCTCACCGTGCGCGACGGGGGCATCGGCATCTCCAAGGAGCAGCGGCCCCGCCTCTTCGAGCGCTACGGCCGCGCGGTGTCCGAGCGCCACTACGGAGGCCTGGGGCTGGGGCTCTACCTCGCCCGCACCATCGTGGAGGCCGAGGGCGGCAGCGTGTCCGTGGACAGCTGCCTGGGCGAGGGCGCGACGTTCCAGGTGGAGCTTCCGCTCAGCCGTCCTTGAGGGACTCCGCGGTGGCGGTGCCGGGCGGCTGGGGCGACGTGTGGAACATGTCCGCGAGGATGCGCTCGGCCGCGTCCGCCAGCAGGTCGCGCGCCATGCGCGTCTCCTCGCCGAAGATGCCGCGCGACGTGCGGGCGTCCAGCACGTGCGTGCCCAGCAGCGCGAACGCCGCGGGCTCGTCGAACGTCGCCTCCGAGGAGAGCACGCGCTTGCCGGGCTGCGGGTCCTCCTCGTGGAAGCGCCCCTCCCAGGTGTCGCCCAGGGTGATGGAGAAGTACTGCGCCGCCACGTTGCCGGGCCGCGACATGTGCGAGGCGGCCACCACGGCGCGAAGCTGCCCGCGCTCCTCGCCGGTCATCCCGCGCTTCCACGCCTCCACCGAGGCGTGCATCGTGTCGATTTGATCCCTCGCCGAGTCCTCGGCGTTCTTCATCAGGTCCGGCACCTGGGCGTGGATGAACGTGGAGAGCTGCTCCTGCGTCACGCGGTTCGCGGCCAGCACGGCGTCCACGAGCGCGAGTGACGCGGCGAGCAGGCGGTGCTGCCGCGCCAGGGCTTCGGCTGGAAGGCCGCGGGAGTCCATGCTCGTGGCCGACGCGGTGATGAGGCCCCGCATCGTGGTGAGGCGCGTGCGGGTGTCGTCATCGAGCCCGGCCTTCTGACTGGCGAGCAGGACGTGGAGGGCGAGGGGCACGTGACTGACGACCTTGTACGCGTGATAGCGGCGCGTGCGGGCGGGGGCCTCGAAGCGCTGGCCGCCCTTGCGCAGGATGAGCACGTCGTCGATCTGCGCGATGACGGGGCCCATGCGCGAGAGCACGGCCTCTCGGCGCGCGGCGTACGCATCGCGGAACGCCTGGTTGAGCACGGAGAGCGGATCCGCGGGCTCCAGCGCCACGGTGCGCGCCAAGTCGGAGGGAGGCTCGGGAGGAGGGGAAGGGGAGG
>NZ_RAWK01000332.1 GCF_003612165.1 Corallococcus aberystwythensis | reverse complement strand
CGCATGTCTCGTGGGCTCGGAGATGGGTATAAGGGACAGCGGCAGGTGGGCCGGTTCGTTCCGCTGAAGGTGCTGGGGCAGGGGGGCATGGGGGTGGTGTACGCCGCCTATGACCCGGACCTGGACCGCAAGGTGGCGCTGAAGCTCCTGCGGGTGAAGGGCGGCCACGAGGACCTGGAGCAGGGGCGGGCGCGGCTGTTGCGCGAGGCGCAGGCCATGGCGCGCATCTCCCACCCCAACGTCATCCCCGTGTTCGAGGTGGGGCAGTGGGATCAGCAGATCTACGTGGCGATGGCGCTGGTGGACGGCGGCACGCTGCGCGACTGGACGAAGGCGAAGCCCCAGACGTGGCAGGAGCTGCTGGACAAGTACCTGGCGGCGGGCAGGGGCCTGGAGGCGGCGCACGCGGCGGGGCTGGTGCACCGCGACTTCAAGCCGGCCAACGTGCTGGTGGGCAAGGACGGGCGCGTCTACGTCACGGACTTCGGGCTGGCGCGGCCCATGGGCGAGGCGGCGGACGACGATGACGACGGCGAGCACACGCGGCCGGTGGGGGACGACTCGCCGCTGAACTCGCAGCTCACGCAGGCGGGCCTGGTGATGGGCACGCCCGCGTACATGTCGCCGGAGCAGTTCCGGGGCGAGCTGCTGGACTCGAGGTCGGACCAGTTCAGCTTCTGCGCGGCGCTGTACCGCGCGCTGTATGGCATCCGCCCGTTCGACCCGGACGAGCTGTCGCGGGTGGCGTCCCAGCTGCGAGCCCGGGGCGGGGCGGATGACGAGCCGGGCGTGACGGAGGCCGCGGCGGTGCAGGTGCTGCCGCCCTCGCCCATCCTGGAGCCGCCGCGCGACTCGAAGGTGCCGGCCTGGGTGCGCCGCGCACTGATGAAGGGGCTGTCGCTGGAGCCTCGCGACCGGTTCCGCTCCATGGCGGAGCTGTTGACGGTGCTGGGGCAGCGGGAGCGGCGGGCCCTGCTTCAGCGCCGCGCGGGTGCGGCCGTGGCGGCCACGGTCGTGCTGGGCGTGGCGGGCGGGGTGGCGTGGTCGCGCTCCAACGTATGCGAGGGCGCGGCGGCCCTGGTGGCGGAGCGCTGGGGGCCGGACGCTCGCGAGAAGGTGACGCAGGCGTTCCTCGCGACGAAGAGCCCGGTGGCGCAGGACATGGCGCGCCGGGTGGGCGAGGTACTGGACGGCTACGGCGCGGAGTGGGCGAAGCAGCACACGGTGGCGTGCGAGGACACGCGCGTGCGCGAGGTGCAGACAGAGGAGCTGTTGTCCCAGCGCTTCGTGTGCCTGGAGCGGCGGCGCAAGGACCTGGGCGCGCTGGTGGCCACGTTGCAGACGGCGGACGTGGCGCTGGTGGACAAGTCGCTGGACGCCGCCTACGCGCTGCCCGCGCCGGGAGACTGCTCGGACGTGGAGTCTCTCACGGAGCTGCAGCCCCGGCCCGCGGACCCGGCGAAGCGCGCGGAACTGGAGTCGCTTGAGGGGCAGCTGGCGGAGGTGAAGGCCCGGGTGGACCTGAGCCGGATGCCCAAGGCGCTGGAGCTGGCGAAGGGGGCCGAAGCGCGCGTGCTGGCCACGGGCTACCTGCCGTTGATGGCGGAGCTGCGCTTCCACCTGGGCTGGGCGCAGGCGGTGCTGGGCGACAAGGCCGCGGGTGGCGCGGTGCTGGAGCAGGCCCTCTACGACGCGGAGGCCGGCCGGGCGGACCGGCTGGCGGTGTCGGTGATGAACAAGCTGCTCTACGTGGACGGGGAGCAGGATCAATTCGCGCTCGCGCAGCGCTGGGGCCGGCTGGGCGAGGCGACGTTGAAGCGCGTGGGCGGCGACGCGGTGCTGGAGAGCGACCTCAAGGTGAACGAGGCCAACCTCGCGTTGATGCAGGACCACTCGGACGAAGCGCTGAAGCTGCTGGAGCAGGCGTCGGGGCTCCTGGCGAAGGCGTTGCCGGAGGGGCACCCCAAGCGGGCGCGAGTGGCGTTCACGCTGGGGCGCACGCTGCTGGAGACGGGCAAGAGCGCGCGGGCGGTGACGGTGCTGAAGGACGCGCTCGCCCAGACAGAGAAGGCGATGGGGCCCGTGCACCTGGACACGGCGCGAAGGCACCAGGCGCTGTCCATGGCGCTGCGCGAGCAGCGGGACTTCGCCGGGGCGCTGGAGCACGCGCGGGTGTCGGTGGCGCTGCACCGCACGCTGCTGGGCGCGCAGAGCGTGAAGCTGGCGGAGGCGCTGGACGAGGAGGGCATGAGCCTGCTCGCGCTCAAGCGCTACCCGGAGGCGCTGCGGGACTACGAGGAAGCGCTGGCTGTGAAGCAGGCGAAGCTGGGGCCGGACGACGAGCTGGTCTACTACTCGCTGGACGGCGTGGGGCAGGCGCTGCTGGGCCTGGGCCGCACGCGTGAGGCGGTTGCCTCACTGAAGCAGGCGCTGTCCTTCAAGGACGCGCAGGAGGATTCGCTGGGCGAGTCCGGCTTCGCGCTCGCGCAGGCGCTGTGGAAGGAAGGCGCGGAGGCGGAGGCGCGCGACGCGGCGTCACAGGCGCTCGCGCGCTTCACGTCCGCGGGCCGCACGGCGCAGTCGAAGGAGGTGGAGGCCTGGCTCTCCGCCCGGCCCGCGCCAGTGGTGAAGGCCGTGCCGGTGTCCGGCGCGCGCGGTGGCAAGCGCAGGCGGTAGGCGTGGCCGTACCTGGTGCCGCGGGGCAGCAGCCCGAGTCCGCTCGCACGGAGCCGTGCAGGCGGTAGGCGTGGCTGCGCCGGTCTCGAAGGTTCGCGGCCTGTACCCGCAGCGCGGTGGCAAGCGCGGGGCGGTAGGCGTGGCTGCGCCGGTCGCGAAGGTTCGCGGCCTGTACCCGCAGCGCGGTGGCAAGCGCGGGGCGGTAGGCGTGGCCGCGCCGGTCACGAAGGTTCGCGGCCTGTACCCGCAGCGCGGTGGCAAGCGCGGGGCGGCAGGCGTGGCCGGGCCGGTGGCGAAGTCTTGCGGCCTGGGGCCGCCGCGCATGGAGCACGTGCGCGGGCGGTAGCGCTTCAGGCCGCTGGAGTCCTCAGCACTCCGGCAGGCCGACGCTGAGGTTCGCGACCTCCAGGACGTTGACCGCGAGTCCGCCGCGCGCGGTCTCCTTGTACTTGTCCTTCATGTCGCGGCCGGTGTCGCGCATCGTCTTGATGACCTTGTCCAGGCTCACGAAGTGCCGCCCGTCGCCGGACAGCGCCATGCGCACGGCGTTGATGGCCTTCACGGACGCCATCGCGTTGCGCTCGATGCAGGGCACCTGCACCAGCCCGCCAATGGGGTCGCAGGTGAGCCCCAGGTTGTGCTCCATGGCGATCTCCGCCGCGTTCTCCACCTGCAGCGGCGTGCCGCCCAGCACCTCCGCCAACGCCCCCGCCGCCATCGAGCACGCGCTGCCCACCTCGCCCTGGCAGCCCACCTCCGCGCCGCTGATGGACGCGTTCTCCTTGTAGAGCGCCCCAATGGCGCCCGCCGTGAGGAGGAAGCGCACCACGCCGTCCGCGTTCGCTCCCGGCACGAAGCGCCAGTAGTAGTGCAGCACCGCCGGGATGATGCCCGCCGCGCCGTTCGTGGGCGCGGTGACGACGCGCCCTCCCGCCGCGTTCTCCTCGTTCACCGCGAGCGCGTACAGGTTCACCCAGTCCAGCACCGTCAGCGGGTTGGTGAGCCCCGCCTCCGGCCGGCTGATGAGCCGCTGGTACATCGCCGCCGCGCGCCGCTCCACCTTCAGACCGCCGGGCAGGATGCCCCCCGTGGTGCACCCGCGCGTCACGCACGCCTGCATCACCTCCCAGATGCGCAGCAGCCCCGAGCGGATGGCCTCCTCGCTCCGCAGCGTCAATTCGTTGCGCAGCATCACCGAGCTGATGGGCAGCCGCTCCCGCTCGCAGTGCGTGAGCAGCTCCGCCGCGGACTTGAAGGGCAGGGGCAGTGTCGCGTTCTCCGCGCGCAGCGGATCCGCGCCTGCCGTCGCCTGCTCATCCACCACGAAGCCGCCGCCCACCGAATAGTAGATGCGGCAGGCCAGCTGCTCGCCGCCCTCGCCGGTCGCGGTGAAGCGCATGCCGTTGGGGTGGTAGGGCAGCACCTTGCGCTTGTGCATCACCAGGTGCTCGCCGTCGCGGAAGGGCAGCACCAGCCGCTGGAGCAGCGACACGCGCCCCTCCGCGCGCCAGTGCGCGACGATGGACGGCACCAGCTCCACGTCCACGTCTTCCGGCGTGTCGCCGCGCAGGCCCAGCAGCACGGCCTTGTCGCTGCCGTGCCCCTTGCCCGTCGCGCCCAGCGAACCGAACAGCTCCACCTTGAGCCGCGTCACGCGCTCCAGGAGCCCCGCGTCCGACAAGCCCACCACGAACATGCGGGCCGCGCGCATGGGGCCCACCGTGTGCGAGCTGGAGGGGCCGATTCCAATCTTGAAGAGGTCGAAGACGCTGACGGACATGGATGAACCCACCATGCCATGTCCAACGCACGCCGCCTGTCACACCCCGCTCACGACGCGCTGCATGCATCCAGTTCAAGTCATGCAGGCCGCAAGGCGACACGTCGCGCGTGCGCTTCCCCCTCTGGGCGTGGGGGAAGTTGCCATCCCAAGCATGACGCGTCCGGGCTAACCGGCGGCGGGCTGCGGGCCCGTGGCGGGCTGGGGCGGCGTGGCGGGCGTCTTCGGCCGGAAGGCGAGCAGGCGCAGGCCGTTGAAGACCACGAGCAGCGTGCTGCCCTCGTGGAGCACCACCGCCTGGCTGATTTTCGTCAGGTTCAGCACGGCGGCGACGACGAGCACCGCGCTCACGCCCAGCGCGATGACCAGGTTCTGCTTCATCACGGCCGTGGCCCGCTTGGACAGCTCCAGCGCGAAGGGCAGCTTCGCCAGGTCGTCGCTCATCAGCACCACGTCCGCCGTCTCCAGCGCCGCGTCACTTCCGGCGCCGCCCATGGCCACGCCCACGGCCGCGGCGGCCAGCGCGGGCGCGTCGTTGACGCCGTCGCCCACCATGGCCACCGGGTGCGTGCGGCCCAGGTCCTTCACCGCCGTCACCTTGTCCGCGGGCATCAGCGGCGCCTTCGCCTCGTCCAGGCCCACCTGCTGCGCGATGGAGCGGGCCACGAGCGCGTTGTCGCCGGACAGCATCACCGTGCGCTCGATGCCGCCCGCCTTCAGCGCCTGCACCACCTGCCGGGCGCCGCCGCGCAGCGTGTCCGCCACGCCCAGCACGCCCAGGTAGCGGCCCGCGCGGCGCACCACCATCGTCGTCTGGCCCGCCTCCTCCAGCCGCGTCACCTCGGCGGCGACCTCCGGAGGAAGGGCCTCGCCCGCGAAGAGGGCCACGCTGCCCACCTCCACCGCTTCGTCGCCCACCTTCGCGCGGATGCCCTGGCCGTGGATGGCCTCCAGGTCGCGGCCCACGGGCACGGCGACGCGCGCCTCGGCGGCGCCGTCCACCACCGCCTTGGCCAGCGGGTGCGCGGACAGCGCCTCCACGCCCGCCGCGGTGCCCAGCAGTTCCTCGCGCGTCACGCCCGGCGCGGCCCACGTCGTGAGCAGCCGGGGGCGGCCCACGGTGAGCGTGCCCGTCTTGTCGAAGGCGATGGCGCGGATGCCGCTCAGGAGCTCCAGGTAGATGCCACCCTTGATGAGCACGCCGCCGCGCGCGGCCGCCGCCACGGCGGAGAGCACGGCGGACGGCGTGGAGATGGCGAGCGCGCACGGCGACGCGGCCACCAGCAGCCCCACCGCGCGCAGTACCGCGTCCTTTATCGGCGTGCCGGTCAGCACCAGCACCGCCGGGAACAGCACCGCCGCCGCCATCACGAGCGGCGCCACCGTGCGCTCCAGGCGCTGGGCGAAGCGCTGCCGCTTGCCCTTCTGCGCCTCCGCCTGCGCCACCATGTCCACCACGCGCGCCAGCACGGACTCGGACGACAGGCGCGTCACCTCCACCTCCAGCGCCGCCTCGCAGTTGATGGTGCCGGAGAACACCTCGTCGCCCGGCTTGCGCGCCACCGGCATGGACTCGCCGGTGATGGCCGCCTGGTCCAGGGAGCTCTTGCCCTCGCGGATGATGCCGTCCAGCGGGACGCGGTCACCCGGGCGCACGACGATGCGCTCACCGCGCGCCACGTCCGCCACCGGCACCTCCACCACCTCCGAGCCCCGGCGCACGCGCGCCACCTCCGGGCGCAGCTGGCCCAGCGCTTCAATGGAGCGGCGCGCCTTCTCCATGGCCCGGTGCTCCAGCGCGTGGCCCGCGCTGAAGAGGAAGAGCAGGAACGCACCCTCGAACCACGCGCCGAGCACCGCCGCGCCCAGCGCCGCCACGACCATCATCGTTTCGATGTCGATGCGCAGCTGCGCGATGGACTGCACCGAGCCCCGGATGGCGAAGAAGCCGCCGCTCGCCATGGACAGCGCCCAGAGCACCGTGGCCACAAGCGGCGGCGCCAGCTGGAAGTGCTCCACCACGAAGCCCGCCGCCAGCAGCACGCCGGAGGCGACCACCAGGGGCAGCTCCAGCAGCGGCGCCAGGCCTCCGCCGTGCGCGTGGTGCGAACAGGCATGGCCCGCCATGGGCACTTCCAGCCCGTACCCCAGCGCCTTCACCCGGGCCTCCACGTCCGGAAGCTTCAGGTCCTCCTTGTCGTATTCGATGACCAGGCGCTCGCTGGCGTACGCGACGCTGGCGGTGAGCACGCCCTTCATCCTGGAGACGGCGTGCTCGATGACCTGGGCCGCGTCCGCGGAGTCCATCCCGCGCACGAACCAGGTGTGGTGCAGGTAGCGCGAGGCCACCTGCGCGCCCGTCTGCTGCGCGAGCGTCACCAGCTTCGACACGCTCACCAGCGACGGCTGGTAGTGGATGCACACCTCCGCGTAGCCCGCGTCGCGGCGCAGGTGCACGTCGGTGATGCCGTGCTGCGACTCCAGGGCCGCCTCCAGCCGCGCGAAGCGGCCCTGGTCGTCCGTCTCTCCCGGCAGCGTGCCCTCCAAATCCAGCTGGAGCGCGGCGCCGCCCCCTTCCGCCGGACGGTGCGCCGGCGGACGGATGACGCGCTGGGAGTGGGCATGTCCGTGGTGGTCATGCCCATGGTGGTCATGCCCGTGGTCGTGGCCATGGGAGCAGGAAGGGCCGTGCACGTGGGGCTCGCCGTGCGCATGCGCGTGCCCGTGGTCATGGCCGTGGTGGTCATGACCGTCATGCCCGTGGTCGTGGTTGCACCCCGGGCCGTGGACATGGCGCTGCACGACGTTGCCGCCGGGCTGCGCCTCCTTGAGGCCCTTGATGTTCAACGCGCCGAACCGCGACCCGCTCTTCTTCTGCTCCGACATGGCTTGTCTTCCTGACGCCCTAGTGGCGGTGTCCGCGGCGTGAGTGCGAGGGCGCGGCGGCCGGAGGCGGTGCCGCCTGGGGCTTTTCGTCCTCGTCCTCGTCGTGGTGGTCCTCGTCCTCGTGTTCTTCCGGGACGGGCTGGTCGAAGCGCTGGCCGGCGACCTCCAGCGTGAAGCGCTTGCACTCCGGAGGGATGTCGAACTCCAGCACCGCGGGCAGGCGGCCCTCGTACGTCTTCAGCACCGCGCCCTTGTCGTCGTAGACGGTGCCTCCGGCGGCGACGGTCATCGTCTCATCCACCAGCACGGCCACGAGCTCCGCCATCTCCTCCATGCGGTCCGCGTGGCGGTGGCACCAGAGGTGTCCCACGCCTGGATAGGTCGTATGGGAGATCTCCTCCATCTGCTCCTCGTCCACGTGCTCGCCCACGCCCATGAAGACGAAGTTGATGCGCGGCAGCCGGCCGGAGGCGATCTCCTTGGCCACCTGGGTGGCGTAGGCCGTCACGTCATGGGCGTCGTTGATCTGCGAGTCCGTGATGATGACCGCCAGGCCCCGCTTGGCGCCTTCGCCCACCTGCTGCTTGATGTGCGCCACGAAGTCGCGCAGCACCGGCAGCATCACCGTGGCCTTGCCGTAGGAGCGCGGCCCGGGGAAGCGGTAGCCCTTGGCCTGCGGGCCCGTGAGGTCGCCCACCATCTCCAGCTGGGTGCCGTCGCCGGACGCCCAGTAGGTGACGCGCACCTTGCCGTCCCGGTCCTTGTTGGCCAGGTACTCCAGCATCCACTGCATCTGCGGCTCGACCTGGTTCTTCACCGGGGCGAGCT
The DNA here is from genome assembly GCF_003612165.1 of Corallococcus aberystwythensis. GTDB lineage: Bacteria > Myxococcota > Myxococcia > Myxococcales > Myxococcaceae > Corallococcus > Corallococcus aberystwythensis. The sequence continues at coordinate 1,339 of NZ_RAWK01000332.1, read as the reverse complement.
TCGCCAGGATGCCGCGCGGCCCGTACGCGTTCTCCATGCTCGCGGAGCCGTCCATGTAGAGGGCCACGTCCAGGCCCTCCACGGTGGGGTCGTGCAAGAGCGTCGCGACGACCTTGTTGCCCATCCGGTGGACGTCGGAGAAGGGGCGGTTGATGACTTCGTGGCCGGCCATCAGTGGTGGTCCTCGTCTTCGTCCTCGTCGTGGTGCTCTTCGTCGGGGAGCGGCTGGGTGTAGCGCTGGCCATTCACCTCCAGCGTGAAGCTCTTGGCCTCTTCCGGCACGTCGAACTCCAGCACCGCGGGCAGGCGGCCCTCGTACGTCTTCAGCACCGTGCCCTTGTCGTCGTAGATGGTGCCACCGGCGGCGACCGTCATGGTCTCGTCCACCAGCACGGCGACCAGCTCCGCGACCTGGGTGATCTCCTTCGCGATGCGGTGGCACCAGAGGTGCCCCACGCCCGGGAACTCCGCGTGGGCAATGTGCTCCAGCTGCTCCTCGTCGATGTCGTCACCCACGCCCACCAGCACGAAGTTGATGCGCGGCAGACGCCCGGCGGCGATCTTCTTCGCCACCTCAGCGGAGAACTTCTCCACGGCCTCCGCGTCGTGGAGGCGGCCGTCGGTGACGATGATGGCGCAGCCCCGCTTGGCGCCCACCTTCACCTGCTCCTCCAGATACTTCACGTAGTCGCGCAGCGCGGGCTCCAGGTACGTGAAGCCGCCCAGTTGCTTGGCGCCGGGGAACTTGTACTGCTTCACGTCGGTGCCCTTGAGCTCACCCACGGGCTCCACCTGGCGGCCGTTGGTGCCACAGGCCCAGTAGGCCACGCGCAAGAGGCCGTTGCGGTCCTTGGTGGCCAGGTACTCCAGCATCCACCGCACCTGCGGCTCCACGTCGTTGGAGGCCTCCTTCATCGGCGCGCCGCGCAGCCACTCCAGGAAGGTGCGCTGCTCCGCCTTGTAGGCGTACTCCTCCCGCATGCTGCCGGACGCGTCCATGTAGATGGCCATGTCCAGGCCCTCCACCGTGGGGTCGTGCAGCAGCACCGCGCGGACGCGGTCCCCTTCGCGGTGCAGGTCCGAAAACGGTTCGATCGGCTTCTCGTGTCCCATGGTCTGCCTTTCTGGAGGGTGAAAACGCTATCGCCCGGAGTGCGAGCTCCGCAAACGGGGAGGGGTCAGTCCTCGAAGTCGCTCATCCAGTCCGGCTTCTTGCCGGGCGGGGCAGGCGCCTTCTCCTGCTGCTTGGGGGCCGGACGGGCGGGCGCGGCCGGAGCCGGGCCGAAGTCCGCCTGCCATGTGGACTGGGTGGATGCCGGGGGCGCGGCGGGTGCCGGAC
>NZ_RAWK01000331.1 GCF_003612165.1 Corallococcus aberystwythensis | reverse complement strand
GTCCCCCCGGCCGCCCCTCCCGGGCCGCCGGGTTCACGGAGTGTTGACAGCGCAACGCGGCATTGGACCCTGGTGCAGGTTAACCGCGTTGACAGTGTTCGGTTTTACATTTTGCGGCGGCCCATCCGCCGGAGTGCCTCCAGGAATGCCCTGGAGTGTTGGCAACTACATGGAATTCCAAAGGGTTTACGAATTTTCAAACAGGGGGATGACAGCGTTGGGATTCGCCTCTACATTGCCTCCGTCGGATTTCACTCAAGAGGTGCTGCGCATGGCTTACGACGGCGAGCTTGTGAAGATGCAGAACGGTCGCTGGGCGCGGTTCCAGCGGTGCCAGGTGTACCGGCCGGGCGTGGCGGACGCCGGTGAGACCATGCTCCTGATCGCGGTGGAGCTCGAGGACCGCTATCAGCAGCTGCTCGACCAGGCGGCGGATTCCCTCGCGGAGTACCGCTCCCAGGGCGTGCCCGTGCAGGTGCAGCTGACGCCGGACGCGCAGGGGCTCACCCTGCACCCGGAGGCTCCGGCCTCCCTCTCGATGAACTAGGACCCCTCCCCGGGGTTCCAGCTTGTAAAGCCAAGGGCTTCGCGCTTCACCGCGCGAGGCCCTTCGCATTTACAGCGCTGACAGGACGGGGGCTCTCGTCCACTTTTCAACGCACCGCGCGCCGCCCACACGGGGCGTGGATGGCGCGCTCAGTCGTGGATCTGGAAGAAGCGGGCGGCGTTGTCCCGGGTGACCCGCCGCACGATGCGCTCGGACAGCTTCGCCTTGCCCAGGAGGTTCGCCGTGCGCGCGAGCCCCAGGATGTCCCCCGCGCCGTCGCCCGCGTCCGAGTCCAGCACCAGGCGCTCGCTGCCCAGCCGCCGCACCAGGGCCACCGCCCGGTCCGCCTGGAGGGCCTCCGGGTGCAGGGTGAGCCCCGCCCAGTGGCCTACCTCCAGGATGGTCCGCACGGTGCGCGCGTTGGCGTGGTCCACCAGCGCGCGCGACGGCGCCAGCCCGGACTGGCGCAGGAGCGTGAGGATGCGGCGCGTGTGGCGCTCCTTGTCCTTGAGCGGCGTGTGCACCACCACGCGCAGCTTCAGCTGACGGGCCAGGGCCAGCTGCTCCAGGAAGGCCTCTTCCTCCTCCTCGCCGCCCGCGTGCAGCCCCGTCTCTCCCAGGGCCACCACCCGGCCGCCCTCGAAGTAGTCCGGCAGGTGGCCCAGGACCTCCGACAGCCCCCGGCGCGGGATGCAGCGCGGGTGCACGCCCAGGGCGGCCCAGGCGCGGATGCCCAGCCGTTCCAGGCGCGGCAGCTGCTTCTCCACCAGTTGATCGAAGTGCTGGCGCAGCCCCTTGGCCGTGGGTTCCGGGAAGTGGTGCGCGACCACCAGGGCCCGCTCCACGCCGAAGAAGCGCATGGACTCCAGGTCCTGGTCCGTCAGGGCCTCCGGGTGGAGGTGCGCATCGAAGAGCGGAATCGGCTCGGCCACGGGCAGTCGTTCTCCTTCGTCAGTCCTGGCCCGTCGCGGCGCCCTCGTTGCGCGGGTCACTGGAGGAATAGCGCAGGTTGGTGCGCGGGTCGCTGTAGACGGCCTCCGCGTCGCCCCAGCCGTCCACCCGGCGAATCTTGTGGCCCTTGGCCTCCAGCGTGGACAGCGTCGCCGGCTCCAGGCCCCACTTGTCCACCCAGAGTTCGTCCGGGAGGTACTGGTGGTGCAGCCGGCCCGTGCCCACCGCGCGCGCCACGTCCATGCCGTGGTCCACCACGTTGCTGATGGCCTGGATGACGGTGGTGGGGATGGTGGAGCCGCCAGGGCTGCCCACCGCCAGCATCACCCGCTTCGGGTCCTCCTTGGAGAACACCAGCGTGGGCGACATGGAGGACAGGGGCACCTTGCCGGCCTGGATGGCGTTGGGCTCCCCCGTGACGAGCCCGTACGCGTTGGGCACGCCCGGCTGCGCGGCGAAGTCGTCCATCTGATCATTGAGCAGCACGCCGGTGCCCTTCGCCACCAGGCACGAGCCGAAGCTGTAGTTGACCGTGGTCGTCATGGCCACCGCGTTGCCGTCCTTGTCGATGACGGAGATGTGCGTGGTGTTCTTCTTCTCCGGCTCCGGGGTGAGGGGCCCCGCGTCCTTGCGCAGCGTGGAGGCCGGGCCGCCCGTCACCGGGGCCAGCAGCGACGCGCTGGGCGTGGCCTTCTTCGGGTCGATGTTGCCCGCCAGGTCCGCGATGTGGCCGGGGGACGTCAGCCGCTCCAGGGGCACCTGCACGAAGGCCGGGTCGCCCAGGTACTTCGCGCGGTCCACGTACGCGCGCCGCACGGCCTCCACATAGAGGTGCAGCGCTTCCGGATCGCGGTACGGAACGCCCTGGGGCCGCAGCTGCTGGAGCATGCCCAGCACCTGCACCACCGCCAGCCCGCCCGCGCTGGGCGGCGGCATGGTGAGGATGCGGTGGCCCCGGTAGACCGTCTCCAGCGGCGTGGCGGGGCGCGTCTTGTACGCGGTCAGGTCCTCCTGCGTGAGCAGCCCGCCCGCGTCCTTCACCGTCTTCACCATCGCCTGCGCCACCGGGCCTGAATAGAAGGCCTTCGCGCCACCCTTCGCGACCTTCTCCAGCGTGCGCGCCAGGTCCGGCTGTTTGATCAGGTGCCCCACCGGGGGCACGTCCGGCGTGCCCTGCGCGTTGGGCACCAGGAAGATGCGCGCCGCCTCCGGGTCCTGGCGCAGACACTCCGCCCGGCCCGTGGCCATCTGCTGGTACTTGGGCGTCACCCAGAAGCCCTGCTTCGCCAGCCGGATGGCCGGGGCCAGCACCACCGCGGGCTTGAGCTTGCCGTGCTTCGCGAGCAGCTCCAGGTAGCCCGCCACCGCGCCCGGCACCGCCACGCTCAGGGCGCCGTCCGTGGACAGCCCCGGCACCAGCGCGCCGTCCTTCAGGTACATGTCGCGGGACGCGCCCTTCGGAGCCACCTCCCGGAAGTCCAGCACCTGCGTGCCGCCGGACTTCGCGTCGTGCACCAGCGCGAACCCGCCGCCGCCCACGCCGGAGTGGTAGGGCCCCACCACCGCCGCCACGAACGCCGCCGCCACCGCCGCGTCCACCGCGTTGCCGCCCTTGTCCAGCATCTGGAGCGCGGCCTCGCTCGCGGGCGGATACGCCGTGGCCACCGCACCTCCCCGGTAGGGACGTGCCGCACCCGCCTGGGTCGCCACCAGCAACACCACGAGTCCCAGCGCGCGGAACGGGCTCCGTCCCACGGCTCCAATGTGTGTCTTCCCCACCTGTGGACGCCTTTCCTTGTGATTTCCGGCCGTTCCCTAATGCACCATGCACCGAACCCGGGCCAGGGTTTCAACAAGACAACATTTTTTTCCTTGGATTGTGAGCCGAAGCGGGGCAGGCTTTCTCCATGGGCAGCAACGGGCGGTGCATATGAGTCCTCCGAACCCCGTGGAAAGCCCGGCGTCGGTTTCGACTCCGGCCCCCACCACGACGCGGCTGACGACGTTCCTGAAGCCGCGCTTCGGCATCACGGTCCAATGCAACACGTTGTGTGTAGCAGTCAGCGCCCGGCCCTGCCCTGACGCCCCGCGATCATCTTTGAACGCTGGGCGCGGTTGACGAGTTGATCGGCGGTCCCTAATTCTCCGCCGCATATGACAGCTCTGGCGGCGGTTGTGCTGTGCGCGGGCAAGGGCACGCGGATGAAGTCGGAGAAGGCCAAGGTCCTTCACCCCATCCTCGGCCGTCCCCTCTGCGCCTATCCCTTGAAGCGGGCCCTGGAACTGGGCGCCACGCATGTGGTGCCGGTGGTGGGACACCAGGCTTCGGAGGTGGAGAAGTCCATCCGCGCCCACTTCCCGGACGCGCCCCTGCGCTTCGCGCTCCAGAAGGAGCAGCGCGGCACGGCGGACGCGGTGAAGGCCGCGGAAGACGCGCTGAAGGGCCATGACGGCCGCGTGCTCATCCTCTACGGAGACGTGCCGCTCTTGCGCAAGGAGACGCTCCAGGCGCTCCTGTCCGCGCACGACGCCGCGGGCGGGGTGCTGGCGCTGGTGTCCACCACGCTGGAGGACCCCACCGGCTACGGCCGCGTCATCCGCGAGGGCGGCAAGGTCGCGCGCATCGTGGAGCACAAGGACTGCACCCCGGAGCAGCGCGCGGTGAAGGAGTGCAACGCGGGCATCTACTCCGTGGACGCGGCCTTCCTGTGGAAGGCGCTGGCGGAGATCAAACCCGTCAACGCGCAGGGCGAGTACTACCTCACCGACCTGGTGGAGATGGCCGCGAAGCAGGGCCCCGTGGGCGCGGTGGACGCGGACGCCACGGAGACCGCGGGCGTGAACGACAAGGTGGAGCTGGCGGCGCGCGCCCGCGTCCTCCAGCAGCGCATCAACGAAGCCCACATGCGCGCGGGCGTGTCCATCCAGGACCCGGCCACCGCGTACATCGAAGAGGGCATCACCATCGGCACCGACACGGAAATCGGCCCCAGCGTTTCGCTGATGGCCGGCACCGTCATCGGGAAGAACGTCACCATCGGCCAGGGCAGCGTGCTCACGGCCTCCCACGTGGCGGACGGCACTCACATCAAGCCCTACTCCGTGCTGGAGGAGGCGCGTGTGGGCGAGCGGTGCATCATCGGGCCGTTCTCCCGGCTGCGCCCCGCCACGGAGCTGGCAGAGGAAGTGCATCTGGGGAACTTCGTGGAGACGAAGAAGGCCCGCATCGGCAAGGGCAGCAAGGCCAACCACCTGACTTACCTGGGCGACGCGAACATCGGCGCCGGGTGCAACATCGGCGCGGGCACCATCACCTGTAATTATGACGGGGTGAACAAGCACCTGACGGAGCTGGGCGACGGGGTCTTCATCGGCTCGGACTCGCAGCTGGTGGCGCCGGTGAAGGTGGGGGACGGCGGGTATGTCGGCGCGGGCACCACGGTGACGAAAAATGTGCCTCCTGGGAGCCTCGCTGTGTCCCGTGCGCCACAGGTGGTGAAGGAGGGTTGGGTGGCGGCCAAGAAGGCACGGCAGACGAAGGTGAAGGCTGGTTAGCAAGAGTGCTCGCCTGCTGTTCGGTCGGCGGGGCGGGGTTGGGCGTGTTGGGCGTGAACGGGATTCCCGTGGTTTGCTCCGGCGCCGCGGGACGAGAAAGAGGCAGGACGAACATGTGCGGGATTGTTGGCTACGTCGGTGACAAGGAATCTGCTCCCATCCTGGTGTCGGGTCTGAAGAAGCTCGAGTACCGGGGCTATGACTCCGCGGGTGTCGCGGTGGTCGGCGGCAACCAGCTCAACGTGGTGCGCGCCACGGGCAAGCTGCGCAATCTGGAGAACCGCGTGGTGCAGGACCTGCCCAAGGGCACCACGGGCATCGGCCACACGCGCTGGGCGACGCACGGCCGTCCCTCCGACGAGAACGCGCACCCGCACACGTACAAGAACGTCGCGGTGGTGCACAACGGCATCATCGAGAACCACCTGGCGCTCAAGGCGGAGCTGCGCGCGCGCGGCCACGTCTTCTCGTCGGAGACGGACTCGGAAGTCTTCGCGCACCTCATCTCCGAAGAGGTGGAGCGCGGCGTGGACCTGCCGGACGCGGTGCGCTCGGCCATCAAGCTGGTGAAGGGCACCTACGGCCTCGTGGTGGTGTGCTCCAACGACCCGGGCCGCATCGTGTGCACGAAGGACGCGTCGCCCATGGTGCTGGGCCTGGGCGAGGGCCAGAACTTCGTGGCCAGCGACGTGCCGGCGCTGCTCGAGCACACGCGCGACTTCGTCTACATGGAGGAGGGTGACCTCGCGGTCATCACCGCGGCGAAGGTCGACATCTTCAACCGCGACGGGAAGCTGGTGAACCGCCCCACGCGCCGCATCGACTGGACGCCGATGATGGCGGAGAAGGGCGGCTACAAGCACTTCATGCACAAGGAGATCCACGAGCAGCCCCGCGCCATCGCGGACACGCTGCGCGGCCGGATGCTCCTCACCGAGGGCGACGTCCACTTCGAGACCTGGAACCTCACGCAGGAGCAGGTCCAGTCCTTCACCAAGGTCACCATCCTGGCCTGCGGCACGTCCTGGCACTCGGGCGTGGCCGGCCGGCACATGATTGAGTCCCTGGCGCGGCTGCCGGTGGAAGTGGAGCTCGCCAGCGAGTTCCGCTACCGCGACCCCATCGTGGAGAAGAGCCACCTGGTCATCGCCATCAGCCAGTCCGGTGAGACGGCGGACACGCTCGCGGCCTTCAAGGAAGCGAAGCGGCTGGGCGCGCACACCATGGCCATCTGCAACGTCATCGGCAGCGCGATGACGCGCGAGGCGAACCTGCACGTCCTCACGAACGCGGGCCCGGAGATTGGCGTCGCGTCCACCAAGGCGTTCACCACGCAGCTGGTGACGCTGTACCTGCTGGCGGTGAAGCTGGGCCGCATGCGCGGCACGCTGTCCGTGGAGGCCGCGCAGGAGCACCTGACGCACCTGACCCAGGTGCCGAAGATGATCGAGGACGTCCTCAAGTGCGAGCCGCAGGTGAAGCGCGTCGCGCGCGAGTTCATGAACGCGCAGGACTTCCTCTTCCTCGGCCGCGGCCCCATGCACCCGGTGGCGCTGGAGGGCGCGCTCAAGCTGAAGGAGATTTCGTACATCCACGCGGAGGGCTACGCGGGCGGTGAGATGAAGCACGGCCCCATCGCGCTCATCGACGAGAAGATGCCCGTCGTGGTCATCGCGCCGAAGCAGCCGCACATCGCCTACGAGAAGATCATCGGCAACATCGAGGAGGTCCGCGCGCGCGGCGGCAAGGTCATCGCCATCCTCGACGAGGACGACAACCAGGCGGACACCCTGGCCGACCACGTCATCCGCATCCCCTCCGCCTGCGCGCTGCTCGCGCCGGTGGTGGCCACCATCCCGCTCCAGCTGCTCGCGTACCACGTGGCGGAGATGCGCGGGAACGACGTGGATCAGCCCCGCAACCTAGCCAAGAGCGTGACCGTCGAGTAGCGCTTCACGGCTTCCACGCCTGGATGCGAAAGAGCCCGGACTCCCTTCATGAGGGGGCCCGGGCTTCTTCGTTTCCGCTACGGCTCGTCCGCCAGCTCCAGGAGGACCTCCAGGTCCGCGGCGGCGTCCAGCGACTCCAGCAGCTCCAGGTTCTCCACCACCTCCCGGTCCTCGTCGGTGAGCGGCGGCTCCGTCCGGCGCGTTTCGGCGGGCGGGGGACGGGACTCCGGCTGCACGGCCTTCGCGGGCGCGGGGACTTCCCCGGGCGGCGGGGGCTCCCGGGCCGCCGCGGGCACGGCCGCCGCGAGCGTGAGGAGCAGGAGCCAGCAGGGGGCGGGCCTCACTTGTCGCGCCGCCTTTCGCGCAGCCGCTCGCGGGCCTCCTGGCGCTGCTCCTTGGACATCTGCCGCCAGCGGCGCATGTTCTCCTGCATCTGCTCGCGCCGCTCCGGGTGCTCCTTGAGGTAGGCGCGCACACGCTCGCGCAGCTCCGCGCGGCGCTCCGGGGTGAGGCCGCGCAGCTCGCGCACCTGCTCACGCACCGCCTGCCGCTCCTGGGGCGACAGCTTCTGGAAGTCGCGCAGGTTGGTCCTCAGCCGCTCGCGCTCCTCCGGGGGCAGCTGCCGCCAGCGCTGGAGGTTCCCGCGCACGCGGGCCTGCTCGTCGGGAGACATCGCCTTGAACTCGCGCAGCTTCGCGCGCAGGGCCTCCTTCTGCTCCGGCGGGAGCTTCTCGAAGCGCTCCGCGGCGGTGGGGGCGGGGGCGTTGGCCGCGCGGGCGTGCGCTCCCAGGCCGAGCCCCAGCGTCACGGCCAGCAGTCCGGCGGTCATTCTTCCCAGCATCACGGCATCCCCAGTTCGTGGAGGTTCTCGACGACGTCCAGGTCTTCGGAGCTGTTGAGCCCCAGCACTTCGTAGTCCTCGACCAGCTCCAGGTTCGCCGCCACCTCCAGCGCGCCCGGGTCCCACTCCTCCAGCGCGGGCGGCTCCACGCGCGCGCGGCCGGCCACGAGCAGCGTCAGCACCGCCGCGGCGGCCAGGCCCGCGGAGGGCACGAGCACGCCGGGCTTCAGGAACCGCGCGAACCTTTCACGCCAGGTGGGCGGCAGCGCGTCCACCCGCGCCAGCAGCTCGCGCCGGGCGGAGGGGGACGGCGTGAAGGCGGGCACCTCCGCCATCCGCGCCACCGTGAGGCGCAGGAGCCTTTCGGTCCCCTGGCACTCCGCGCAGGTGCCCAGGTGGGCCTCCACCCGCGCGCGGTGCGGGGGCGGAAGCTCTCCGTCCACCCAGGCCGTCAGGTCTTCTTCAAACGCACAGCTCATGCCCGACTCCTCGCGGGCACGGTGCCCGCCTGCAACGCTTCAATCCTGCGCGCCACCGCCAGGGTGGCCCGGTGGATGAGGCTCTTCACGGCGGCCTCGCTCGCCTCCAGCGCCTCCGCGATGTCCCGGTACGCCATGCCCTCGAAGCGGCACATGGTGAACGCGGCGCGCTCGCGGTCGCTCAGGTCCTTCAGCGCCAGGCCCACCGCCGCTTCCAGCTCCCGGCCGCTCAGGGCCTGGTCGGGCCGGTCTCCGTCAGGCCCTGGCATCTGGACCGCTCCCGCGTCGTCGTCCGCCGGGTCTTGCGCCGTGAGGCGCGCCACGCGGTACTCGCCGCGCCGCATCTCATTGAGGCAGTGGTTCGTCGCCACCCGGAAGAGGAAGGTCTTGAACTTCGCCGTGGGCTTGTAGGCGCGCGCGTGGCGGTAGAGCTTCACGAAGATGTCCTGCGTGAGCTCCTCCGCCCGGGCCGCGTCCCCCACGAAGCGGAACGCGAAGCGCGCCACGCTCGCGTGGTGCCGGTCGAAGAGCAGGGCAAAGGCCTGCTTGTCGCCCGCCGCCACCTTCAGCATCGCCTGCGTGTCCGGGTCCCAATCCATCCGTGAGGCCGCAAACCCCGTTGCCCTTTGGAAGTTGCGGGCTGCCCCCACTTTGAACCCCACGCCGTGCCCCGGTTACAGTTTCCCCACCGTGTCCGATGCTTTCCGCCCACGTTCGCGCACACCGTCCCCCCACCTGGGAGGGGAGGCGGAGCCCCCGTCGGACCTGGCGGCCTGGGAGCCTCCGGCGCAGGGCGGCACGCCCACCCCGCCCACGGACTCGCCGCTGCCCATGTACCTGCTGGCGCAGCAGGCCCGGCGCGCGGAAGGGGACGAGCAGAAGCGCCTGGCCTGGAACCTCAACCAGCTCCTGGCGGAGATGGGGGCGCAGGGCGGAGGCCGGCCGGAGGCGGACGCCTTCCACCGGCTCCTGGAGGGGGGCAACCTGGACGGGCTGGTGGACGCGGACGGGCGCTCCTGCCGCGCCACGGCGGTGGAGGCCCTGCTGGCGCTGGGTTTCCCCTACGCGCTGGAGGTGCGCCCGGAGGACCTGGAGCACCTGAGGAACGCCCCCATCCCGGGCATCCGGATGACGCCGCCCGCGGGAGGCCCCTTCCCGGCGCTCGCGGTGGGGCTGGGGGCGCTGGCGCTCCAGGTGGTGCTGGGGTGGCTGGGC
>NZ_RAWK01000330.1 GCF_003612165.1 Corallococcus aberystwythensis | reverse complement strand
CAACGGGGCGCGGAATCTGGAGGCCCAGCTGCCCCGGATGCTGGTGGAGTTCCTGCCGCCCCCGGAGGAGCGCCCCCCGCGCCCCCACCGCTTCGGCCGCGAGGAGATGATCGGCTCCGTGGCGGAGGACCTCCAGATGCCGGCGGACCAGGCGGAGCTGGTGATCCGCGCGGTGCTGCGCGCCTTCCAGGATCAAATCACGGAGGGCGAGGCGGACAAGGTCGCCAGCAACCTCCCCGCGGACCTGCAGGCCCTCTGGCGCCTCACGCAGTAGGAGGCGCCAGGGCCGCTTCTTCGCTACTCGGCGGGGCCGCTGCCCGCGCCATCCCCGGTGGTGAACACCGGGGTGCCGCCGGGGATGCTGGGGTCGTGCGGGAGGCTGCCGCGCGGGCTGCGCAGGTAGACGAACGGCGTGGCGAAGAGGAAGTTGCTCACGCGCGACGTGTAGATGTCCGCGTAGCGCTCCACCTGCCGCGCCAGGTGGCTCTTGTCGTTGCCGGCGCGGGTGAGCAGGCCCCAGTGCGGGTTGGACAGCTCCCCGGCCGCGCGGGCCATGGGGCCCAGCTCCGCGTCCAGCGCCTCCAGCTCCGCGCGCAGCTCCGTGAGCCGCGTGACGAGCTCGCTCTCCGTGGCGTCCGTGCGAGGGCCGTACTGGTGGCGGCGGCGCTGGAGCTCCAGGCGCACCTGGCAGCTCTCCGCCTCCAGGCGCTCCTTCTGGACCATGCGCTCGCCAATGCGCACCTCGGTGGCGCGGAAGGCGGCGATGGCGCGCACCTCGTCCTCCAGCTCACGCAGGATGAGCGCGGTGCGCCAGCGCAGCACGTTCTTGGTGACGTGCACGTCGCCGAACATGTGGTCGCCCACGTAGAGGATTTCGTCGCCGGACAGGCCCAGGTGCCGCTCCAGCTCCAGCGCGCTGCCGCCGAAGTAGGGCTTGTTCTTGTCCAGGGGGCCGGAGTGCGGACGCAGGAGCGCCTCGCCGTTGGCCTCCACCACCTCGAAGAGGGTGGAGCGGGTGGTGAAGAACTCGGGCTTGCGCGCGCTGACGATGACGACGTCGAAGAGCTGGCGCCAGGTCATGCCCTCGGGCAGGTGCCGGTCGAAGGCGAAGTGCATCATGGGCTCCGAGTAGGCCCACTCGCTGTTGGTGATGAGCAGCAGCTTCTTGCCGGCGTTCTTCTGGTCCAGCAGCGCGAGCGGCGTCTCCGGGTCGTCGATGACGTAGCGCTCGGGGTCCGCGATGATTTCCGCCTTGAGGCGCCCCTGCATGTGCGTGGCGTCCAGGTTCTTGCGCACGTGCTCGTAGAGGTCCGCGTAGCCCATGGGGCCGGGGAGCTGGCCCGCGTCCAGGCGGTCCACGAGCTGCGCGTAGATGCAGGCCTCGGAGAGGGAGAACAGCGTGTTGAGGAACACCCAGCGCCGGTCGGCCAGGTCGATGACGGTGCGGTTGTAGGCCTCGCGCTGGGACTCGAAGCCCATGGGGAGGCTGCCGTGCAGGGCCTTCTTCACGAAGCCGAAGCGGTTGGCCTTGAGGAGGTTGCCCTTGGCGGTGTCGATGATGAGGCCGCGGATGGCGAGCATCGGGTCGAACGTCAGGTCGGCCACGGGCCAGCCCTGCTCCACCAGACGGTCGCGGATGTACTCGTACGCGCGGCGCTCCCACGCTTCCACGCGGTAGTGGATGAGCGTGTAGTCCATGTCGTAGCCCACGGCCTTGATGGCGCGCATATTGAGGGTGCGGTTGCAGAACAGGCCGCGCTCGGGCGGGGGACCGGAGAAGTGAGGACGCATGGGAGCAAGGCTTGCCAAGGCTTGCTCGCAAAGTCGAGCGGCCCGTGTGCCCGAGTCATCTCGTGGGCAGGCCCAGGCCGTCCAGGTGTCGGAAAGATGGGATACAGGTGCCGTACGCGTCGCGAAGGGCCGGCGAGCGCGCGGACCGAGGGGCAGACACATGTTGGGAATGACGCGGCGTTGGGGCGCGCCCCTGGTGGCGGGAGCCGTGCTGGCGGCGGGCGTGGCCGGGGCGCAGGAGTGGGAGACGGTGGCGACGTCGCCCTACGTGATCAAGGTGCGGCCCCGCCCGGGGACGAAGGCGAAGGACATCTGGGCGGAAGGCGAGCTCAAGGCGAGCGCGTTGCAGATCCAGACGGCGCTGGAGGACCAGGGCTCGTACCGGCTCTTCATGCCGTACGTGAAGGAGTCGCGGGTGGTGCGGCCCACGGACGACGGCGGGCGGCTCACGTACACGCGGCTGGACCTGCCGGTGGTGTCGTCACGGGACTACATCTGCCACGTGGTGACGGAGTCGAAGGTCGCCGCGGACGGGACGGGCGTGTACCAGCAGCGCTGGAAGGCGGAGCCGGACGCGTTCCCTGCCCGGCGGGACGTGGTGCGCCTGCGGCTGAACGAGGGCAGCTGGAAGGTGGAGCCGAAGGGCGAGGGCACATCCTGGGTCGTCTACAAGTTCACGGTGGACCCTGCCGGTTCCGTCCCGGGGTTCCTGGCCAACATGGGACAGAAGGACGCGGTGGTGGACACGCTGCGCGCGGTGGAGAAGCGCGCGAAGTCGCTGGGCGTGGACACGCCTCCCTCGAAGTAGGGGTTGGAGGCGAAGGGGATGGAGGCAGGCGGGCCGGGTGTTCCTTCCGGACGCCATGGCTGACAACTCCAAGATTGAGTGGACGGACGCGACGTGGAACCCGGTGCGCGGCTGCGTGAAGCTGAGCCCCGGGTGCAAGCACTGCTACGCGGAGACGTTCGCGGAGCGGTTCCGGGGCGTGCCGGGCCATCCCTATGAGCAGGGCTTCGACCTGAAACTGATTCCAGGGAAGCTCGCCGAGCCGCTGCGCTGGAAGGCATCCAAGCGCGTGTTCGTGAACTCGATGAGCGACCTGTTCCTGGATGAAGTCCCGGAGGCGTACATCGAGGCGGTGGCGCGGGTGATGGCGCTGGCGGACTGGCACACGTTCCAGGTGCTGACGAAGCGGGCGGAGCGGATGCAGCGGCTGCTGTCCACGCGGCTCGCGTTCGCGGCGAGGCTGCCGAACGTGTGGTGGGGCGTGAGCGTGGAGGACCGGAAGTACGGCCTGCCGCGAGTGAAGCACCTGCAAGCCACGTCAGCGCGGGTGCGGTTCCTGTCCATCGAGCCTCTCTTGGAGGACCTGGGCACGGTGGACTTCACGGGTGTGGACGGAGTGATTGTCGGAGGCGAGAGCGGCGCGAAGGCGCGTCCGCTGGACCCGGACTGGGTGCGCTCGGTGCGCGAGCAGTGTGACGCGGCGGGAGTGGCCTTCTTCTTCAAGCAGTGGGGAGGCAAGCGCAAGGCTGAGGCGGGGCGGGTGCTGGATGGGCGCACGTACGACGCGCTGCCCGGGAGCACGACGGCGCCGTTTCCCGACGATGCCCGGCGCCTGCGGTTGTTGGGGGAAGCCGAAGCACTGGCCGCCCCGTGGCTGACGCCGCCGGCCACGGTGGTGGACGGCGTGATCAGCGCCGCCGCTTCACCTTGAAGAAGTCGATGAGCGCCTTGAGCTTGGGCGCCACGTGGGTCCGGCTCGGGTAGTAGAGGAAGAAGCCGGGGAGGGTGGAGGAGTACGGTTCGAGCACGCGCACGAGGCGCTTCTCCGCGAGGTGCTTCCGGACGCGGCTCTCCGGGACGTAGGCGAGCCCCAGTCCGGCCACGGCGGTGTCCACCTGCAACTCCGAGTCGTCGATGACGACGCGGCCCTCGACGGCGACCTCGATGCGTTTTCCGCCGTCGGTGAGTCCCCAGCGGTAGAGGCCGCCGGTGGTCCTGCTGCGGTAGTTGATGCAGTCGTGGTCGCGCAGGTCACGAGGGTGCTTCGGCTTGCCGCGATTCGCGAAGTACGACGGCGCGCCCACCACGAACATGGCGATGTCGCCGCTCACGGGAATGGCAATCATCTCGCGCTCCACGTGTTCCCCGATGCGGAAGCCCGCGTCGAAGCCCTGCTGGACGATGTCGATGAACGCGTCGTCCAACTGGATGTCCACGCGGATGTCGGGATGGGCGGCGAGGAACTCCGCGAGCCGGGGCCCGAGCACCTCCTGATAGCCATAGCGAGGCAGGGTCAGGCGAAGGAGTCCGGAGGGCCGGTCCCGAAGTTCGCCCAGGGACTCGAAGGCATCCTGCACGCCATGCATCGCGGGCTCGAGCCGCGACAGGAAGCGCGAGCCGGCTTCAGTGAGTCCCACGCTGCGGGTGGTGCGTTGAAGGAGCCGCACGCCGACTCGCTCTTCAAGGGCCCGGAGGCTCTGGCTCACCGCGGAAGGAGTGACGTGAAGCTCCGCTGCGGCGGCGGTGAAGCTCCGCCTGCGAGCCACCGCGAGGAACGCCATGAGGCCGGAGAGGTCGTCGCGCATTCCTTAGCGTAGCTACAAAGCGCATCCAGGGACGACGCGTTTCGGACCGGAGGCCACAGGCGTACTTCATGGGCCAGGAGGCAGTCATGAGCGCACAAGGCAAGGTCTGGTTCGTTACGGGTTCGTCGTCGGGGTTTGGCCGGAGCATCGTGGAGGAGGTCATCGCGAGAGGGGAGCGGGTCGTCGCGACAGCGAGGGACCCGCGCACGCTGGAGGACCTGGTCGCACTGGCACCGGACCGGGTGCTCGCGGTCCGGCTGGACGTGACGAAGGCGGAGCAGGTGCAGGAGTCCATCGCGGCGGCGCTGAAGCGCTTCGGCGCCATCGACGTGTTGGTGAACAACGCGGGCTACACGCTGCTGGGCGCGGTGGAGGAGATGTGCGACGCGGAGCTGCGGGCGGCGTTCGAGCCGTTGTTCTTCGGCGCGGTGGCGATGACGAGGGCAGTCCTGCCGCACATGCGGGAGCGCAGGACGGGCACAATCGTGCAGGTGTCGAGCGTGGCCGGACTGGTCACATATCCCGGTGTGGGCGCGTACAGCGCGGCCAAGCACGCGCTGGAGGGCCTGTCCGAGTCACTCGCGAAGGAGGTCGCGCCCTTCGGAGTGAAGGTGCTCATCGTGGAGCCGGGCATGTTCCGCACGAAGCTGCTGGGCCCGTCATTCCGGTCGATGCCGGAGCTGCCTGCCTACGCGGAGACGGTGGGCCCGATGCGCGCCTACGTGGCGCAGGCCGCCGGCACGCAGCCCGGCGACCCCGTGAAGGCCGCGAAGGCCATCGCGGACGCAGTGGCCGCGGGTGCCCCGACACTGCGGCTCTTCCTGGGACCGGATGCGCCCGGAGCCATCCGCGAGAAGCTGGCGCAGGTAGCGGCGGACGTGGACCGCACGGAGCAGATCGCGCTGGCGATGGGGTTCTGAGGCGATAGTCAGACACTCGTTGAACCATCCGGCGCGGAAGCAAGGCGCGGCGCTTCACGGACGACAGCGGACTTGTAGGGCTGTCGTTGCTTATGGAGCAGGGCGACCAGGAACCAGGCAATGAGACGCCAGAGGCGCACAGCCCTCTGGCTCAAGAGCCCTCGCGGGCGCCAGGGGATGGGGGCTCGGGTTACTGGCGGCCGCTTCTTGAGCCGAGGCACCAGACCCTGTCCGGCAGTCGGACAGGTCTCTCAAGGCCGAGCCCATCACGTCCTCCCCAGCGCGCTCATCATGGAGGCCAGGCTCAACCCCGAGCACTTCCTGGTTCTCGGCGGTAGGCGTGAGGTTGTCGAAGCCGCGCTCCTCCACGAAGGACCGTGCCTTCAATGCTTCGTTCTGCTCAGTGGCTGGCTCAGGACCTTCCAGGCCACGCGCCTCCACGCAAGATCGCACTGTCGGCGTCTCGTCCTGCCCTACGACTGAAGTGGGCGCCTGAAGAGGACGTTCATCCTCGAAATGGCGCACCGCTGTGGCTGGGGCGGAACTGTCGTGGCGGTCCACCTGAGCGTGGTGGGCCTCGGGGGCCACCTGCTCCCGAGGGACAGGAGCGAGTTGGTCGAGCACAAGCTCGTCGTACGTCTTCATCAGCGCCGGCAGCTGATGCTGAAGCGCCTGCACGTCACGCGCATACAGCGCATCCAACGCGCAGAGGACCCACTGGCGCATCGCATCGCCCCCCATGAAGGGCAGCAGCCGGTCCGCGATGCCCCGGAAGGCCCGCTGCAGCGACTGGATGAGGAGCAGGTGCCCGGGCCGTGCCGCCGCCCGGGCAGACAGCCGCAGCAACTCGAATTCCAGCTGCGCGCCGCGCTCCTTGGGGTGGTACCAGCGCGCTGCGTCCTGGAGCGTGTAGAGGGTCTCCCCTAGCCGCTGCAGGTCCAGGTCGGATGCATGCGCGCAGCAGTCGGAGAGCAACTCCACCAGCACTTGGCGCTTGAGGCTGAAGAAGCCCTCCAGAAGGCGCCGGGACTCTTGGGTGCGCGTGTCATGCAGCGCCAGCCCCAGGTTCTCCAGCGTCAGGGACTCGTCCAGCGCCACCGCACGCGCCTGACGCCCGGGACGCAGCACCACCAGGCCCCTCGCCGCCAGCCGCCGCAAGGCCTCGCGCACCGTGCCCCGGCATACCCCGAAGTGGCGCGCCATCATCCGCTCCGAGCGCAGCCCCCCATTCCTCGGCAGCCTCCCCTGCGCAATCTCCCGCTCAAGCTGCTCTTCCACGTACGCCACCAGCCCCACCCTCACCATCCCCGCCGCCTCCTCGCCAATGCTTCGCCCATCCAACCAGATGGGTCTGACATGGACGCGAGCGGCCACCCTGCTGAGCCAGCGCGCCCCCGGGCCGGAAGGGGCGCGAACTGGTCCGACAGTCGGACCAGTTGGGCGATGTCGCCTGCCCGGTGGGCACCTCCACCCGTGCCCCGACCTCCGCTGCTGCTCACGAGTTGGCGAGAAATCGAAGCCTGGCGGCCATGGCCATGGGCCATCCCTCCCGAGACACCCGAACCGTTTTGAGCTCTTAGTGCGTCCAGGCCATTGACGGCGTCGAAGTGGCTCAGATGGAAGGGAACCGGACTCCTGGCAGGACGAGCAGTCGCGTGCCTTCCGCGTCCTGGAGTTCCAGCGTGTAGATACCGCGAGCTTCCAGTGTCAGCGCTTCAGCTTCCACGATGATCCGGGCAGTCTCGGCTTCGGACGTGGGATCGAGCTGGCGCGCCGCCACGACCCTCAATGTCTGCTGATTCGGACCGCTGAGACTGGCCCTTGAGACCTTGCCGGAGAGGGACGTCCGCCCGGAGAATTCCAACTGCACCGCGACCCGAAGCGCGGAGCGGAAGGTCCTGACCTGGAACATCGCGTCCGAGGAATCCGTTTCGGGCGTCTTCAATTGCAACGTCCGGACTCCCTTTTGATCCAGGAGGGCTTCGGACAACATTGCTGTCAGCCCTACGTCGGGACAGGCCCGCTCGGAAACCGGAATGGCTGCGTCGTCAGGAACCCCTCCATCCGCGGCTGCGAGGAGCGGAAGCAGGAACAGGAGCACGCGCCCTCCTATTCGTCGTATCGCCAGATTGACCGCACGGACATCATGTTGGGGACGACGGCCGTGTTCTCATCTCCCCCTTCACTGCGTGGAACGCCCCGCGTCATGTCATCCAGAAACCAGAGTTCAATACAGACGGGAAATGTTTCACCGGTCTTGTTCTGACGCAGTTGCGTGAAACGGCCGTAGACCCGCTTGGCACCGACGTAGAGCGTGCCCGTCAGCATGGAACCGTGCCTCACGCGCCCCTCGCTGCCGACGGTGTACACCGCAGTACGTCCCTCGCGGACGGTGACGAAATCTGAGCGTGTGGTCGGGTCGAACTTGGCGGCCCACTGGATGGTGTCGATCTTCAGCGCTGACATGGCTGCCCTTGCGTCCTGCGGACAGTCCTCCGCTGGAGGCGTTGGGCGATCCACCAGGGGTGCACTGGCGCAGGCCATGCCCGCCATGCAGGACGCAATCGTGGCGGTCTTGAGGGTGCGACCAGGCTTCGGAGACGGCGGAGCAGGAGGCTTTGTTGTCACGGGGGCAGGTTCCTCTTTTGGCGCCACCACGAGGGCAGCGGTCGCCGGTGCGGCGACAGGAACACTGTGCGGGCGGTCTGGCGCGCTCGCCAGTTTATGACCACCTGGGGCGGAAACAGTCTCCAGGACCTCTGGGGTTGTATGACGAGTCCAGCCCCGAAGCAGGACCTCCCAGGTCCCAGGTCCCGCCAGCAGCAATCCGAGGCACCCCGCCACCCCCAGCCAACCCCAGGCTGGGCGTCGGCGTGGGGACTCCACCACCGGAGCCGCCCGAGGCGCGGGCTTCAGGTATGGCTGCGCAGGCCACGCCGGACGGCGGATCTGCTTCGGCGTGCCCGGAATCTCATCGAAGAGGTGCGCCTCGAACGCCGCTGACCCTCCGGACAGCAGGCCCCGCATCAGCTCCGCATGCGCCGCTTCTCCCGTGCTCGGCCGTTGCTCAGGCTCCTTCGCCAGCAGCCGCAGGACGGCCCGCGACAGGGACTCCGGTACCTGCGGGTTGATGTCCCGGGGGGCCGGCGGCAACCGCTCCGTGATGGCCACCGCCAGCAGCTCCGGCTCCTGCTCTGGAGGGAACGGGTAGTGCCCCGTGACGGCCCGGTACAGGCATACGCCCAGTGCATACAGGTCGTCCGCCGCGTTGTATGGGTAGCGCAGCTCCGGCTGTCTCCAATGAAGCTGCTGGAACCGGATGGCCTCCGGACTGCGCAGGTGCAGTGTCCCCGGGGGCAGGGTGGTCGTCGTCAGCGTCGCAGCCCCCGTCTGGTCCCCGGCACCGAAGTCGATGAGCACCGGCACCTGCTCCCGGGGGCGGATCAGGATGTGCTCCGGCTTCAGGTCCCGGTGCAGCACGCCCCTCGCATGCAACACCCCCAGCGTCATCGCCACCGAGCCCCCCACCATGGCCACCTGCCGGAACGTGGGGTTGAACGCCTCCGCCCAGGCGTGCAGCGCCATCCCCTCCACGCAGTCCATGACGAAGTACGGCAGCCCCTCCACTGGATCCGGCCACCGCCCCGAGGCATGCACCCGCACCACGTTCGGGTGCCACGCCCGGTCCAGCAGCAGCGCCATCTCCCGCAGCGCCCGGGCCGGATCCGGATGCAGCGACAGCTTGAGCGCGAAGCTCCGCCCCGGCGCGTCCAGTGGCTCGACCCGGTAGACGGCGCCGTACCCACCTACTCCCAACGTCCCCAGCACGCGCCAGCGCCCCACCACCGCGCCGGGCTGGAGCGCCGCCGGGAACACCTGTGACCCTTCCAGACTCATGGACCCAGAGGGTTGCACGAAGTCCACTCAACCTGGAAGGTCACGTTGCCCGCGCGCTGGATCAAACTCCGGGCTCATGTGCTCTCACGTCAGGAAGTCTCACCCCGGGGCCCTCGCGGAATGCTCCCAGCGGAATGCGTCGGTGGTGACTGAAATGTGACATGAACAAGTCGCGGAACGAGCGGGGTGTGTCAGACGGATTTGGTGTATTGAGCCGCGTCTCACCGCAGCACCTCCCCCCACTCAGGAGTTCCTGATGCGTCGTCTTGGCACAGCCCTTCTTGCCGTGAGCATGCTCGCTGGTTGCGGTCCCGGTACCCAGGCGGAGACTCCCCCCGAG